>JAGBGE010000029.1 GCA_017936125.1 Clostridia bacterium
CGAGCTTGCAGATCTATGGTCGGGGTATGCGAACCCGATTCTTGCCTAAAGGCAAGAGCTGTGCGAGAATCCGCAGTTGCGCCGCCAAAGGAAAGAAAAAACAGACCATCGAATGATGGTCTGTTTTTCTTTGGCAGCGGAACTAGGATTCGAACCCAGACATACAGAGTCAGAGTCTGCTGTGCTACCTTTACACAATTCCGCTATCAATTTTGACGTGGACTATTTTAGCACATAAAATTTCGTTTGTCAAGTACTTTTTTGACTTTTTTTGTATTTTCTCCGAAAAATAATGATTTATGTATTGCTTTTAAGAAAAACCGCCTCGGTGTGAGGCGGTTTTTATACCTTTTAATCTATCTTGGTTTCGGGGTGGCGCTTGTCTGCGATTTTCTTCATTACGAAGAGGAATCCAATAGTGAGCGCGATACCGATCGCAAGGCAGATATATGCGTTCTGCACAATGCCTGCGATGATGTACATCACGAAGGATATAGCTGCTACGCTGATAGCGTAGGGAATCTGGGTGGATACGTGGTTAAGGTGGTTGCACTGACCGCCGGCGCTGGACATAATGGTGGTGTCAGAGATAGGCGAGCAGTGGTCGCCGCATACCGCGCCTGCAAGGCAGGCAGACATACCGATGATGAGAAGCTCGCTTCCTGCGGGGAAGATGGCGGTAACGATAGGAATAAGAATACCGAACGTACCCCACGAAGTACCGGTTGCGAACGCGAGCACGCAAGCAACGAGGAAGATGATAGCGGGAAGGAAGTTAGCAAGGCCTGCTGCCGCGCCGCTCATAAGCTCGCCTACGAAATACTTAGCGCCGAGAAGAGTGGTGATGTTCTTAAGACCTGTCGCGAAGGTAAGAATAAGTATAGCGGGAACCATCGCGATGAAGCCCTTGGGAACGCAGTCCATAGCTTCCTTGAAGCTGACGAGTCTTCTCGCGATCATATAAATAATGATAACGATAAGCGAGAACAGACCGCCCCAAGGCAAGCCGATAGTGGCGTCGGTATTACCGAATGCGCCAACGAAGTCGCCTGCAAGATCGGTACCGCCCCAAGCGTCAACGCCGAAGAAGCCTCCGACGTAAACGAGCGCGATAACACTTACTATAATAAGGAATACGATAGGAAGAACGAGGTCGATAACTCTGCCGTTTGCGCTGGGCTCAACCTCAGCAGCCTCCGCCTTGTCACCCTCGGTGTAGAGGTCGTCGTTCTTGACTGCGTTGAACTCGTGAGTACGCATCTTGCCGTAGTCAAACTTCATAAATGCAAGAGCAATGACGAATACGAGCGTAAGAAGCGAGTAGAAGTTGTAGGGAATAGCCATAACGAAGAGCTTGAGTCCCTGACCGTCCTCTGCGTACTGTGCAACTGCCGCAGCCCAGCTTGAGATAGGAGCTATCATACAAATGGGAGCAGCCGTCGCATCAATGAGGTAGGAGAGCTTAGCTCTCGAGATCTTGTGCTTGTCTGTTACGGGACGCATTACAGAGCCAACCGTGAGACAGTTGAAGTAGTCGTCGATGAAGATAAGCACGCCGAGCGCGAAGGTTGCAAGCTGCGCGCCAACTCTGCTCTTGATATGCGTCTGCGCCCATTCACCGAATGCGCGTGAGCCACCTGCCTTGTTGATAAGAGCGACGATAACGCCAAGCTCAACGAGGAAGATGAAGATGCCCGCAGTACCTGAAACCGCAGAGATAAGTCCGTCGTTGATTGCGACGTCGAGAGTCGCTGTTGCAGAGAAGTTGGCAGCGAGAAGCGCACCGGATATAATACCGATGAACAGCGAGCTGTAAACCTCCTTAGTGATAAGAGCGAGTCCGATAGCAATAATGGGAGGAATAAGAGCCCAGAAGCTACCAACAACCTCGCCCGAGCCGCCGCAGGTCTCGCATTCTGCCGCGCCCGCGCAATCGGGGCAGGGTACGGTGCCGAGAGCGCCGCCCGTAACGCCCGCAACGACGAGCAGAGCGATAATGACAGCTATCGCAGCTATGAGAGTGATTTTTGCTGTTTTAGTCATTTCTTTTTCTCCTTTATATTAAATTTTGATAATCAAACAAAAAACGCTGTGAAAGCACAGCGCAGTTCATAATTGAAAAATGAATAGCGCTCCACTAAAAAAGTGACAGCCGACGGCATATTCTGTAGCCGGCCAACCAACGCTCCGAGAGGGCAGAGCGAGAGTTTCGGCGGCTGACTCCTTTCGCGCGCACTCCCACAGTGTTCCTCGCGTTACTTTTAGTCACCGCACCTCTATCATAATTTTATTATAACATCTAACAGAACAAATGTCAACAGTTTTTTACATTTCCCAAATTCAAGTAAAAAACGGCTGGATTTTTCTTCCAACCGTTCTACCTTATTATTTTTTAATGAAATTCGTTCTTATTCCGCTTTCCTTTTCGGGCATACCGTACTTCTCCTCGCCGAGAGCGACGCTCTTCATAAGGAACGCCATATTTCTGGCAAGATTTCTCATACACATCATACCCTCCTCGTCAAGACGGGCGTCATCGGCATTTGCCCCGTGAACCTGGTTCCAGTAAGAGCTGGTCGCCACGGGCATTCCCGAGATGGTGAAATATTTATTCAAAACGTCGAATGACGCGGTGCAGCCGCCTCGTCTTGCAACCACGACCGCTGCGCCAACCTTCTTTCTCTTATCAAAGGGCGTGCTGTAAAATAGTCTGTCGAGAAATGAGAGCAGAGTGCCGTTGGGCGCTGCGTAATATACGGGAGAGCCGACGATGATACCGTCTGCCTCGCGGAACTTTTCAGCAACCTCGTTTACTGCATCGTCTATCACGCACCTGCCCGCCTTGCGACATCCAAGGCATGCAACGCAGCCGCGAATCGCGAGGTGACCGACCTGGACAATTTCGCATTCAACACCCTCTTTTTCAAGCGTAGCCATAGCCTCTGAGAGCGCCGCGTTGGTAGTTCCGTTCTTGTGCGGACTTCCATTTATTATAAGTACTTTCATAAAAAACCTCCAAAAATATTATATGTGTTCATTATAGCACTATTTTGTGCAAAATTCAATAAAAATCAAATTTTATTCCAAAATACGCCAAAAAACGCGAAAAAATCTATGAAATATTATTAAAAATCCAAAATTTACAATTTGTTCACAAAAAATATCGGTAATGCCTTGCAACTTATAAAAATATATGTTATAATGGGTGCGTGAATTAACATTTGAACTCGCCTCGAGCAAGGACAAACACCACATTCGTGCGCCTCGCTTGCATATCTCGCGGCAGAAAGGACGAGGAAAAATGAGTATAATTATAGGTATTGACGTTGGCGGCAGCACCACTAAAATAGTAGGCTTTTCGGGCAAGGACGCGGGAAGAGCGCTTATCCAGCCGCAGCTTGTTACGGCTAATGACCCGCTCACCTCGGCTTACGGTGCGTTTGGCAGATTTACCGACGGCAATAATATAAATATAAGTAAAATCTCTAAAATTATGATAACCGGCGTTGGCTCGTCGTTCGTGAAGGGGAGCCTTTACGGACTTGACTGTCAGCGCGTAGACGAATTTGACAGCATAGGCCGTGGCGG
The DNA here is from genome assembly GCA_017936125.1 of Clostridia bacterium. The sequence goes on from JAGBGE010000029.1 coordinate 3,589, forward strand.
AATTTTCCTTTCGGGTCTTGACAACGCTCTCGTAGTGAGCATGGGCACGGGAACCGCAATAGTTCACGCGCGCTCGGACGGGTATTATAAATACCTTGGCGGCACGGGAGTCGGCGGCGGAACTCTTATGGGTCTTTCCAAGCTGCTCGTCGGGGCGGAGAGCACCGAGCATATTGCTAAATACGCTGACGGCGGCTCGCTTGATAATATCGACCTGCGTATCAAGGATATGACTGCGTCGGATTCGATGACCTCGCTTGCGAGAGATATGACGGCATCAAATTTTGCCGCTGTGTCTGACCTCGCGACCAAGGAGGATATTGCCCTTGGCGTGATGAATATGGTGTTTGAGACGGTTGCCATGGTTTCTATGTTCGCGGCCCGCTCGGTCGGCGTAACGGATATAGTGCTGACGGGCAACGTTACTGAGTTTGATTTTTGCAAGCGTAAGTTTGCGGAGATAAATAATATGAGGGATATATACGGAGTCAACTTCATTATTCCCGAGTATTCCAGGTTTGCTACCGTAATAGGTGCTGCGCTTTGCGGCATTAACGGAGGTAGTAAATGAATATAATGCGTTTTATAATTCCCAAAAGCTTGGTTGAGTTTGTTACGGTGGAGAGCACGGTGCGTCAGGCTCTCGAGAAGATGCGCTATCATCGCTACGTGGCTATTCCCGTGATAGATTCCGAGGGCAAGTATGTGGGAACGCTTCGCAATGACGATATTCTGACGTATATTCTGGAGAGCGGCAGCTTTGACTCGCGAATGGCGGAGTCGAATGCGGTTATGGAGATTATCGACGGCAATTATGCTCCGCCGGTTTATCACAACGCGTCGATGTCCGAGCTTATAGAGAGAGTCAAGGAGCATAACTTCGTTCCGGTAGTGGACGACAGAGGCTGCTTTGTAGGAATAATACTTCGTAGAGATATATTGAATTTTCTACTTAAATATTATAACGATACTGATAAAGGGGGTAAATAATGGCAGACAAGAAGAAAAAGACGCCTGATTCTGCGAAAGAAGCAGAATCAAAAGTGAATAACGCACAGAAAGCCCCCGAGAACGAAAATCTCTCGATGGACGAAAAGCTTAAGGCTGCTGCCGGTAACATTACCAAGGCACACGCTAAACACCGAGCGCGCAATAGCGAGCTTGTCAAGCGCCGCATAAAAGCGGAGAAGGAAACGGCAGCAAGAATAGCCGAGGCGGAGAAGCGCAAAGCGGAGAACGAGAAGGCGGCTCAAAAGGTTGCTGACGAGAGACTTGCCGCGTTTGATTATGCGCAAAACTACCGCAAGAAGCTTCTTAAGGAGCGTGAGGCTGCTGCGTCTGCTGCGAAGCAGCGTGATGCCGAGGCTCGCGAGGCTGCCATGAGAGAAGCCAAGGAGGCTAAGGAGCAGACTGTTGCGTCATTCATTGAGATGGAGCGACAGGAAGCGCGCGAGCGTAGCGAGCGTGCGGAGGCTCTGGTCAACAGCGTCACCAAGCGTGAGATAGTCGACGAGGACGGCAACAAGGTTCTCGTGGATAGATTCCCGGATGATAAACCTACCGCGGAGCCCGAGGCTGAGCCGACGGCGACCGAAGCGGACGAGGTTCCCGCAGAAGCTGTCGCGGCTGACGAGCCCGAGATTGCTGAGCCTGCACCTGAATCCTCTGACGCGGATAGCGCGGTGAAAATAGAGGTGGCTGTCGAGCCTGAGGATGAGACTGTTGAGCCTGCTGATGAGGCGACTCCCGATGCGGAGACTGCGGAGGATGCACCCGATGTGGCTCCTGCTCCCGAATCGGAGGGCGTACCTGCGGCGGAAGACTCTGAGCCTGACGTTGCGGCGGAAGAGCCGGCTGCGGACGATTCCGATGCCGAGCACGACGCGGACGTCGAGGACGGTGAGGAGGGCGAGCCTGATTTCGAGCCTGCTGAGGCTGTGGAGGAAGCAGACGATGAGCCTGAGGACGAAGAGCCTGCGGAGAATGTCGAGAAGATTGACGATTCCTTCGAGATGGTATTCGACGATGACGGCAACCTGGTGGTGAAGAGCCGCGAGGAGTCCGACGAGGAGCCCGAGCCTGAGGCAGATGATGACGGCGCGCCGAAAAGAGATATCCCCGAGGTTACCGACGAGGATATAAAGGCGTTTAACGATAAATTGAACAAAGCTGCGGAAAAGCGCCGCAAGGAGCGTGAGAGAGCGAAGGGAATTGATCCTGATGCCGAGAAAACGACCTCTGCGGATGACGTGCTTCTCCAGGACGAGATAATTTCGGTTATCAAGGCAGAGGGAAAGCGTCTTGACGGCAGCGAATCGGCATTCAAGCTTTACATCAAGCACTCCGAAGATGCGATAAAGAGCTTTGAGCTTGCGCTTCGCGAGGCGGTTAAGTCGCTGGAATCGAATCGCAACGAGGCGGAAGGCCCTGCGATCATCGTCAGCATACTTAAGATCTGCACGAAGATTCTGGAGATCAGATGCGATAATCTCGAGAACTTTGCAAGACTAAAAGCCTACAAATATATAAGAAACGCGCGTATAGCGCTTCACGGCGAGGTTGATAGATATAACGAGTACGTCATATCTTATTCCGCTCTGACGGGCGAGCAGCTCACAAGGCTCTCGACGCTTCTGCCGGACAGCATCGCATCGGGCAAGTCGCTTGCGGTGATCCCAAGCTTCTGCTACAAGGAAAGCTACGTTGAGATTTATCCCGACAAGGACGGTAATCTTCCGCCTGATTCGAGCGCGACCGTGATACCGGTCGCACCTCCCAAGTCTGCTGAGGAGCTGATTGGCGACATTGAGCTGCCAAAGAGCAAATTTGCCTGCAAAGCATATAGCAGAAAGATCAAGGGCGCTATTGAGAAGCTCGACGCGGAATGCAAGCGCATCGGCGAGCTGATACGCGAAACAAAAATATTCAAGAAGAGATATGAGAACGAGCTTCGCAGCCTGGATGCGAAAACTCCGGTTGAGGAGCGTTCCAATCCTAAATATAAGAATAAGGTAATAAACATTAGCATCAAATACGGCAAGAAGCTCTCTGGCATCAAGACAGCCAAGACGAGAAACGCCTTTGCGAGAACGCGTCAGCGTCTGTTCGTTACAAGGCTTGCCGTTGAGAAGGAGAAGCTCAAGCTGGCTTACACCTATCTCCGCGAGGTGCACCGAGCAGGTAAGTACACGCAGAGAAAGGTTGCGGAGGAATTCTTCGTAAAGGCTATGACTTCCTACAACAAGTGTGCCGAGGGATGCACCAAGGTGACCGGCATACCCTTCTACACTCTGCCTGTTTCGCTACTTCAGCGTATATGCGCAGGTGAGAAGGAGGTTAACTTCCCTGTGGTTGCTTATAAGCGCGAGCTTATAGAAACGGTTGGCGCGACGTCAAGATTTATCAGCACCGCGGTTCGTTCGGACCTTTTACCCAACGAGGCGGGCTACAGCGAGAAATCGCGCGAGATTCTTGAGAAGTCGGGCAGCTTCAATGATTCTCTGTCGCTCGGTGACGAGTCGCCGATGACCGATAGAGCGTCAGCGATAGCGAGCGTGATGATATCTGCGCTTCGCGAGGGCTCGAAGATCGTGAAAACGGTCGACGATCTCGACGACTTTCAGAAGAAGTGCAACCGAGCAATCAAGTATTTCAAGAAATCTCTCAAGGCTACGGAGAAAGCAATTGCCAGGGCATTTGATGACGACGGCGTTGTAATTGCTCTCGTCGAGAACCTGAGAGTGATTTCCAATCTTATCGAGGTAAGACGAGTTGCAATAGATACGGCAATGCAGATGAAGCGTTCCGATATTGCGAGATCCCACAGCCGTGCGCTCTACAAGGAAATTGAGCTTTATAACGGCAGAGCGATTGACTATATGTCGATCGTCGGCGAGCAGTTCTCACGTATATCTGCCGCAACTCCGAAGGATCTTATGGACTCGGCGTCCAAGATAAAGGTTCCTACTATTACTTATAAGGACAATTACATAGAGGTGTTCCCGAGGGATCCCTTGAAGGAAATGTCCTACGAGAAGCCCTATCAGCGCAACCGCAAGGAGCGCACGGGTTATACACCGCTTCTTATGAAGCACTTCAGGCTTACCGAGAACCGTGCGGTTGAGATGTCGTTCATCAACTCGCCTCACGTATTCGAGGTAACCGTAAACGAGGATCCCGTAGTTTCATGGTGGCATCCCACCACGTTATTCGGTCACCTCTTCGTATGGCTTCAGCCCTTCATCGCTTGGTGCCGCAGAATAGGCGCTAACGTGGAAATCTGGTTTATTGACGAGAGTACCGTAATAGCGAAGGGTGATGTTGAGAATAAAAAGAAGAGAAACGAGGAGAAGCGCAAGCGCTTCGAGAGAAAGCTTAACAAGCTGAACAGAAAGCATCGTGAGAAGCTTCTGGCGCTCGAAACGGTAATTCACGACTCCGACCGCAACACTCAGTCTTATCAGAAGAAGCTTTACAGAATCAACTCCAGATACAACCGAAAGATATACCGTCTGAAGATGCGTTGGATGAACGATTGCACCGGACGCACCAAGACAAGACTCCTCCTTGAGCAGCTCGTTCTTGAGAGAGAGCGTCTGACTGGTATGAACAAGGTTCTTGCGAAGTACCGTAGCTACGGTAGAGTCACATTCTTACCGAACGTGCTCGTGAGATACAAGCGCAAGTTCCTCAAGGCAATCACCGCGCACAACAAGACGGCAGAGGAGCTGTCGAAGCTGCTTGACGTTCCGTTCTCGGTTGTTTCCACATCGGTTATCGAAGAGATAATCAGATATGGTAATTTAATCAAATTCCCGCAGATAATTTGTTGCAGAGAAATCATCGAAACGATTGACAACTCGAAGAGAACTATCGGTGACAAGTGGCACGGATACGGTCTCTACACGGGAACCTCGGGCGCGAGCGGCGCACCCGGCGGCAAATCTCCGATTATGTCTGTCGGTGCGATGGGATATGCGACCGATATGGGCGTTCCGTTCCTCAAGGCTGACTTTGACGGAATGACGATGCTCGGTATGACTCCCGGCGGCGTGCCCCTCATAGGCTTTGGCAAGTCCGGCGAGGCGGCGATACCCTTCACGGGAACGCCGATGATGCTTCAGGGTACCGATGATTCGATAGTCCTTGATGCAGGCTTTACCGATGCGAACGGCCCGATACTCGGTGCGGCAGATACGAATAATCCTTATTCAGGCATTCATTCCGCAGGTGTTGACGCGATCTTCACCGAGGAATACGAGGACGGTGTAAAGGATCTCAGGTCGGGAAGCACGACCGAGACGCCTCTTGACCTTGAGGCGAAGATGATCGAGGAGAGATTCTCGAGATCACTCAGGGCGAGAAGCATGACGACGGTTGACGGAGTCGTTACATGGTGGAAGCTGTTATTCAGCGAAATCAACGTTCGCTTGATGCGAGCGCTCTTCCTCAGAGAACGCGGATTCCTCCGCTTCCTCACTCCTCGCAAGGATGCATTCACCGAGGTCGTAAACGATATGGTTACGGCAAGGGACACTCTCGAGCTCAGCAATATTGCAAGGCTCGGAGCGATAATAGATATAGAATGTCAGCGACTCTACTCCGCGACCAAGGCGGGCATCAGACGCTCGCAGAGAGTGTGGAGCAGATGGCTGCACAACGATATCGAAAAATACAACAACATGGTAAGCGAGTTCAATACGAGGTCATCGCCTGCGCGAGCAAGCAAACGTAGCGGTAACCCACCGCCCAGACTCCGTAACGAATGGCTTGAGCCTCTTTCTCTGTCAATTCCCGACAGGATAATTCACAGGCTCGACGACAGACCCCCGACACCTCGCGTGTTAAGTCTTAGAAACAAGGTTGAGATTGACGAGCATTCGCACCCGATCACGACCGGCGGACTTTACAAGGCGCTTTACGATTACGCGACCAACAACGGTTCGCGTGTGCGTCCCTTACTCAGTCTGTTCCACGCGCTTCATATGAAGGGAGCGGCAATGTGGATAGCATCGACGATTATCTCGTCGAGAGCGAGAAGGAACAACGCAAGACGCTTTGACAACGAGATTAGATACTACCGTATCAGATACGAGAAGGCCAGAGCGATGAATCGCTTTAATAAGCGAAACATCAAGGCAATTGGTATGGCGAATGACCCGATCAAATATCAGAGCAAGGTATTCGAGAACCTACGCGCTTACGTTTCGACCAACTTCCGTATCGACTACAATATGCGAATCCGTCAGCTTATTTACCGTGCGCTTCGCGTGGATTACGAGATCTACTGGATAGTAACCGTCGCATTCTGCACAGTTATCGCGCTGATGTCGCTGCTTGTAGTACCCGCGCCGGTAACTCAGGTGCTGGTGATAATGGGACTCTTGTGGGTGCTGTTACCTATTATATTCCTGGCAATCAAGTTGGTTTATAGCTTGATATTGCTCATAGTGAGCTTCGTGCTTTTGTGTACACGAAACATCTGGCTTATCCTTTACGGAGCTAGAGACGTAGAGAGAAATCGCTACGGTATCGTGCTTGCTTGCTTCACCGCGGAGCAGTACAAGGTGCTGAGCGCGGCAGAGCGACTTCACAGAAAGCCTAAATCTAAGAAGTGCAGAAGAAAGCTCCTGAGCCTTATCAATGATTATAACAAGAAGGTTGAAAAGTATTCGGGAATACTTCGAATTCCGATTACGGAAATCGAGCCCACCACTCTTATCGAGAAGCTGACCTCGAGCGACTCCGGCAGAGAGATCACCGAGCTTCAGAACTTCATTTACGTAAGAGAGCTGGTTGAGAGAAACAAAGAGTATGAGATTGATGACCTCACGAGAAAGCGTGAGCTCGATACCATGCTTGCCTCCCTCCAGGGTGAGCTTAATGCGATTATCAATGAGATAAACGCGCAGACACCGGTTGGCTCACCGGACGTTACCTTCCTTCAGACCTCAGTGCAGAAGCTCATAGGCTTCATTCAGTCGGGTGCAACGCCCACGGAGAATGAGAGATTCGAGCTTAAGCGCGACCTGATTGGAGCGATTAACAGATTTGATCTGACAGAGAATCAGATTGAGCTATTTGCGAAGGACGTTATCAAGCTGGTTGACAGTCTTGGTAAGAAGCCTAAGCGCAGAATCATCAGCGTTTTAGCGGTTGATGATATGATTGATTTGAAAACCAAAAAATAAAAAAATAAAATTTTTAAGGGGACGAAAAAGTCCCCAGAAGGAGAACAACAATGAGTAAAGTAAAGAAGCAGACCAGAGTAGAGCTTCTTGTTGAAAGCATCGCTGTTGAGAAGCAGGTCCTCGTAGAACTTTGTGACGACCTCGCATCCTGCCGTGATACCCTTGACAAGAAGGGCGCAAAGGACGTGACCAAGAAGCTTGAGGCCCAGATCAAGAGATACAACGGCCTCGTAGACGAGTACAACAAGCTCGCAGGCGAAAAGGTTGAGGGCGCGCCCAAGAACCTTCCCGCACAGATCATGGAGGGTAGCAACAACTACAACCTCAAGACTGTTGGTAACCCCACCGTTATCAGCGTGAACGCTTACAACCCTGACGTAAGTGTTCTCAATCAGAAGGAGCTCAAGAACTACCTCGCAAAGAGCGACAAGGCTCTTAACAACGTTAAGAGCAGACTTGCTACCACTGCTCAGCAGAAGGATCAGGCTAACGGCTACAACAAGGTTCTTCTCATCATCAACTGTCTCACTTATCAGAGATACATAGTTGAGAGAATCGCTGAGAACCTTCACGTTTGCTGTCAGATCCTTGACAACAAGAAGGTAAAGGAATTCAAGAAGACTCTTGAAACCGAGATTGCTAACTACAACAAGCTCGTTGATGAGTATGAAGTACTCACCAGAACCAAGCTTACTCGCGCTTCTACCTCTATCGCTGACGATATCATCGCCGGCAAGGCTTACACTCCCATTCCCTCTATCTCTTACACCGCTAACGATGGTACTACCAGAAACAGCGATGCAGAGGTTGCAGCAGTAGCAGCATCCGCAGCAGCAGCAGCTGAGAAGGCTACCAACAAGAAGAAGACCTCCAAGAAGAACAAGGAAGTTGTTAAGAAGTCTGCACTTGAAGAGAAGGCTGCTGAGCAGGCTAACAAGGACCTCTCCGTTCTTGCAAAGGGCGCTGACTTCGAGATCACTCTTCTCGAGAGCCAGAAGGATATGACCGCTTACAAGTATGGTAAGACCACCTTCGATATGAAGCAGCTCAAGAAGGACGTTGACACTAAGGTTAAGGCTCTTCAGAAGAAGCACAAGGAAGCTCTCAAGCTCGAAGAGGCTGACAACGCTCGTTACTACGCAGTTATCACCAACGATCCCGCTACCATGGAGATCAAGGGCAACGATAAGAAGAGAGCTAAGATCGCGGCTATCCGTACCAAGATGATGGAGCTCCTTAACAAGAGAGATGAGCTTAACTCCAAGCTTCTTGCTATCTACAACGGTTCTGAAGTTAACCTTGACGGTACCAGCGTTAACCACACCTGGAGACAGGTTAAGTCTGACGCAGCTGAGAAGTGCATCAACAAGAACAAGGGTCTTGCAAACAAGATCGAGAAGCTTCCTGCAAGCGCAGGCGAGAAGCAGAGACTCTACAACCTTATGAACAGCAACGTAGATGCATCCTCTACTCTTGCACTCAGCAAGCATCGCCTTAAGATCAAGGAGTACAAGAACAACGTTGAGAAGAAGCAGCTTCAGAAGGATATCAAGGATATGAACCAGCTGATCAAGTCCAACACCAACGACATCAACTGGGTTATCAAGAAGATCAGCAAGCGCGCTTGAAGGGAAGACTCCACGTTCTGGAACATTGTACTATTCATAATGCTCCTGGCGGTTGGAGCAGCAGTAATTGGTCTTGATGTGTTAAGCAAATTAGACCTATCGCAAATATTAAATCTAAAGTCTATAATTGGAGGATAAAATATAATGGCTAAGAAGAACCAGAAGTCCGGCAAGCTTGCTGAGACCGAAGTAGTTAAGGGCCGTTTTGATATGGCTCAGAAGCTTGAGAAAGAAAGACTCGAGCTCAAGAAAGAGATGGAAGAGCTTATGAAGGAATACGCTAAGGCTACCGGCATTAGCAAGTATGGTAAGCGTAAGGCTAAGGTAGGCAAGGCAGCTAACGATTGGCAGCCCCCTGCAACCTTGCAGCTCGACTAATTTTTTCGGAAAACTATTGATTTTTCCGTAAAAGTGTGTTATAATACACATAGTTAATAGTTAATTATGGGGCTGTCGCGAAAGTGACAGCCCCTTCACAATGAATTTTTCCCGAAGGAATGAGGGAAATTAAACAAAAAACTCGGAGGAATAAGCCTTGAAAAAAAGCGTTAAAGAAACTGTCAGGGAAGCGATATCCCCTATAATTTCGGAGCTCGGATATGACATCTGGGACGTCACCTATCAGAAGGTTGGCGCGGATTATCACCTTGAGGTGACTATTGATTCACCGAACGGCATCAACATTGAGGACTGCGAGAAGGTACACCGCGCGATTGATCCTATCCTTGACGAATGCGATCCTATTGAGGGCTTCTATTATCTTGACGTATCCTCTCCGGGTATCGAGCGCGAGCTTCGTACTGAGGCGCATATTCAGAGTCAGATAGGCGTCAAGGCGGAGGCAAAGCTCTACGCTGCCAAGGATGGCAGACGTTCTATTATCGGCATTATTAAGAGCCTTGAGGGTGATATACTTACCATCACCGAGCCCTCGGGCGATACCGAGCTTAAGCTAAGTGAGATTTCCAAGCTCACAACCATTTATTTTGAAGATTAAGCTTTAGGGCGGAATGCGGGAGAGAACGAAAAATCTCTTGCGTCAGCCAAATAAAGCTCTCACATATATATAATAAAAGGAAAGGAACGTATATTAAATACGTGGTACAAAGGAAAAATGAACGCAGATTTCTTCACCGCCCTTGACCTTCTGGAGAAGGAAAACGGCATTTCAAAAGAGTATATGATTTCACAGATTGAGCTTGCGCTTGCCAACGCGTGCAGACGAGAGGTTGGACCTACGACGGTTATTCGTGTGCAGCTCGACCCTAACAAGAAGGATATGAGAGTTTTCCAGCAACGCACCGTAGTGCCCGACGGAGAGGTTTACGACGACAAGAGCGAGATTTCTCTTTCTGCTGCAAAGGCTCTTTCCCGCCGTCACAAGCTCGGCGGTGTTGTTGAAACAGAGCTTAAGACTAAGGATTTTAGAAGACTTTCCGCCCAGGCAGGTAAGCAGATGATAGTTCAGGCTATCCGTACCGCAGAGCGCGAGAGACAGACGAGAGAGTACGAGGAGAAGCGCGAGGAGATTATCACCGCAATCGTAGACAAGGTGGATACCACCACGGGCAACCTTATTCTCGACACCGGCACAGGATATGCAACCCTTCTTCACGAGGAGCAGATTCCCGGCGAGCGCTACGACGTTGGTGACAGAATCAAGGTATTCGTCTCCGAGGTTAAGAGTGGCGAAACCCGCGGTCCTATCGTAACTCTTTCGAGAGTTCATCCCAGCTTTGTCAAGAGACTCTTCGAGCTTGAGGTTCCCGAGATTCAGGACGGCACCATCGTTATCAAGGGTGTTGCCCGTGAGGCAGGAAGCAGAACGAAGATTGCCGTTTATTCCCGCGACGAGAACGTTGAGGCAGTCGGCTCCTGTATCGGTAAGAACAGCATGAGAATCAATGCGATTCTCGACGAGCTTGCAGGCGAGAAGGTTGATATTATCAAATACAGCGACGACCTTGCGGAGTATGTTGCAGAGGCTCTTTCTCCTGCTAAGGTGCTTGACGTTTATCTTGAGGATGAGCGCACCTGCCGCGTTACCGTTTCCGCCGATCAGCTCTCGCTCGCGATAGGCAGAGAGGGTCAGAATGCCAAGCTTGTTGCCCGTCTTACCGGATGCAAGATTGACATTAAGGCATAATATGGCTAAGGAAGCTACTGTACGCAAGATTCCAACCAGGAGATGCACCGGCTGTGGTGAGCATTTTCCAAAGAACACTCTTATCAGAGTTCTCCGTACCCCCGAGGGCGAGGTTGTACTCGACCTGACAGGCAAGAAATCGGGCAGAGGCGCATATATTTGTAAGAATATCGCCTGCCTCAAGAAAGCGAGAAAGGCAAGGCGTCTTGAGACCTCGCTTGAATGTCCAATTTCGGCAGAAATTTATGAGAGAATGGAAGAGGAGCTTACGGTTGGAGAATAAAACGAATACCCGACTTTGCGGTATGCTCGGCTTTGCGATGCGTGCCGGCAAGGTGATAATAGGAACGGAGCTTGTCTGCTCGTCGATGGCGAAGCGAGGCAAGGATGCTCCAAGACTGGTTCTGATTTCGTCGACCGCATCAGACGGCACGAGGAAGAAGATACTTACGAAAAGTGAGTTTTATCATATAGAGGCAACGACGATTGAGATTGACTCCGATGAGCTCGGTCGCCTGCTTGGCAAGCTGTATGCTCCTGCGGTCGTTGCGATTACCGACGACCGATTTGCCGATGAGATTAGACGTGCGATAAGCACCTCATCCGACGAAAGACCGGCTTCAAATTAACAGAAAGGGAGTTTCCGTACGGAAACGGTGATTTATATGCCCAATTTACCTATCAAAATAACTCAGATTTCTAAAGATTTTGACATAAAGTCCAAGGACGTCCTCGATATTTTCAAGGACCTTGGCATTGAGAAGAAAAGCGGCGGCTCTGCCGATCTCGACGAGTTTGAGCTTTTCCTCTCGCATCTCACCTTGAAGAATCAGATCAAGGATCTCGACGCATACAGAGATGGCCGCACCAAGATTAAGAGCGCGGTAGAGAAGAAGGAGAAGAAGCCCGCAGCTCCCAAGGCTGAAGCGAAGCCCGAGGTTAAGGCTGAGGCTCCCAAGGCTGAAGAAAAGGCTGCGCCCAAGAAGGCAGAGCCCAAGGCAGAGAAGCCTGTGGAGAAGGCAGAGCCTGCCAAGAAGCCTGTAGAGGCAAGACCTGCGCAGCAGAAGCCTGCTCCCCAGCAGAATAAGCAGGGTACAAGACCCGAGCGTTCGGGCGAGAGACGCGGTGACTTCGATAAGAAGAATAGTTATCAGAAGTATAACGCGCAGCCTCAGGCAAATCCCTTCGCCAAGAAGCTTGACAATATGCAGAGAGCGGCGCAGGGACTCAGGAATCCTAACTCCCAGTGGCAGAAGCCCGCTGAGGCAAAGAAGCCCGTCGAGGAAAAGAAGCCCGTAGCCGAGGTTAAGCCCGCGCAGCAGCCTACCGCCCCCAAGTCCGAGCTTCGTCCCGCACAGCAGGCGCAGCTTGAGAAGCAGCAGAAGCTCGAGGCGCAGAAGGCTCAGCAGCAGAAGCCTGCTGAGGCAAAGAAGCCGAAGAAGGAAGAGAAGAAGGCGCAGAAGCAGCAGTTCAAGACTCTCACTCCTACCGTTCAGCAGGACGTCAAGGGCGGTGTAAATATCGGCGCGGAGTACGTGAGCGATACTGCTCCCAAGACTCGTGTGGTTGACACGAGAACCTCCGACGTAAACCTTTCCAAGTACGATGACAGATATAACGACCACTACTATTCCATTCTCAACGGCGGCGATTCCAAGGCGTCGAAGCAGAAGCTCAAGAAGCAGGATAACAGAGGTCAGAATCAGAAGAGCGCGAAGGATAAGGAAAGAGCAGCGCAGGAGAGAATCAAGAAGATGGAAGCCGAGCGCGCGAGAAACAAGCAGCTCGAGATTACCGTTCCCGATGAGATTACCGTCGTAGAGCTTGCTTCCAGAATGAAGAAGACCGCGGCAGAGGTTATCAAGAAGCTCATGTTTATGGGCGAGATGAAGGGACTTAATGACGTTATTGACTACGCTACCGCAGAGCTTATCGCCGATGAATTTGGCGTTAAGGTTACCAAAGAGGTTGTCGTTACCATCGAGGAGAAGCTCTTCACCGAGGCAGAGGACGCGGCAGAGGATCTTATCGAGCGCGCGCCCGTCGTATGCGTAATGGGTCACGTTGACCACGGTAAGACATCTATCCTTGACGCTATCAGACACACCAACGTAACTCGCGGCGAGGCAGGCGGTATTACTCAGGCTATCGGCGCGTACAGAGTAAAGGCTAATGGCAAGGACATTACCTTCCTTGACACCCCCGGTCACGAAGCCTTCACGGCTATGCGTATGAGAGGCGCGAAGTCTACCGATATCGCGATTCTCGTTGTTGCGGCAGACGACGGTGTAATGCCCCAGACTGTTGAGGCGATTAACCACGCAAAGGCTGCGGGTATTGATATTATAGTGGCAATTAACAAGATGGATAAGCAGACCGCAAACCCCGACAACGTGCTCAACCAGCTTACTCAGTACGAGCTTGTTCCCGAGGCGTGGGGCGGTGACGTAATCTGCGTACCCTGCTCGGCACACACCGGTATGGGTATTGACGACCTTCTTGAGAACGTGCTTCTCGTTGCGGAGGTCAAGGAGCTTAAGGCTAACCCCAAGCGTCGCGCGGCAGGACTTGTTATCGAGTCCAAGCTTGACAGAGGCCGCGGTCCCGTTGCAACTGTTCTCGTTCAGAACGGTACTCTCCATCAGGGCGACTACGTTATCGTAGGTAACGCGGTTGGTAGAGTTCGTGCGATGGTTGACGATAAGGGCAAGACCGTCAAGGCCGCAGGTCCTTCCGTTCCCGTTGAGATTATCGGTCTTGACGACGTTCCCCAGGCGGGTGACGAGCTCAATGCGGTTGAGGACGAGAGAATGGCGAAGAACCTTGCAGAGCAGCGCCGCGAGAGACTCCGTCAGGAGATTCTCCAGGCTAACTCGAGAGTAAATCTCGACGAGCTCTTCGGTCAGATTGCGGCAGGTGTCAAGACGCTTAACATCGTAGTTAAGGCAGACGTCGCAGGCTCTGTTGAGGCGGTTAAGGCATCGCTCCTCAAGCTCTCTAACGAGGAAGTTAAGGTTGCCGTAATTCACTCGGCAGTCGGCGGTATCACCGAGAGCGACGTTATGCTCGCGGCAGCATCGAATGCAATTATCTGCGGCTTCAACGTTCGTCCCGACAAGAATGCGCTTGACTCCGCCGAGAGAAATAAGGTTGATATCCGTACCCACAGAATTATCTATGAGATTATCGACGAGGTTGAGGCCGCTATGAAGGGTATGCTTGCGCCTACCTACAAGGAGGTTCTCCTTGGTCACGCCGAGGTCAGACAGACTATCAAGGTGCCGAACGTCGGTATCATTGCAGGCTGCTATATCCTTGACGGTAAGATTATCCGTAGCGCGCAGATTCGTATCGTTCGTGACGGTATCGTAATCTTCGAGGATAAGATTGCATCTCTGCGTCGTTTCAAGGACGACGTTAAGGAGGTCAACGAGGGCTACGAGTGCGGTGTCGGCATTGAAAAGTTCAACGACATTCGCGAGGGCGACACTCTCGAGGCATTTATTATGGAGGAAGTCAAGAGATAATTCGAAATTCGGAATTTGGAATTCGAAATTAAATAATCCGTCCAAAACGGCTGGGATATAAGATATCCCAGCCGTTTTATTTAAAGAACAAAAATCCTTATTATTCATAAAATTAATAGTGGGAGTAATGGACTTTTACTCCAAAGACTATAAAGGAAATTGGACATTTTAAGTTTGAAAATAGTAATACTTACCGCCTTTGGAGTGGGTGGAGCGACGATTTTCGGCGCGCTGATAGGGCTGATATTCAAGAGAATGCCGACGAGGTATAATAACGCAATTCTTGCGTTTGCCGCAGGCGTTATGATGGCGGCGGCAATGATTGGACTTATATTTCCGTCACTCGAATATGGCGGAAAATTTGGCGTTTTGACAACCATAGTTGGTATTTTTGTCGGCGCAGCGTCGGTAAATCTGCTTGATATGCTGCTGCCGAGGCTATACAATTTCACGAGAGGCAGTGACGACGGCGGACTGAAAAAGGTAGTGCTCTTCGTCAGCGCGATAGCGATACACAATCTGCCCGAGGGCATAGCCGCGGGAGTGGGCTTCGGTACGGGCGAGATAGGCGATGCGCTGCTTATCGCTACTGCGATAGCATTGCAGAATATTCCCGAGGGAATGATTGTTTTCGTCGCTATGCTCGGCGTAGGAATTTCACCCGGGCGCACCTTCTTTTATGCCGCAATGACTGGCGTCGTCGAAATAGTAGGCACGCTGCTCGGCTACTTTGCGGTGAACGTTTCATCAGCGGTTTTGCCCTTTGCGCTCGCCTTCGCAGGCGGCACGATGCTTTACGTTATCAGCGATGAAATGATACCTGATACCCACGCGCGCGATGGCGGTCATATCACGACCTACTTTCTGCTTATCGGCTTCGCCTTTATGCTCCTTTTCGATGCTCTTATCTGATTTTTCGGCTCTCTCATAGGTCGGGAGAGCCTTTTTTTAATGCAATTTCGCTCCTTTTTCGCAAAATACTCTTGAATATTACTCGAAAAAAATATATAATTATAATGTAAGATTATGCGAAAGAGGTAACTTATGGTAAAATTTGAAGATATAAAGAACGACTCGGCTATTCGCGCCTACATAAAGGCCGCCGACGCATCACTAAGCTCGCTTGGCTACACCGAGCACAGCTTTGCTCACGTGACTATGGTCTCCGAAATGGCGGCAAGAATACTCGAAAAGCTCGGCACTGACGAGCGCACCGTCGAGCTTGCTAAAATTGCGGGCTTTCTCCACGATATAGGCAACCTGGTCAATCGCTCGGAGCATTCGCAGAGCGGCGCGGTTATGGCGTTCAGAATTCTCGACAATATGGGTATGCCTGCCGAGGAGATAGCGACTATCGTCACCGCTATCGGCAATCACGACGAGGGCACGGGCGTGCCTGTTGACGCGGTATCCGCGGCGCTCATTCTTGCGGACAAGTCCGACGTGCGTCGCAGCCGTGTACGCAACTCCGACCCTGCGACCTTCGATATTCACGACAGAGTGAACTACTCTGTGCTGGAATCAAGTCTTGATATTGATACCGAGCAGAAAATTGCCAGACTCACACTGAAAATTGACACCGAAATCAGCTCTCTTATGAGTTATTTTGAGATATTCCTCGGCCGTATGACTCTCTGCTGTCGCGCGGCTGAAAGACTCGGACTCGCCTTCAAGCTTACTATCAACGAGCAGAATTTCATATAAGAAAGAGGTATAGTTTTGAGAAGCTATAACGTTACCGGTATGAGCTGTGCCGCCTGCTCCGCGCGTGTTGAGCGGGCCGTTTCCTCACTCGAAGGAGTGAGCAAGTGCAGTGTCAATCTATTGACGAACAGTATGCAGATAGACGGTACGGCAAGCGATGAGTCGATAATACTTGCAGTTGAGTCGGCAGGCTACGGCGCATCACCAAAATCCGATAAAAAGCAAGAGAATGTAAATAAAACTAGTCAAGCAAACGAAATCAAGGGCGTAACGGCAAGGCTTGTCGCCTCGATAGCGCTGCTTTTAGTGCTTATGTATCTCTCTATGGGATACGTTATGTGGTCGGCTCCGTTGCCTGCTGTGTTCGCCGAAAATCCGCTGACGGTAGCGCTCGCACAGCTATTGCTTTCGGGAATAATTCTTGTTATAAATCAGCGTTTCTTCATAAGCGGTGTTAAGGCGATTATAAATCGCTCGCCCAATATGGACACGCTTGTGGCGCTTGGCTCGGGTGTATCATTTGCGTATAGCGTGTACGTCGTATTCCGTATGTGCGTTGACGCGCAGAATGCGCATCTCTTGCACGGACTTTATTTCGAGTCAGCGGCTATGATTCTCACGCTTATCACGGTTGGCAAGCTGCTCGAGGCGAGAGCCAAGGGCAAGACCACCGATGCTATAAACAGCCTTATCAAGCTTTCGCCAAAGACGGCTACTGTTGTCCGTGACGGCGTGGAGCTGAAAATTCCCGCGCGCGAGGTGCGCGTCGGTGATATATTCCTCGTCAGACCGGGTGAGAGCGTGGCGGTTGACGGAGTTGTAGTCGAGGGCGTCAGCAGCATTAATGAGGCAGCGCTTACGGGGGAGTCTATTCCTGTCGATAAGCAGTCCGGTGACAGAGTCCTCGCCGCGACGGTGAACACCACGGGCTTCCTCAAGTGCCGTGCCGAGAAGGTCGGTGACGATACCGCGATAGCCTCGGTTATCAGAATGGTCGAGGACGCCTCGGCTACCAAAGCCCCGATTGCCAAGGTTGCCGACAGAGTTTCGGGCGTTTTCGTTCCCGTAGTTATTTCTATTGCAGTAGTTACCTTTGCGGTATGGATGATTATTAACGGTGACTTTCCCCACGCACTTGAGCGTGGAATTTCGGTGCTTGTCATAAGCTGTCCCTGCGCTCTCGGACTTGCGACTCCCGTTGCTATTATGGTCGGCAGCGGCGTTGGCGCGAAGCTTGGCGTGCTGTTCAAGAATGCCGAGGCGCTTGAGCTGACGGGCAAAGCGAGAACCGTCGTGCTTGACAAGACCGGTACTATCACGAGGGGCGAGCCCGAGGTGACAGAGGTTATTCCGCTTGCCGTTACCGAAGCCGAGCTTCTATCACTCGCTGCGGCTATTGAGTCGGCTAGCGAGCACCCACTCGCAAGTGCGGTGTGCAGATATGCCGAGGACAGAGCAGAGAAGATTACCGTAACCGACTTCGAGGCGCTTGCCGGCAGCGGCGTTCGCGCAAGGCTCGACGGCGAGGAGATATACGGCGGTAGCTACAAGTTTATTTCCACGGTGACCGACACGGCGAATGCGCTTCCGCACTACGAAAGGCTTTCTGGCGAGGGCAAGACTCCGCTTCTCTTTACTAAAGCAGGGAAGCTTATCGGTATTATAGCGGTTGCCGATGCTATCCGTGAGGATAGCGCAGAGGCTATTGCCGAGATGAAGAAAATCGGTATGCGCGTAGTGATGCTCACGGGTGATAATTCCCGCACCGCCGAGGCGATAGGCAGGGCGGCTGGAGTCGACGAGGTTATATCCGACGTTCTCCCTGACGGCAAGGAAGCGGTGATAAAGCAAATCTCCGAAAATGAGCGAGTGATAATGGTCGGCGACGGCATCAACGATGCTCCTGCCTTGACACGTGCTGACGTCGGTATGGCTATCGGCGGTGGTACGGATATTGCTATCGAGTCGGCGAGCGTCGTGCTTATGCGCGATTCTCTTTCTGACGTAGCCCGCGCTGTAAAGCTCGGTCGAAGCGTGCTGAATAATATTTATCAGAATCTCGGCTGGGCGTTTATCTACAACCTTGTCGGCATTCCGCTTGCGGCAGGACTATTTGGACTCGAGCTCGACCCGATGTTTGGCGCGGCGGCAATGAGTCTGTCGAGCTTCTCGGTGGTTATGAATGCTTTGAGGCTCAATACTTTTGCGAATAAATATAACAAAACAAAGAAAAAAGAGGTAAATGCGGTTATGAAAATTACAATGAAGATAAACGGAATGATGTGCCCTCACTGTGAGGCTAGAGTTCGCGACGTGCTTTCCGCGCTTGAGTGTGTGGAGCTTGCAGAGGTCAGCCACAAGGACGGCACCGCGATAATTACTCCCAAGGGTGAGTGCGACAAGGCGCTCCTCAAATCCACCGTCGAGGCAGCAGGCTACGAGGTTGTATCTGTAGACTAAGCAAAAATTAAAAAGAACATTTTTGTGCAATTTTACCCTTGCATTTTCGACCTAATTTATGGTAAAATAGTATAAAAGAAATTCATCGGAGACGTGTCTATGCATAAGATTGGCGAAAATATTTTATATGGCTCCAGCGGCGTTATGACCGTTGTTGATATAAGAGAGGAGACAATAGGTGATCAGCCTCGCAGCTACTACGTTTTGCGCGCGGCGACAGGTCACTCGGAGTCGCTCGTTTTCGTTCCTACCGACAATGAGAAGCTCACGGCAGCCATGTATATGCTTCTTTCGCCCGAGGATATAGAGACGCTCTTTAATTCAAATGTCGACCCTTCGGTAATCGAGTGGAACGATAACAGCCGTTCTCGCACCGAGTACTTCAAGCGAATTATGGAGTCGGGTGACAGAGCGATGATGCTTGCTATGATACGCGCGATATATGAGAGCGGAATCAGACGAATCGAAGCCGGAAAGAAGAACTTTCTAGCTGACGAATCGGTGAAGCAAAAAACGGAGAGACTTCTCGCCACAGAGTTTTCGATAGTTCTCGGCATCACCGAGGACGAGGCGCTCGAACGAATCAAGTCGAAAATTGAGAGTTGATTTTTACCTGAAAAAATAAAATGATACAAGAAGCAGAGTACACCATGTAAGCGGCGCACTCTGCTTCTTTTTTGCTAACTATAATTTACAAATTGCCATACAAATCGGTTAAATTCTACTTTGCGGCTACCTCTTTTGCTGTTCGGTGGAGTTCGGAAAACAAAGTGTGGAAGCGACTTTCCTTTCGGTAGGTTGCTTTTTTTGCCTTTCCGTTATAAAATGAAGTTGGAAGGTCAATAATAGAACACAAACGGAGAAAGGAAAAAATGAAAATGCTAATATCTATGATAGCGTCAAAGCTGAATTTCAAAAATACTACAAAGAAAGCGCGTCTAAAGAAAAAACGCGCATCGCTTGAGGCGGCGTATGGAAAGCCGCTCGAAGAATACAAAACGAACGAGGAAATGAACGCCTGGCTTATGCAGGTAGATCCCTATATGGCAGAGCTTTTTGAGGAATGATTTCCTGCTACCTATGTACCGCCGGATGCAATTTCATAAGAAAAGAGCAAGAGTAAAAGGGGTATCCCTCTATTCCTGCTCTTTTTATTATTTCTTATTTTCGCCAATCTGCATTATATCGTAGGGAGTCGTCTGATATACGAAGTAGTTGAGCCAGTTGGTGAAGAGAAGCGTCGCGTGACCTCGCCAGGTGATCATCGGCGGCTGGGTGTCATCGTCATTCGGGAAGTAATTTTCGGGAATCTTCGGGTTAAGACCGGCATTCTTGTCACGGGTGTATTCCTTGTTCAGCGTGTCGGCATCGTACTCCGAGTGACCGGTGACGAAAATCTGCTTGCCGTTCGGGGTCTTGACGGTGTATACTCCTGCCTTGTCAGACGAGGAGAGAATTTCGAGCCCCTCTATCGCCTCTATATCCTCGCGCTTCACAGTGGTGTAGCGAGAGTGAGGAACGTAGAACACGTCGTCAAAGCCACGGAAAAGGATAGAACGCTTGTAGTCCACCTTGTGCGCATAGACACCCGAGAGCTTCTCGTCCATCATATACTTTTTCACGCCGAAGTGGTAGTAAAGTCCCGCCTGCGCGCCCCAGCAGATGTGAAGCGTCGAATGCACGTGTGACTTCGACCATTCCATTATCTCGCAGAGCTCCGCCCAGTAGTCGACCTCCTCGAACTCCATCTTCTCGACGGGCGCACCCGTGATAATCATACCGTCGTAGTAGTTATTCTTGATGTCGGAGAACTCCTTGTAGAAGGCGAGCAAATGCTCCTCCCTCGTGTTCTTCGACTGATGCGTGCTGGTGCGTATAAGCTCGATTTCCACCTGCAAGGGAGTGTTACCGAGCAGACGCGAGAGCTGCGTTTCGGTGTCGATTTTTGTCGGCATAAGGTTGAGAATAAGTATCTTCAGAGGACGGATATCCTGCGTTATAGCGCGGTTCTCGGTCATTACGAAGATATTTTCATTTTCCAGCGTTTTGACCGCCGGAAGCTCGTTTGGTATTTTAATCGGCATTTAGTCGATACCTTTCTAAATTAGTAATCAGTATAATAATCAGTCAATGGACTCGAGCGCCTGACGGAGATCGTCGATAAGATCCTCCGCGCTCTCGATTCCGCAGGAATAGCGGATAAGGTCGGGCGATACGCCGGCAGCGCGAAGCTCGTCGTCGTTCATCTGACGGTGAGTTGCGCTTGCGGGGTGCAGACAGCAGGTGCGAGCATCGGCAACGTGGGTTTCAATAGCGCCGAGCTTCATATTCTTCATAAACTTTTCAGCAGCCGCTCTGCCGCCCTTGACACCGAAGCTGACTACGCCGCACGAGCCATTCGGGAGATACTTTTTAGCCAAATCATAGAACTCATCGCCCTCGAGATCGGGGTACTTAACCCAGGTGACGTTCTTGTGAGATTTGAGGAATTTTGCAACTGCAAGAGCGTTCTCACAGTGGCGCTGCATACGCACGTGAAGCGACTCAAGTCCGAGTCCAAGCAGGAAAGCCGACTGAGGCGACTGCGTGCAGCCAAAGTCACGCATAAGCTGCGCGGTAGCCTTGGTGATAAACGCGCCCTCCTTGCCGAATCTCTCATAATAATTTACGCCGTGATAACTCTCGTCGGGAGTGCAGAGGCAGTCAAACTTGCCCGATGCCGCCCAGTCGAACTTACCCGAGTCGACGATACAGCCGCCAACAGCGGAGCCGTGACCGTCCATATACTTGGTGGTCGAATGAGTGACGATATCCGCGCCCCACTCGAACGGACGGCAGTTGATAGGAGTCGCGAAGGTATTATCTATGATAAGCGGAATGCCGTTTTCGTGTGCAACACGAGCGTAAAGCTCAATGTCGAGAACGGAAAGAGCAGGGTTAGCGATAGTTTCACCGAACACCGCCTTGGTATTGGGGCGAATAGCCGCGCGAAGCTCGTCCTCGGTGCAGTTGGGCGCAACGAAGGTGAAGTCCACGCCCATACGCTTCATCGTAACGGCAAAGAGATTGTAGGTGCCGCCGTAAATTGCACTCGAAGCGACAACGTGGTCGCCGTTTGACGCGATATTGAATACCGCGAAGAAGTTAGCCGCCTGACCCGACGAGGTGAGCATAGCTGCGCTGCCGCCCTCAAGAGCCGCAATACGAGCCGCAACGGTGTCGCAGGTGGGGTTCTGGAGTCTGGAGTAGAAGTAGCCCGACGCCTCAAGGTCAAAGAGCTTGCCCATATCCTCACTCGTGGAATATTTGAAGGTAGTGCTTTGAATTATGGGAATTTGTCTCGGCTCACCGTTACCGGGAGTGTAGCCGCCCTGAACGCACTTTGTTTCGATTCTCAACTTTTTATCCATAATTGCCTCCATAAAAATCGGTTATTATCTTATAAATTGTATCACAACGCGACGGCTTTGTCAATAAATAATAAAAATAATAGGTATGGTAATTTCTGAAAACAAGTAAAAAGAGTCGGAAATTCCGACTCTTTTATACGTAAACGTCAATTTCAATATTCATTTTGCCCTTACGGGTGTTTGAAGCAAAGCCGCGGTAAATAAATCTTCCGTGACCTCGCACGCTTACAACCTCGTCTGCCTTCGGAGTGTACGAGGTGCTCTCAATCTCTCTGCCGGAGGCGAAAACGAGTCGCTTTTTGAAGAGCGACTGCGCGTCGTCGCGCGAGAGGGAAAACACCCTTGCCACGATAGCGTCAAGACGCTCGCCGGAGACCTGTACGGTGCGCCTCTCGGTCTTGAAGAGGTCACCCTCGGGTAGCTCGTCGATAATCTCGGTGTGCATATCGGTGTGACGCACTCGCACGAGATTTTCTACAATATACGGCGCGATAGAGTCGAGCGCGAAAATGTAGCCGACGTTGTCGATTATCACGATGTCACCAAGCATCTCACGCTCAATTCCAAGGTTCATAATAGAGCCGAGAAAGTCACGGTGAGAGAGGCTTTCAGCAAACTTTTTGCTCGTTGGCTCTGCCTTTATCACCGAGATGGGAAAGGGTATCTCGTAGCCAACCTCGTCTTCAGAGCCGAAACGGATAACCACTCTCTCGCAGCCCTCCGCGCCGCCAAAAGCGGTGTAGGGAATAGAGCCGATAGCGCGCTTAACCTCGGCAAATGCCGATTGCTCGGCAAGACCGAGAAAGCTCGTGAAGGTGAAAATCCCCGAATTATACGCCCTGTTTGCAAGCTCGGTGAAGCGTTTTTTCAGCAGCTCGCGCTCGTCGGTCATATCATCATATCGACGGGGTAGAGAATCTTGAGCTGATTTACCTTTGATTCATATGCCGCGCGTCTTTTCTCCGCGAGGAGTGCTTCCTTTATTTCAGCAGAAATGCTCTCAAAGGGCATTTCCGAGGGCTCGTTCTTTGCGTTGAGCTTAATGATGTGGTAGCCGAACTGCGTCTTTACGGGAGCGGAAACAGCGCCAATCTCCATCTCGAACACCGCCTTGTCAAACTCGGGTACCATCTGACCTCTGCCGAAGTCACCGAGATTACCGCCGTTCGCCTTTGAGGGACAGCTCGAATTCTCCACCGCAGCGTCCTCAAAGCTGATTTCGCCTGCATTGATTTTAGCGAGAATTTCGTTAGCCTTTTCCTCGCTGTCGACGAGAATGTGGCTTGCGTTCACCGTTTCCTCGGTCACGAAGCGCTCCTTGTTACTATTGTAGTAATCCTCAGCGTCCTTGTCGCTGACTCTCACTGCCGAGATAGCCTTTTCGGTAGCGTAGCTTGCGAGCAGACTGTCCTTTAGACGAGCGAGCTGCGCCTTGAACTCGGGCTCTGCCTCGAGAAGATTTCTTTTTGCGTCGAGAAGCAGAAGCTTGTTGCCGATAAGCTGATTAAGAACAACCTTTCTGCCCTCGGGGCTCATATAGCTCTGCGCTCTCGGGCCGAGCTCACGGAGGAAGTCGTTGACGTCCTCGTCTGTTATCGGCATACCGCCGACTGTTGCAAGTATTGTACTCATTTTCATTTCATCCTTTATCTAAAATTATTTTCATCAAAATTACTTGTTTCGCAGTCCCTTCGGGTAGTGGTTTTTCACTCTGCCGCCCGAGATTTTGCCGCCGCCGATAGCCACGCCCTCATATGTCACAGCGCACCAGCCACTCTCCCCAATATCCGTGTCGATTTCCTCACCGCGCAGATATTTTTCCACTCTGGCGTCACCCTTTTTCAGCTCCACCCTGCGCTTCATATCCGCGCCGTATGCCGAGAAGAATTGATGATGAGGGAATAAGATTCCTTTCTTAATCTCGCCGAGCAGCACGCCTGCCATAAATACCGAATGCGGCGGCAGAGGAAGGTCGTGCGACACTAGCGCCGCCTGCTCTCCGACAGAAATTATTCTGCCCGAAAATGCAGTGTTAAGATTATCTTTGAGGAATGCTCTTGCCACGGCTTCATCGGTTTTTGAGAGTGCTTTTACGCTTTCTTTGTAAAGTATGGTTGGCAAAACACCGCAGTTTTCGTCTTTTTTCAGCAAGGCGATGAACTGTCCCTCTCCTCTTGAACGGTGCGGATAGAAGCGCCTTGCGGCAGTCATACCGTTAAGACCGTCTGCTGTTACCGACTTTAAGGCGTCATTAACCTCGCAGAGCGAAAACTCGGGGTGACTCGCCAGGAATTTCCCGATAACACCCTCGTTCTCCTCATAGGAATAGGTACAGGTCGAGTAGAGCAGATAACCGCCCGCCTTGACAAGCCCTTGGCAGTTCTCAAGTATCTCGCTCTGCCTTTCGGCGCAGAGAAGAACGTTCTCCTCGCTCCACTCGCTGACCGCCTCGTCATACTTTCTGAACATACCCTCGCCGGAGCAGGGCGCGTCGCATAGCACGAGGTCGAAATAAGCAGAGAACATATCGGCAAGCCTTGCCGTATCAAGCGAGGTGACGACAGCGTTCTTGATGCCCAGCCTCTCGAGATTACCGACGATAATCTTCGCTCTCTTCGGTACGAACTCGTTAGCAAGCAGGAAGCCGCTCTCACCGACGGCGCTCGCAAGCTGCGAAGCCTTACCGCCGGGCGCGGCGCAAGCATCAAGCACACGCCAGCCGCGCTCTATATCGAGCGCCTTTACGGTCGCCATAGCGCCGGGATCCTGAACGTAGAACATTCCCGCGTGATGCTCGGCGGTTTTGCCTATTCCGTCAGCATTTTCGGGGATAAATCCGTCGTCGGCATATGGGATTTTATCAAGCGTAAGAGAGGTCGACGAGAGAAAATCCCCGACCGTAATTTTAGTCGTATTCACACGCACGCCTCGCACGTTCGGTTCGGCAAGCGCCAACTCGAAGTCAGCGTACTCGTCACCGAGAATATTTTTCATTCTGCCAAGAAAGCCTTCGGGTATCACACTCTCACCTCCGTTTGATATTCATAGCGTATTATACAACATTCTGCGCCGAATGTCAACAAGCGAAAAGAAAGGCTTTTTGTAAATAATTTTTTGTATTCGACTAAAAATTCTTGATTTTTCTTTCTTTGTATGATAGAATATAATCGATAAAGTATATTCATTTTCGCGGAGGCTGAATTTTTATGAAAATTGACCTGTTACATAATAAGATAGTAGCGGAAACGCTTACCCCTGCATTCGAGGCGAGCGTGAGAGGTAATCTCGCTTCGCTGCTTGATGAAATATATTCAGAGGGTGAGATCGTCGGCATACAGATGTATGAGGATTATATTTCCGACGATTTTTCACTTAACGGCTATTGGTATTATCCTTTGACGGTTATCACCCGCTCGGGCTACGATACGGTGTGGATCAAGTGGGCGCTCACCGAGGGAGATTTCAAGAACGGCGTGCCTTATTCCTACGTAGGCGAGGGTGAGCTGGAGTTCGCGCTCGCTGCCGATACCCCCGACGCTTTTGCGCATTGTCTAGAGGGACGCGCGCTATACTGCGAGGACGGGCTTATAAGGGTTGACGTGAGAAGCGGCACCGACGTGGTGAAGCTCTCGGGCAGATATTCGCAGACCTTCCTTGACGAGCTTTCAAGACAGATCACGCCTGCTATCGAGGCGGCGGCATCGGTCGAGGGCATCGCGGATAGTCCTATCGGGCTGATTATATCATTCGCGCCCAACACTTATATGGACCATATTTCCGACAACGTGACCTATCGCAGACTCACTATGGTAGACAACGCGAGCGCGCCTCGCGATTTCTGGGTGAAGTGGACACGCCTTGACGGCGCGGTGGCTTACCACGCGTCAGAGCACGTATGGGGTGATCACATTTTCTTCGAGCTTGGCGAGGACGTCGCGCAGAAGATTATTGAGAAGGAATACAGATATCTGCTCACCGCCGCAGGCGAGAAGTACCACAGCGCTATGAGTCGCTCGAACGTGACCGCTTGGCGCGATCTTATAAAGAGAGCCGTGAAGTACGGTGAGATAACCAAGGTTGAGCGCGAAATCGAGCTTGAGCCTGCGACTCTCGCGCTTGAGGAGCAGCTTGCTAACGTGCTTAGCAGAGCGGGCATCAGCGCGCCTGACAGAAAGGCAGAGCCGGAGGCGGCAAGCAGCTTTGACGGTGACGACGACTTTTCTCGCGCTATGCGAAAGGTGCTTGAGGTTGCCGGAAACAATGACGATTACGAGGCTGCTCCCGAGCCTGAATGGTTAGAGGCAGAGGATGAAGCGGAGGAAATTGAATTGCTCGATGACGACGGCTTCCCCGAGATAGAGGACGAGCCTGATATAGAGCTCGAGGAGATTGAAGAAATCGAGGAAATTCTCGAAATTGATGAGCCAATCGAGGATACAGAGGAAGAAATGATAGAAGAAATAGAAGAAATAGACGAGGACGCTGCGGCGCTCGATGAGCTGACAAGACTTGCGCTCGAGGCGCTTTCCGAGGCGAAGAATGCGCCCGCAGAGCCCGAGGAGAGCGATATAGAGTTCGAGGTTCTTCCTATCTCCGACGAGGTAGCAGAGGAAATCGGCGCAGTACCTGTCGAGGAATCGGAGGAGGAAAGCATCGACGAGCAGGAGGAGCCTGCTCCCCTTGACATCGTGGACGAGCCCGTCGAGGAGATTCCCGTCGCGCCTATTATTGATGAAGAGAGCATTCGCGCGGAGATTGAGGCGAAGATTCGTCTTGAGTACGAGAATCGCGCGAGAATCAAGGCGGAGGAGGAGATCGCCAAGCTCCGTCGTGAGCAGGAGCAGCTTCGCCTTGAGAACGAGGCGCTTGCCGCGAGAGCCGAGAGAGAAAAAGAAGCTCTCCGTGCGGAATATGAGAAGCTCAAGGAGAAAGCAAGACGAGAGGCGCTTGCCAGCGAGGCGCGCGACGCAGTTCGCCGCGCGGAAGAGGAGAAGCTGCGCGCGCAGATAGAGAACAGACTTCGCCACGAGGCGAGAGAGCGCGAGCGACTTGCAGAGGCTGCGAGAATGGCTATTGAGGAGCAGCGCAGAGCCGAGGCAGAGGTGGCGAGAGCCGCATATCTGCGCGAGGAAGAGGAGCGCGAGCGTATCGCCAACGAGCGCCGCGCGGCAGAGGAAGCGCGTATTGAGGAAATGAAGCGCACCGAGCTTGAGCGCATTCGCCGTGAGGAAGAGGAACGCCAGAGAGCAGTTCGCGAGGCTATGCCCGAGATGGGCGACGGCAAGTACACCTACACCAACCGTAACGTGCGCCTCATCTTCCGCAGAAGCGTTGACCCCAATATCACCAGCAGAATTCACGAGATAATGAAGGCGTCTATCGAGTATTACGGCAAGGAGAAAATTTATCTTAAGATAAGAGCGTCTATCCCCGACTCACAGACTGTTTGCCTTGAATTTATTCACATTCCTATGGAGGAAATGGAGCTGCTCGGCAATATTATCAAGATTCTCGGCAACAGCGGTCTTGGTATCGCGAAGGCAATAATTGAGTAAATTAAAAAATATTTGTAAGGCGGGGGCTTGCTCCCGCCGAAAACAATATTTCGATAATCAATAATCTATCTAAATAATAATTTAGGAGAAAAGCAATGAAAAAAATTATGACTCTGATTGCGCTGATTCTCGCGCTGACGCTTACGCTTGCTTCTTGCGGCTTTCTGAATCTCACGCCCGACGATAGCGGTGATGATGGCGAAATCGGAGAGGGCGGTAGCGAGAATGATAATAACGAAAGTGACGGCGAAACCGACGACGATAATCAAGGCGGCGCTGATACCGAGCACACTCACGCATTCGGCGAATGGGTGACCACCACCGAGCCTACCTGCACCGAGCAGGGAGAGAAGGAGCGTGTCTGCGAATGCGGTGAGAAGGAAACCGAAAGTATTGATATGACCCCTCACGCATTTGGCGAATGGGTGACCACCACCGAGCCGACCTGCAACACGCAGGGCGAGAAGGAGCGCGTGTGCGAATGCGGTGAGAAGGAAGTCGAAACTATAGAGCGCACCGAGCACAATATAGTTGACGGCATATGTGATATTTGTAATATGAAATTCAGCGTAGGACTTGCATTTATCTCAAACGGTGACGGCACCTGCTACGTCAACGCTATGGGCGATTGTCAGGACACTGAGCTGGTTATTCCTCCCGTTTCACCTGCGGGTGACGAGGTTACCTCTATTGCCAACGAGGCGTTCCGCCGTAATTTAACCCTCACGAAGATTACTATCCCTGCCAGCGTTGTTACTGTTGGTGATCTTGCATTCCAATACTGCTACGGCGTTGCCGAGATAATCTTTGAAGCGGGCAGCAAGCTTAGCTCTATCGGCAGAATGTCATTCTACTACTGTGAGAATCTTACCGGCGTAGTTATTCCGGAGAGCGTCGCTTTTATTGGCGAGGCTGCTTTCGGAGCGTGTATGGCGATTACTGAAATTGCAGTACCCGAGACTAATACCGCTTATAAGACTGTTGACGGTAACCTTTATAATTATGAAGAAACGTCGCTTATTCAATATGCAATAGGCAAGGCAGACAAGTCGTTTACCGTACCCGCAAGTGTCATTTCTATTGGTTATGAAGCATTCAGATATGCGAAGAACCTGGAGAGCTTGCTCTTTGCTGAGGGCTGCAAGCTTGCTTCTATTGGAGAAAGCGCATTTGATTGTTGTATTGCTCTAGTGGATATAAGTATTCCCGATAGCGTTAACTCTATTGGTATATCTGCCTTCAGCAATTGCGAATTATTAAAGACAATTACAATTCCCGAGAACGTTACGGTTATTGAAGTAGGCGTGTTCGGTAATTGCAAGGCTCTTACTGAAATAACTATTCCTTCGGGTATTATATCTATTGGAAGCTCCGCGTTCTATAGATGTGAGAAGTTGAAAACCGTAACCGTAACCGAGATAGGAAGGCTTGAATCTATTGGCGAGAGGGCATTCTACGAGTGCCTTCGTCTTGAGAGTATATTCCTTCCTGTGAGCATCAAGTCTATCGGTAATGATGCTTTTGCTTATTGCCATTCTCTCTCCAACGTTTATTATAGCGGCAGTGAGGAGGAATGGTCGGAAATTACCGTAGGCAAGAGCAACGATGCCTTGGCGGACTCAAACATTCAGTATAATAAATGCCCCGAATATCCTCTCGAGCTCTTGGACGGTAGCGGAAGCGTGAGTATTTCCGATTTCATCGGCAAAAAGGTGGTAGTTAATTTCTGGGGAACGTGGTGCGGTCCTTGTAAGCAGGAGCTGCCCGATTTCGATAAAATCGCAAGCGAGTTTTCAGACGAGGTTGTAATACTCGCGGTACATAGCGTGCCAGGCATTGATAACGCTAACAATTACGTTGCCGAGCATTTCCCGAATTCCAAGATTATTTTTGCCAAGGATACGGCTCTTAACACCGTCACTGACCGCTATTTCAGTATGCTTGGCGGAACAAGCTATTATCCCCACACCGTTATACTTGACGAGCTTGGCTCAATTATCTATATGCAGGACGGTACGATGAGCTACGACAAGCTCAAGGAGCATCTCGGACTGAATACCGTAAAATACAGCGAGGGCCTTCTGTTCGTTTCCAACGGCGACGGCACCTGCTACGTCAAGGGCCTCGGTGATTGTATTGATACCGACATTGTCGTTCCGCCCACTTCGCCGGAAAATGATAAGGTAACTGCAATCGGCGCTTATTCGCTGCGCGGCTCGAATATAACAAGCGTTGTTCTTCCCGACGGTATTATCAAGATAGACGATTATGCCTTCTACAAGTGCTTCTATTTGGAAAGCATAAACATTCCGAGTGGAGTAACCTATATCGGCGAGGGAGCATTTCAGCAATGCACCTCATTGAAGGGAATAGATATTCCCGAGGGAGTAACTACTATCGGAAAATATGCGTTCGATTTCTGTAAGCTATTTACGAGCGTGGATATTCCCAGTAGCGTAACTGAAATAGGCTATTATGCCTTTGCTCACTGCGAGGCTATGTCAAGCATTAGCGTAGCAGACGGCAACACTGCCTACAAGGATATTGACGGCAATCTTTACACCTACGACGGCAAGACGCTGATGCAATACGCAATAGCTAAGACGGATACCGAATTCATCATTCCCGAGGGCGTAGTCACTCTCGCGGGAAATTCATTCGGCTGGTGCGAGTCCTTGCAGAGCGTAACTATCCCCGGAAGTGTAACCGGTCTGCACTATGCTGTGTTTATAGGCTGCTCATCACTGACAAGCGTGACCTTTGGCGAGGGAATCAAGATGGCATCGATTGGCGACAGCGCCTTTTACGCTTGTGATATGCTTGCAGACGTTTATTACGCGGGAACTGAGGCAGAGTGGAAAAGCATCAATATACTTCCTGCCAATGATTGCCTTAAAAATGCCACTATTCACTTTGAATATGGTAAGGAATAATTATCAGCGGAGAGCTTCGACTCTCCGCTTTTTTACGTAATTATGTTATGTTTTGTTTGCATTTTTACACATTTTTGACAGATTTTATTCGAAAATGCCGAGCTTGAAGTGCGATTTATTTTTTGAAAAACGTCATTTTTACGCTTGTTGTCAAGCGCTTTGGGATATGCGAAGCTTATGTTGCCGAGCCCGGAGGCAAAAATAATGCATCTTACATTTTTAATTTAATATTTTGAGCGAAAAAGCTCGAAAAAAGCGACGTAATTGTTAGTTATATCTAAAAAACGAAATGTTACTAGTTAGAAATATGATAAAAATAGAGAAAATTCACAAAAAGCCTTGACAAAAATAATAATAAGTGTTAAAATGTGTTGTAACTGCGCAAATGGGTGAATTATGCCTATTTGCCGGTAAAGATATTATTGTATGAAAGGAGGAAAATCATGCCAACCTTTAACCAGCTCGTAAAGCAGGGTCGTACTGATAAGGTGAGCAAGTCGAAGACTCCCGCACTTCAGAGAGGCTTCAACGCACTTAAGAATGCTCCCATCGACCAGACTGCACCTCAGAGAAGAGGCGTTTGCACCAAGGTTACTACCACTACCCCCAAGAAGCCTAACTCGGCTCTTCGTAAGATCGCCAGAGTAAGACTTACCAACGGAATGGAGGCTACTTCCTACATTCCCGGTATCGGTCACAACCTTCAGGAGCACTCGGTTGTTCTTATCCGTGGTGGACGTGTTCGTGACCTTCCCGGTGTACGTTATCACATTATTCGTGGTACGCTTGATACCCAGGGTGTTGCTAACCGTAAGCAGGGCCGCTCCAAGTACGGAGCAAAGCGTCCGAAGAATTAATAGGTTTTTTCGGACTGAATGTGCTCACGTGCTGTGATGTTAAAGCTGTTTAGATTTTCCCTAAACCCATCTATATTACAAAACGAGCACTAACGAATGTAAATTCGAGTACCTATGATATCATTTTCAAAATTTAATGAAGGAGGGAAGTACAGTGCCTAGAAGAGGTCAAATTTCCAAGAGAGACGTTTTGCCTGATCCGTTGTACAATTCCAAGCTTGTAACCAAGTTCATCAATAATATTATGTACGACGGTAAGAAGGGTGTTGCTCAGAGAATCGTATACGACGCATTCGCGATGATCGAAGCTAAGAGCGGAGAGAACGCACTTGACGTATTCGTAGCAGCTCTTGAGAACGTAATGCCCGTTCTTGAGGTTAAGGCTCGCCGTGTCGGTGGTTCTAACTATCAGGTTCCTATGGAGGTTCGCGCAGAGCGCAGACAGACACTTGGTCTCCGTTGGATAATTTCTTATTCGAGAGCCCGTGGTGAGAAGACCATGGCTGAAAGACTTGCCGGCGAGATCATGGACGCTAAGGCAGGCATGGGTGGCGCTTTCAAGAAGAAGGA
>JAGBGE010000030.1 GCA_017936125.1 Clostridia bacterium
AAGAACGAGATCGAAAGAGGTCAGGTTCTTTGCAAGCCCGGTTCCGTTCATCCCCACACCAAGTTCATCGGTCAGGTTTACGTTCTTACCGAAAAGGAAGGCGGTCGTTCCAAGCCCTTCTTCTCCGGCTACAGACCTCAGTTCTACTTCAGAACTACCGACGTTACCGGTGTTATCACTCTTCCCGAGGATGTTGAGATGTGCCGTCCCGGCGACAACGTTAACATGAACGTTGAGCTCATCACTCCTATCGCTTGCGAGAAGGGTCTTCGTTTCGCTATCCGTGAGGGTGGCCGTACCGTTGGTTCGGGCGTTGTAGGCGAAATCCTTGCTTAATTGTAAGAATTTGGTTTATAAAACCTAATATTTATCCGACAGTCCTTCGGGGCTGTCGGATATTTATAAAAAAAGACGGAACTCAGCCCGTCAGTTGTAAGTAAAATGCGAAAACGCATTGTATCGAAAATTCAACTATTTAATATAATAGCTACAAAATTCTTTGGGGATTGGTGAGATTCCATAACTCCGCCCGCAAAATTCGTTTTGCTAAAACGAATTTTTGCGTCAAAGCATTTGCTTTGACTTTGTTTTCTCTGAAAACGAGTGCTTCGTGGAAATTTTGCCTATAAAACCTTGCAGTTTTACCAGCATTTGCTTGGACACGAAAGCGCTCTGCGCTTTGCGCTCGGCAAAATATCCGACAGTAATAAAAACTTAAAAAATTCTTTGGGGATTGGTGAGATTCCATACCGGCAGTAGAGTCTGCGAGGGGCAGGGGAGACCTGCTTTCTGATAAGGTGAAACTCCTTAACCGACGGTAAAGTCCGGATGAGAAAGGAATAATATGAAAACTACCGGCAATAAAATTTATCTTGAAAAAGCAATCGGCATATCCATTTTCTCGGCATTTGCCTTTGTAGTTGCACTGGTGTGCAACATTATTCCGCCTGTTGCGGGATTTCTTTCACTTGACGTCAAGGATGCGGTGATTTCGATAGCCGCCTTTATATACGGTCCGATTTCGGGTGTTATAATAGCATTCCTTGCCGCTTTTATTGAGTTTTTAACCTTTAGCACGACCGCTTGGTACGGTTTGGTTATGAACTTCGCTTCATCTGCAGTCTTTACTCTTACCGCATCGCTGATATATAAGAACAAGAGGACATTAAACGGAGCTATTATCGCCTTTTCGTGCGCAGTTGTTGCGACCGCAAGCGTGATGCTGCTTCTCAATAAATTTGTCACTCCAATTTATCTTACCGACATAGTAGGTCTACCCAAGGCTGCCGCGGTTGATACTGTAATGGAGCTTTTGCCCACGGTTCTTCTGCCCTTCAATTTTGCAAAATCTCTCCTGAACGCAGCCGTTGCAATAATGCTCTACAAGCCGGTGCTTGCGGCGCTCTCTAAATCGGGTATAATCAAAACCAAGAGCGCAAGTCTTAGCTTTAACAAGAATACAAGAATCATTCTGACGATAGGCGCAGTCTGCCTTATCTGCTCTATTATCATACTTATAATAATAGCGTAAGCGCAAAATCAAAAGTCGCGTGAGCGCAGAAAAACGCCCAATTTTGTAAAACAAAGTTTGCAAAATCGGGCGTTGTTTATTATAATAATAACTCCTTGCTGCTATGTGACAAGGTTATATGGCAGTATAGCTTTGCTTCAAAGCACTGCTTAATATTTCCACCAAATATCGTTTAATAAATATTGCTTGTGCGCTCTCAAGAGAGCATATTTAATAAGCGTTAGTTAATAGTTCTATCCGGCATCGCCTTGCGGCATTGCTACGGCTGCCTTATAGCTCTGTACTGTTTTTACAGCTGACTAATATAAGCTCTTCTGCTTTTGCAGCGAACCTATAGAGCGCTCACCGTATAGACGGCGGCTTATAGTCCTGACAGGTCGCTCGCTGATTTTACAGCAGCTCCGCAACGTTGATACGGTTGACAGCTCTCGCAAGCTTCGCCTTAGCCACGAGCTCTTCACGTTCATCGTTTGCTCTCTCTATTGCCGCTTCGGCACGCT
The DNA here is from genome assembly GCA_017936125.1 of Clostridia bacterium. The sequence goes on from JAGBGE010000030.1 coordinate 2,032, forward strand.
CCTTTGCAGCTTTCGCGCGGGAAATATCAATATTTTCCGCAAACTCAAAGGTGATTGCCACAACCCTCGTTACTCCGTTCTGTACAGAAACGAAGCCGCCGGATGCTGAGGCGAATCTGGGCTTGCCGTCGATAAGCAGTCGCGCTCTGCCCGTTGCAATAGATGCGAGGAAATCCGCATGACCGTGGAGTAATTCGACGTCACCGTCGTCAGTTCTTATAAGCAGGCTCTCCACCTCGCCGGTAAAGGCAAGGCCGTCGGGAGTCACTATTTCAAGTTGGAATGGCTTCATTCTAGCTACGTCCTCTCGTCATTTTAGACGGAAGCCGAAAGCTTCTTCGCCTTTTCTACTGCCTCGTCGATAGTACCTACGAAGAGGAACGCCGACTCGGGCAGGGAATCGTGCTTGCCGTCGAGAATCTCGCGGAAGCCGCGGATAGTTTCCTTAAGCGGAACGTAGCGTCCCTCCATACCCGTGAACTGCTCGGCAACCGAGAAGGGCTGGGAGAGGAAGCGCTGAATCTTTCTCGCTCTGGCAACGATAAGCTTATCCTCCTCGGACAGCTCATCCATACCCATAATAGCGATGATATCCTGAAGCTCCTTGTATCTCTGGAGAATCTTCTGCACGTCGCGCGCTACCTCGTAGTGCTCGATGCCGACAACGTCGGGCGCGAGGATTCTCGAGGTCGAATCAAGCGGGTCAACCGCAGGATAGATACCGAGCGACGCTATGCTACGGGAAAGAACGGTAGTAGCGTCAAGGTGCGCAAACGTGGTCGCAGGCGCAGGGTCGGTAAGATCGTCGGCAGGAACGTAGACCGCCTGAACCGAGGTGATAGAGCCGCGCTTGGTCGAGGTGATACGCTCCTGGAGAGCGCCCATCTCGGTAGCCAGCGTGGGCTGATAACCAACGGCAGAGGGCATACGGCCGAGAAGCGCCGACACCTCAGAGCCCGCCTGAGTGAATCTATAAATATTGTCGATGAAGAGAAGCACGTCCTGACCCTCTTTGTCACGGAAATACTCCGCCATAGTAAGACCGGAGAGCGCAACTCTCATTCTTGCTCCGGGCGGCTCGTTCATCTGACCGTATACAAGCGCGGTCTTTTCAAGAACGCCCGATTCCTTCATCTCGTTATAAAGGTCGTTACCCTCACGGGTACGCTCGCCAACGCCGGTGAATACCGAGATACCGCCGTGTTGCTTGGCTATGTTGTTGATAAGCTCCATTATAAGCACCGTCTTGCCGACTCCGGCACCGCCGAAGAGACCTATCTTACCACCCTTTGCATAGGGGGCGATAAGGTCAACGACCTTGATACCCGTCTCGAGAATCTCGGTCGTGCCCTCCTGCTCGGAGTAGGCAGGGGGATCGCGGTGAATACACCATTCCTCGCAGCCCTCGGGCGCGGGAAGATTGTCGATTGGCTCGCCGAGTAGGTTGAATATACGGCCGAGCGTTTCCTTGCCGATGGGAACGGTGATGCCCGTTCCGGTGTATACGGCATCCATGCCGCGCGACATACCGTCAGTGCCCGACATAGCGATGCATCTTACAACGTCGTCGCCAAGCTGGCTTGCAACCTCGCAAACGACGGTCTTGCCCTCGTGCTCGATCTCAATAGCGCCAAGCAGGTCGGGAAGTTCACCGTTCTCGAACTTGATGTCGAGAACAGGTCCTATAATTTGTATAACCTTACCGATGTTTTTGTTCATCTGTTTAGTTCCTTTCGTTATACGGAAGACTTACAAGGCTTCCGAACCGGATACAATTTCCGTGATCTCCTGGGTGATAACCGCCTGACGCGCTCGGTTGTAGCGAAGCATAAGGCTGTCTATCATTTCGGAGGCATTTTTATTTGCCGCGTTCATCGCAGTTCTGCGCGCCGCAGACTCGGATGCAAGTGACTCGCATACTGCCGAGTTGATTACACCGCCGACGTACTTTGGTACTATGCTCGCGAGAATTTCCTCGGGGTCGCCCGCGTAAATAGGGTCGGGCGAGCTCTTTTTCTCACCGCTAGCTTCACGGTCGAGCGGAAGCAGCTGACGGTGCTCTGGTATCTGTGATATCATTGACGCAAATCTCGTGTATACGAGAACGACTCTGTCGAATTTACCTATCTCAAAGTCGCGGCAAATCTCCTCTGCAAGCGCGAGAGAATCACCAACCGACATCTCCGAAACGTAGGGAAATTCCGACGAGTAAAGCGGCATTCTCCTGTGCGTGTAGTAGTCAAGCGACTTTTTACCGATAGGCAGGAATACGGCTTCCTTATCAGCAGATAGCTGCGCTGTCATACGGAAGATATTTGAGTTATATCCGCCCGCAAGACCTCTGTCACCGGCAATTACTATATAGAGCGTTTTGTTACCCTCGGGCACTCTCGACCATATCGAATCCTTAACCTCGTGCGCAGACTCAATATCGTCGATAGCCTTCAGTGTTATCTCATAAAAGGGGCGAGAGCTCTCTGCCTTTTCTCTTGCTTTGCGCAGCTTCGATGTGGCAACAAGCTCCATAGCCTTGGTTATCTGCATAGTGCTGGTTACGCTTTTCATGCGTGACTTTATGCTATTCATTGATGCACCGGCCATATTCTTTTTCCCCTTCCTTTCTTTATAAATGTTATAAAAGGTAAATTATTGTTTACTTATTTTGGAATTTTTCCTTGCAAAGAAGGATAGCTTCCTTGAGCTCTGCGCTCGTTTCATCGCTCAACACGCCCGTGTCACGAATAGAAGCGAGAAGCGCATCCTTGGTCGCGACGAGGTAGTCGAAGAGCTCATCTTCGAAGCGCTGAATCGACTCGACGGGAATATCTACGAGTAGATTATTAACCACCGCGTAGATTATAGCAACCTGAAGCTCGACTGCGATAGGCGAATTTCTGTCCTGCTTTAATACCTCAACGATACGCTTACCCTGCTCAAGACGAGCCTTGGTATCTGCGTCGAGGTCGGAGCCGAACTGAGCAAAGCCCGCAAGCTCTCTGTACTGCGAGTAGAGCAACTTGAGAGTACCGGCAACCTTCTTCATCGCCTTAATCTGCGCGTTACCGCCAACTCGGGAAACCGAGATACCGGGATTAACCGCAGGGCGAACGCCCGAGTGGAACAGCTCTGACTCGAGGAATATCTGACCGTCGGTGATAGAAATTACGTTAGTGGGAATGTACGCCGAAACGTCACCCGCCTGCGTCTCAATGATAGGAAGCGCTGTCAGCGAGCCACCGCCGTATTCGGGCGCAAGCCTTGCCGCGCGCTCAAGGAGTCTTGAGTGCAGGTAGAATACGTCACCGGGATATGCCTCACGGCCCGGAGGACGTCTGATAAGAAGCGAGAGCGCGCGATATGCAACCGCGTGCTTGGAGAGGTCGTCGTACACGATAAGCACGTCGCGGCCCTTGTCCATAAAGTACTCGCCCATAGCACAGCCCGAGTAGGGCGCGATATACTGAAGGGGCGCAGATTCTGCCGCGGTCGCGCTGACGACTATGGTGTAATCCATAGCGCCGTTCTTGTAGAGCGTGTCAACCACGTTAGTAACGGTGGACTGCTTCTGACCTATCGCAACGTAGATACAGATAACGTCCTTGCCCTTTTGATTTATAATAGTGTCGGTTGCGATAACCGTCTTACCGGTCTGTCTGTCGCCGATAATAAGCTCACGCTGACCTCTGCCTATCGGTATCATAGAGTCGATAGCCTTGATACCCGTTTGCAGCGGTACGGAAACCGATTTTCTCTCAATAATGCCGTAAGCCTTGCGCTCAATAGGGCTGTAATCGCTCGCAACGATAGGGCCCTTCGCGTCAACGGGCTGACCGAGAGCGTTGACTACTCTGCCGATGAGTCTCTCGCCTACGGGAACAGAAACGACTCTGCCCGTACGCTTAACCACGCTGCCCTCTGCAATACCGACGTCAGTACCGAGAAGCACCGCGCTGACGACCTTTTCCTCAAGGTTGAGAGCCATACCGTAGGTTCCGTTCGAGAACTCGAGAAGCTCGTTAGACTTGCACTTGTCAATGCCGTAAACCTTGGAAATACCGTCGCCAACAGAGATAACGTAGCCAATCTCGTCCTGCTCGGTCTCTCTCGAGTAGTTTCTGATTTGCTCTTTGATTATCTTGCTGATATCATCTAATTTAGACTGCATTTTGTTCTTCTTTCCCTTTGCCGCCTGGCAAAGATATTTTTTAGCGCGTTAGATAACAGCGCTCTTTAGAGCAGCCTCGAACTTGTCGAGTCTCGTCTTAACCGAGCCGTCAAGCTGAATGCCGCTGTATCGCAGCAGGGCGCCGCCAAGAATAGACTTGTCGGTGGTGTTGCTTAAAATTACGGTCTTTCCCGTGAGCGCCGAGAGCTTCCTCGTGAGAGTCTTGCTCTGCGTCTCGGTAAGCGGAATAGCCGTCACCGCCTCAGCGCGCAGGATTCCACGCGACTCGTCGTAGAGCGCAGCGTATTCATCCGCAAGCTTAGGGAAAAGGTAGGAAAGCCGCTTTTCTGCTAAAATTTTGATTAAGTTAACGAGCGACACGTCAAGCGAGGAAAACGCCTTGTCTATAAGAGAGAGCCTCTCGCTCTTTTCGAGCGCGGGCGTGTCGAGCAGGTCGGCATAAGTGGGGTTAGAGGCGAAAGCCTCCTTTGCCAGCTTGACGTCTGCCATAACTCTGTCCGAGCTATGCTCCTCCTCGCTGATCATAAAGAGCGCTCGTGCGTATTCGTATGCTCCCGTCATCATTCGTTACCTATGTTATTTATAAAATCATCTATAAGATCTCTGTGCTCGCTCTCGTCAACGTCACGCTCAATAACAGCCGACGCAATACCGATAGCCATAGCCGAAACCTCGTTTTTGACCTCGTTTAGCGCGTGCTTCTTTTCAAGCTCAATTTGCTCCTCCGCACGCTCGAGTGTACGAGCCGCCTGCGCGTTGGCATCACGGAGAATTTCCTCCTCCTTGAGCTGCGCGCGTCTTACGGCATTCTTGAGTATTTCCTCGCTTTCCTCGGTCGCGTGGCTCATTTTTTCTTCATATTCCGCCTTAAGCTCCTCGGCAGACTTTTGAGCTTCCTCCGCGCCGGAATACATATCGTCGATCTCCTTTTGCCTTGAGTCGATCATATTTTTCAGCGGCTTGAACAGAAGCTTTTTAAGAAAAAGATAGAGTATAAGCAGGTTGCACCAAGCGAAAATCATCGTCCAGAGATTAACACCGACGAAGCTTTCAAACTTGTCAAGCATAGCGCTTGCATCCAAAAGTCCCATTTGGGTTCTCCTTTGTAACTAAAATCGTTCTATTAGAACAAGAACATAAGAAGAAGCGAAACAACGAGTGAGTAAATACCCGTAGTCTCGGTGATAGCGCAACCGAGAATCATATTGGTACGGAGAGTACCTGCCATCTCGGGCTGACGCGCCATAGCCTCAAGCGCCTTACCTACTGCGTTACCTTCACCGATAGCGGGACCGATTGCGCCAAGACCCATACAAAGTCCTGCTGCAAGTAATTTAGCTGCATTAACATCCATTTTGAAAAAATCCTCCTAGATTTTTATTTTTTTCATTAAAATTATTTTGCTTTATTAGCTTTTTTCTCAAGCTTCGCGCGTCTTTTCTCGGGTAGCTCCTCGTAGGGAGGGCAGGCGCCGCCGACGTAAACCATCGTCAGAAGCGAGAACACGAGCGCCTGAACAAAGCCGGAGAAGAGGTCGAAGTAAATCGAGAGAAAGGCGGGAATACCAACCTGGAAGAAGGGAATAGTGCCTATAATTCCGGGTATCCAGCCAAGAAGGAAGCTCGAGAGCGCCGCCAGCGCCGAATAAATAAGCGCTGTAAGCACCGAGCCGCCCGCAACGTTACCGAAGTGACGGAACGCCATAGAAATAGGGTTGGCAATTTCGGATACGATATTCATCGGTGTCATAACCACGATAGGCTCCGTGAAGCCCTTTAGCCACGCTCCGAATCCGAAGTTCTTGATATTGTGATACCACACCATACCGGTAGTAACGAGCGCCCATGCAGCCGTAACCGACAGGTCGGCGGTTGCCGAACGGAACACCTGAGTCATACCGAGCAGTGTGCCGACTATCGAGGATAGAAAGAGTGTGCCGATATAGGGCGCAAACTTGAGATTATGCTTACCCATCGTATCCTCAACCAGATTGTAGAGCATATTGATAAGCTTCTCCGCCACTATCTGCAATCCGCCCGGGCGATGCTTCGAGAGCCTTCTCGTCACGATAAGGCTGACGATAATCAGCAGAATCGTCACCGCGAAGAGAGTCACGGTGGTCTGCGTGATCAGGTTCTTCATAGTGAAGATGTCTATATCGGGTAAATCAAACGGTAGCTCGAAATAGACCTTAGGACCGGTTACGCTTAAATCCACTATTCATCACTCTCCTTTTCGTCATATTTGATAAATTTCTCAGGATTGGGTGCTTTCTCCGTCTTTTGCCTGATAATCTCGCCGAGCGAGAGCAGGGGACGGAATGCGAGCAGCGGTATCGCCGTTGCAAGAGGGTTGAACCACTTGGTCACGAAGGCAACCACGAGAGCCGCAAGCATAGTCACCGTTCTGGTTATATACGAGGTTTTAATTGCGTTTTGTATCGGCATAGAGTTTTCGGCAGCGAACTTCTCCGCCTCCTCGTCGCTCATCTCCCTGTCACCACGCAGGGCGAGATAATTGTTCACCGCGCGGTTGACCGACAGAACGAGGAAAAGGTAGTTAAGCACGATGACAGCAACTCCGAGTACGGCACCCGTGATAACACGATGGTCGAACTCCGCGACTCCAAATGCGGCTGCAAGCGCGAAACCGCCTACGACGAGCGCGCCAACGATAGCCTCGCCGATAGCGAGAGTCATAACCTCGCTTTTAGGAATTTTATTTTCATTCATCATTTTTACCTGATTTTTCTTTTTTCTCTTTAATATTGTGTTCCTTTTCGAGCCTTTCAAGTCCTGCCATTGCGGATAAAATGAATTTTATCATAGAATAAATCCCCGACAGAGCGCCGAAAACGATAAGCACCGCCCACACCCACGAGGGCGCGCCCGCATAGCTCGTGAGCAGATATGCGACGAGAACACCGAGCCCGATAGGCATAGCGAGCGTAAAAATCGCCTGAGATACGATATTAAGGACATAAAGCGAGCTTACAAGCTTCCTATACATACATATCTCCTATCAAAAATCTGCGAAAGCAGAGTCCATTTAGTTATTTTAGCCAAAAAAACTAGAAATTTTTGGTGAAATTGGTCAAAAACCCCAATCTTTCACAATAGTATTCTATCACAAATGCTTTCTAAAATCAAGTATATATAAAAAAGTTAATATTTTAACGCATAAAAATAAAAACAAAGAGGTTGGAATTCTATATTCCAACCTCTTTGTTTTTTGGTTAATTGTAGAATCACTCTACAAAATTGAAAGTATAGTCGCTACGCCAATTGGAGTATCTGTAGCTTCCAATGTTGAACAAATTCCAACCTAAGTATTCAGCAATTTCGTAAACAAAGCTTATTTCGATTTTTTGAATATTGCTAGTATCTACACCAACAAAGTCGTCCTGTGACAGAAGTGTTATAACATCGCCTTCATTTTGCATGTGCAAAAGATTTGTTTTGTTGAATTGAAGCTGGCTACTTCCATCTTTGAAGGTTATTCTTGCCCAAAAAGCGCCTTCTCCAATTTGGGATGAAATGTTCGTATTTGCCGCAGATGAAGCTCCGTCGTTCTCAATCCATAGGCCACTACCCTGTAGAGAATCGGGAGAGGTTTCTACTATGAATTGAATGCTGAATTTTCCAGCATTTTCATTTATTCTGTAGTTGCTTCCATTCTTGCTTACTCCGTACATTTTATAGCTACCGGGAACATAGTTGCCGTGATTAAGAACATTTTGGTCACTCGAAGGAGCAGTAGCGTTGTAGCCGTTGTCACCATTGCAATTTTTTGCATTTAGAGGAAGCAAAATAGGCGAATTATCAACGGGAGGTATAACCTCTTCAGGAGTTCCGTCTATAACTTTTTCGGGGATTTCAAGGTTGTTAGGATCTAACGTAGTGAGGAAATCATCTGGGGAGAATGCATCAAGAGAATTGTCAACAAAGCGCTCGCCTTCGGTATAATCAAGCTTAAATGCTTTGTTGTCGAGAATGCTGAATGTCTCGCCGGAGAATTCCTTGGTTGTTGTATCGTACGCGATTATTGCATAGACGTCAAAGGTACCCATAAGAACGTATCTGTAAAGACCGTAAGGACAGGTTTCGTCGAAATAAATTGTCATAGTGTGCTTTTTTTCAATAGAGAACTCGTTGACGTCGGTAGCTACGGTAGACGTGCTCTTAATTGTTGAAGAGTTCAAAGAGAAGCCACGCTCAACTGAAGCCCCCATCTTTGCTTCTCCGATTATACAACCTCCCTTAACCTCTACGGAAGCACCAATTTTAGACGATATGCCCCAACCGGAATTTTTAGTAATTATGTTTTCAATCTGCTTGCTCACGCTCTCTGTTTTAGCCTCAGAGGTTTCTACAGATACTGTGTGCTTGATACCCTGATAATCAAATGACGGATAATCGCTTTGCAAAGGAACGTTGTTTATGTATCCCATATAATACACGTAATAATAGTACTGATCGTCTCGGAACGAATCGTATACCTGCAAATTTTCATCTTCCAAGGAGGATGCGGGTACAACCTTGTTTACCTTATCAATTTTCACCTGCGAAGCATAAAGCTTGTTGCCGGTAACAACGTTTTCCCCATCGTTGTTACCAGGGGTATTAGGAGTATTAGGCGTGTTAGGCGATTGTACGGTAATACATGATGTTAGCAGAAGAATACAGTAAACCGTAACTAAGGTAAGTGATACGATGATTTTGAGAAAGTTTCTTTTTTTCATAATTAAGCTCCTTTTGATAAAATATAGTTAAAAATTAACTACTCAATTGTATTATACAGCAAATAAAACTAATTGTCAAGGAAAAAAGTTAAATATGTTATAATTTTTACTAAAGTTATACAAATTATTCTTGCAATCATTGATGGGAGAGAGTGCATGGATTTAATTAACAGTGTAGGGATAAAGATAAGAAATGCCAGAGAGGATATGGATTTGACACAGAATGATATGGCATCGCTTATACCCATGAATCAGTCTAATTATTCAAAAATCGAAAGAGGCGTTCAGGAGCCTAATATGGAGCAATTGCGGCGCATATGTCAGATTTTGCGCTTAGACCCCAGATATTTGCTTTCTCTGGAGGACGAAAGTGTTATTACCGGTGAGGATGTTCGGCTGCTGGCAGATACAAAAGCTTTTATCAAAAGATATTCTAAAGTTATAAAATAAAAAAAGAGAGAATTGACGGACTCGAACGAGCCGTTTGATTCTCTCTTTTTGTATTGCTTTACCTGCCTATTCCGGCGGTTAGCTTGATTATTAGGTCCATATCGTCGGGCTGGACCTTTGCCTCGTGGGCGGCGCGGTTGCGAACCGTGGCGCCGCATTTGTCGCAGCGGTGGACTATGACGTAACCGCGTTTTGCGTCAGGCAACGTTTGTATGGGGCGGAGAATGCCGCCGCAGTCGTTCGCTCTGTCGCCCGGGTTTACGTCAACGTGCAGGGAGCAGAGGCAGAAGGGGCAGTGATTCCTCGAGGTATATCCAAGAGGGAGAACCTCTTTTCCGCAGTTCTTGCAGATAAAGCCTGCGTCGTTTTTCTTAAATCGCTTTTCTTCCATAGCGGTGTTCCTTTCGCATTTTTGCCCATAGGATTTAATTCCGAATTCCGAATTTCCAATTTCTAATTTTCTTATTTTCCCACGCAGAATTTCGCGAATATATCCGCCACGATTTCCTCGCTTACAGCCCGTCCGTCGAGCTCGGATATTGCGCCGAGCGCACGCTCGATGTCGCTCGAGGCGGCGTCCTGCGAGAAGCCTGCGTTAAGGCTTTCTATCGCAAGCGCGGTGAATTCCAGCGCGCGTGAGAGCGCCGCGTTCTGTCTTGCAGACGAGAGGACTGCGTCCTCTCCGACCGTGATTTTCTCGTCGGTAAATAGGGAATTGACCATTTTCTCAACAGCGAGAAGATTTTCCGCGCTGTCACCATGCATAGAGGTCACAAGCTTAAAGTCAAAGCCCTCGAGCCTCGACTCGTCAAGGAGTGCGGGCATATCCGACTTGTTGAGCACCGCAATTTTAGTTGAATTTGACGCTGAAATCATATCGAGCAAAAGCTCATCTTTTTCGTCAAACGGTCTTGAAATGTCAAAAATTGCAAACAATAGTTCGCTTTTTTCTATCATTTCGCGGCTTTTTTCTATTCCTATACGCTCTACCGCGTCTATCTCATCTCCCTCTCGAATGCCTGCCGTGTCGGCAAGGCGGAGCATAACTCTGCCGAGTGGAACACTGCGCTCCAGCACGTCACGGGTTGTACCCTCAATATCTGTGACTATTGCGGCATCCTCGCCGAGCAGCATATTGTAGAACGAGCTTTTACCCACGTTCGTCTTGCCGCAGATAACAGTTCTGATACCCTCGCTTATCGCTCTGCCCGTCTTGTAGGTCGAGAGCAGGGAAGTGATATTCTTCCTTATATTATATAAGCGCGCGAGCACCTCGGAGTCATCAAAGTCACCGAGATCCTCGTCGGGATAGTCGATTCTTGCGTAAATCGAGCTCATAAGGTCAACAAGCTCACTGCGAATTTCGTTGATTTTCATCGAGAGAGCCGAGCGCGCGCCGCTTGACGAAAGCTTGATTTGCTCGCGCGAGCGTGCTTCGAGCAGGTCGGAGATAGCCTCCGCCTCGGTGAGCGAGAGTCTGCCGTTGATGAATGCGCGACGGGTGAACTCACCTGCCGTAGCAGGCACAGCGCCTGCCTTGAGTATCGCCTCTAGCACGAGAGCCGTGACGAGCATACCGCCGTGGCAGGCTATCTCAACCGTGTCCTCGCCCGTATACGAGTGGGGCGCTGTGAAGCGTGTCGCAAGCACGTCGTCAATTCTCTCGCCACCGTCAACGATGTGACCGTATATCTGCATTCTCGGGGGGCATTCGGAGAATTTCAGGCTCTTTATAGGAAAGAACACTCTGTCGGCAATATCAAACGCGCCGTCGCCCGACACGCGTATAATGGCAACCCCACCCTTGCCGGGTGGGGTCGATACTGCCGCTATTACCTGCGTCAGATTATTCATTTACTTCAGCAGGGGTTTCTTCCTCTGCGAAGATTTCCTCAGGCTTCTTATCGGTGAGGAAAATAACTATCTTTCTGTTGTTGTCAGAGCCGATAGAGTTGGTGCTTACACCCTCAATGCCCTGAATCTCGGAGTGGATAATTCTTCTCTCGTAAGCGCTCATAGGCTCGAGCATTACGCTTCTCTTGTTGCGGAGAGCCTTCTGCGCCATTCTTCTTGCGAGAGCGCGGAGAGTTACCTCTCTCTTCTTTCTGTATCCCTCGATGTCGATAGTCACGCGGCTCTTGTCGCGCTCGCCCTTCGAGTTCTTTCTCGCAGACGCGAGGTTTGCAAGATACTGAAGCGCGTCGAGAGTGTCACCGTGGTGACCGATAAGCGCAGAGGCGTCGTCACCAACGATAGTGATTCTTCTGGTGCCGTCCTCGCAGGAGTAAAGCTCCGCGTCTGCATTGAGACCGATGTCGGAGAGAAGTGTCTTAACGAAATCGTAGGACATATCCTCGCCCGCCTCTACGAAGCGGCGCTCCATCTTAAGATTTTCCTCGGGAATGACGTCGCTCTTGGGAGCACTAGCCTTCTTTTCAGCCTTCTGCTTCTTCTGCTTAGGCTGATTATTTTCTTTCTTCTCGGGCTTATTCTCGCCCTGGGGCTTATCCTTCTTTGCGTGGCGGGGTCTTTCGCGCTTCTCCTTGGATTCGGGAAGCTCGATGAAGGCTCTAACCTTCGCGGGTCTTGAGAAAAGACCGAGAATACCCTTGGTACCGCCGTCTATAATTTCAAACTGTACGTCGTCAAGCTCGCCTGCGCCAAGAGCAATTCTGGCGTTATCCTTGGCTTCGATTATATCCTTGCCGACTGCTGTAATTTCTTTAATCATCGTATTTAATTCCTTATAATTTATGTCTTAAATTTCGGGCAAATCCATGCTGCCTGTGTTGCCTGTGTCCTTCTTGTCGCTCTTAACCTCGGGGAGAGCGTCGTAATCGTCCTCGTCGATGTAGTGGAGCGAGCGATGCTTGGGTGCGTTCTTCGCTGCGCTGATAGCCGCCTTTTCCGCCGCCTTCTGCGCCTTCTTCATCTCGCGAAGCTCTTCCTCCGAGAACTTGGGGAGAGGCATAGCGTGGGAAATAATAAATGACTGAAGAATGCCGAGCGCAGACTGGTAAATCCAGTAAATACCCATAAGGCTCTGGAGGCTGTACGCCATAAAGAGAGTCATTGCGGGCATCATGAGATCCATCATCTTCATCGAAGCGTTAGCCTGAGCGTCCTGCGCCTGAGTGGCAGGGTTGGAGTTCCACTTACGAGAGAGGAACATAGAGAGCCAGGTGAGTACCGCCGCGATAACGGGAATTAGGATTGTCCAGCTGGTGAAGCTGGGATTTTCTGCAAGGTTGGTGCCAAAAAGCTTGAAATCGGGAAGCTTGTCAAGGCTTGCCTCGAATGCTGCAAGACCGCCGCCACCGTTTGCGCGGTAGGCGTTGATTTCACCAACGAGCGAAATTTCGCTCACTTGGCTGGAGCCGATAATACCCTTGATAGTTTCGATTTCCTCTGCGGAGAACTTACAGATGTAAGAGAGAGGTCCTCTTATAACGTTATAAAGGAAGACGATAATGGGCATCTGAAGAAGCAGGGGCAGACAACCCGAGAAGGGGCTGTATCCTTCCTTCTGCTGAAGCTCCATAATCTCCTGCTGCTGCTTCTGCATAGTAGGAGCGTCGGTTCTTCCTTTGTACTTTGCTTTTATAAGCTCAATTTTCGGCGCAAGAAGTGCCATTTTGATCTGATTCTTCTGCTGCTTGATAGAGAAGGGAAGAAACAGAAGCTTGAAAAGAAGGGCGTAAAGAATAAGTCCGAAGACGTATTTTTCAAACATTAAGCTACTGAACCATGATAGCATAGTTCCGAGCAGCTCGTAAAGCCAATCTAACATTTTTTAGTTTTCCTTTTCATTTTCGGTTGTTATCTCACACTCGGTTTCCCTGCATTTTGAATAGCTTCGAAAGCCCTTGTCGGGCACCGGATCGTAGCCCCCTCGACCGAAGGGATTACAACGCAGAATGCGCCAGACAGTAAGAATGAAGCCTGCAAAAAAGCCACGTTTCTGAAACGCCTCAATGGCGTAGGCCGAGCAGGTTGGTGTAAACCTGCAGCAGGGCGGTTTTAACGGTGAGATGTACTTTTTGTAAAGGCGTATGAGCCATATCATAACGTGCTTCATATTTTCTCGCCTTTATCCTCGGCATACATACCGAGCTTTGTAAATGCCGTGTCAAGCTGACGCTTGATCTCGGTGCTCTTCAGCTTTACCGATGCGCTGCGCGCGGCGATAACGATTAGAAAGCCTGTCTTGAGCGTCTTTTCTCGCTCAAGCGCTCTGAGTCCCTCGCGCATTATGCGTCGGCAGCGGATTCTGACAACCGCGCCTCCGAGCTTGGTCGATGTGGTGAGACCGATACGGTTAACCACTCGCTTTTCGGGATGTGCCTTCGCAAGCCTTTTTGCCTGATAGTCGGGCAGAACGTAAACCGCGAGAGCCGACGTCACAGCTCTCTTGCCCTTAGAATACGCCTTGGAATACAGATGATTTTCGCAAATAGCCCGAAATTTCATATCCGTACCCCCTCAAATAAAGTTGTTAGTCTATGCAAAACCCCCGATAAAGTCATGCAAAGTTTGCGCTTTATCGGAGGTTTTCTTAGTCGTCCGTGACGACAGGGTCAATCATGGTTGACCATCAATTAGTAGGTGAGCTTAGCTCTGCCCTTGGCGCGTCTTCTCTTGAGAACCTTTCTACCGTTAGCGGTAGCCATTCTTTTTCTGAAACCATGTTCCTTTTTTCTCTGTCTTTTCTTAGGCTGGTATGTTCTTTTCATGGACTCGCACCTCCTTGTAAAATAAATTAACGTCTTGGGGAAATCGCTTACCCCTGCCTCGCGTATTCAATAAACCATACGAAAGCAGAGTATATTATAGCCGAAAAATCCGGGTTTGTCAAGATAGTTTTCAAAAAAACTTATATAAATAATTTATAAAGATAAAAATCTCAAGAAACAACAGCCTTTTTACTTGACATTTTTTTCGCTTTCTGTTAGAATATACTGTATCATGTATAATGGGGAAGTGTTGATATGATAAATAAGGACATCAAAGAAATCTTAATAACCGAAACCGAGCTTGACAAGACGGTCACACGTATCGCTGACGAGATTGACCGCGATTACAGCGGATCTGACAAGAAGCTTGTGCTTCTCTGCATTCTCAAGGGCTCGATAGTATTTATGGGCGACCTGATGAAGAAGCTGACCGTTCCTGTGGAGATTGACTGTATGCGTGTTTCCTCATACGGCAACGGCACCAAGTCTACCGGTAACATCAATATTGCGCTTGACGTTATCCGCCCCGATATTGAAACCTGCGATTTCCTTATAATCGAAGATATAATAGACAGCGGCAGAACTCTCTCCTACCTTGTAGGCTATCTTAAGCACAAGGGCGCAAGGAGCGTTAAGACCTGCACTCTCCTTGACAAGCCCTCGCGCCGCGCGGTTGATTTCACTCCCGATTACGTCGGACTTGAGATACCCGATGAGTTCGTCGTCGGCTACGGTCTTGATTATGCCGAGATGTACCGCGCGCTTCCTTACATTGGAATTCTGAAGCCCGAGGTATATAACGGAGAAAATGAGTAAGGTCGGACTTTACACCCTGGGGTGCAAGGTTTCGCTATACGAAACCGAGGCTATCGGCGAGGCGTTTGCGAAGGCAGGCTTTGAAGTCGCACCGTTCAACGACGTCTGCGACGTCTACGTTATCAACACCTGCACGGTCACTGCCGAGAGTGACGCCAAGTCACGCAAGTATATACGCCGCGCTATCAGGAGAAATCCCGATGCGGTGGTTATTGCCATCGGCTGCTATACACAGCGCGCGCCCGACGAGGTTGCCGCTATTCCGGGTGTCAGCGCGGTTATCGGCACCGCCGATAAGCTTAAATGTGTGGAAATTGCGCAGCAAATAATTTCAAATCCCGAATCCCGAATTCAGAATTTCGTTACCTCGCTTGACGGTGCGACCTTTGAGCCGATGTGCATTGAGAGCGCGCCGAGAACCCGCGCGTACGTCAAGATTGAGGACGGCTGCGAGTGTAAATGCACCTACTGCGCCATTTCGGGCGCGAGAGGTCCGGTGCGCTCGAAGCGCCCCGAGGAAGTCATTCGAGAGGTCGAGGGGCTTTACAGAAGCGGCACACGCGAGATAGTTCTCACGGGTATTGAAACAGGCTCTTACGGAGCCGATTTTGAGGAAAAATACGATCTTGCCGACCTTTTATGCGAGCTTGACAGAAGACACAGCTGCGAGAGAATCAGGCTTGGCTCTATGGCGCCCGAGCTTCTCTCCGAGAAATTTATTAGCAGAGTCGCAGGGCTCGGCATACTTACCCCGCATTTTCACGTGTCGATGCAGAGCGGCTCTGACTCGGTGCTTCGCGCTATGAAGCGCAGATACAGTCGCGCTATGGCACTTGAAAATATAAATCGCATCAAGGAAATGATGCCTCGCGTGATGCTCACAGCCGACCTTATGGTAGGCTTCCCGGGTGAGAGCGAGGAGGATTTTCTCGACACTATGCGCTTCGTCAGCGAGGCAGGGCTGCTTGACGCTCACGTTTTCGCTTACTCGAAGAGGGAGGGAACTCCTGCTGCCGATTACGACGGTCAGATTCCCGAGGAAATCAAGCATATCCGCAGCGCAGCGCTTATCCGCGAGTGCGAGAGAGTGCGTGACGAGGTGCTCGACAGAGTAGTAGAGCTTGGCGAGCCGCTTCCAACGATATTTGAGACGAGGAAATCAAACGCGTATTTCGGTCACTCCGACTCCTATATTGAGGTCTGCGCGTCGAGCGACGTCAACCTCTGCACGAAGCTTGTGAATATCAAGCCTATCAGCCACGAGGGCGGCGTGATTTACGGTGAAGTGCTTGAAAATAATAACTAAAGTTTACAAATTCTCTATTTTGAGGTGAAAAATAATGGAAAACAGCAAAAAGACAATGGAAAAAATCGTTGCGCTCTGTAAGAACAGAGGCTTCATCTTCCCCGGCTCCGAGATTTACGGCGGCCTCGCGAACTCCTGGGACTACGGCCCTCTTGGAGTTGAGTTCAAGAATAACGTAAAGCGCGCTTGGTGGAAGAAGTTCGTTCAGGAGTCGCGCTACAACGTCGGCCTTGACGCAGCTATCATTATGAACCCTGAGACCTGGGTGGCTTCGGGCCACGTAGGCGGCTTCTCCGATCCTCTCATGGATTGCAAGGGCTGTAAGGCTCGTCACAGAGCAGACAAGCTCATCGAGGACTACGCATTCCAGAACGGAACTGACGATAACCCCGCATCCTGGAGCTTCGAGCAGATGGCAGAGTTCATCAAGGAAAAGAACATTGCCTGCCCCTCCTGCGGCGGTCACGAGTTCACCGACATCAAGAAGTTCAATCTGATGTTCAAGACCTTTA
>JAGBGE010000031.1 GCA_017936125.1 Clostridia bacterium
CGCAAAATATCGGCTCTCGGATCGGAGAGTGAGTAAACTGCGTGTCCCATACCGTAAATTAGTCCTGCCTTGTCAAAAGCTTGCTTATCGAGAAGTCTTACGAGATAGTCCTTGACAGCATCTTTGTCCTTCGTGTTGATGCTTGCCTTCATATCGTCGAACATTTGCATGACCTTGATATTGGCTCCACCATGGCGAGGTCCTTTAAGAGAACCGAGTGCTGCGGAAATTGCGGAGTAGGTATCGGTTCCTGATGAGGTTACAACGTGCGTTGTAAAGGTTGAGTTGTTTCCGCCGCCGTGCTCTGCATGAAGAACAAGTGCGAGGTCAAGCAATTCTGCTTCAAGGGGCGTATACTGACCATCCTCACGGAGTATGTAAAGCAGGTTTTCTGCCGTATTCAATTCCTTTTTGGGATAGTGAATGAACAAGCTCTGACCGTTATGATAATGCTGGAAGGACTGATATCCGTAAACCGCGAGAAGCGGAAACTCCGCTATGAGCTGTAAGCACTGGCGAAGAATGTTTGCCGTGGAGATATCGTCAGGATTATCGTCATAGGCATAGAGTGCCAACACGCTTCTTGAAAGAATATTCATCATATCCTTTCCAGGAGCCTTGAGGATCATATCACGAACAAAGGATGGCGGCAAGGAGCGATATAGCGAAAGCTGCTCGCAAAATGCATCAAGCTCATCCTTGGTCGGAAGCTTTGAAAACAAAAGCAGGTACACTGTTTCTTCAAAACCCGGTCGGTTATCCGCAACAAAGCCCTTTACAAGACTCCGCACGTTAACACCTCGGTAATAAAGCTGGCCTGCACACGGAACGGCGTTTCCTTCCGCATCGATCTCCTTCGCCTTGATATGCGACACCTCGGTAAGTCCGGCAACGACACCGTTGCCGTTTATATCGCGCAAGCCGCGCTTTACGTCGTGTTGTGCATACATTTCCGGCGCGATATGGTTGCTTGCATCCGAAAGAGCCGCAAGCTCCTTGATATACGGTGTAATTTCTGAATAGTTCATAGAGTCCTCCTTCCGTGTTTTGTAATTTTTTTACTATTATACCATAATTTTGTGAACAATTCAATCATTTAAGCACAAAATACCCTCGCTCCGAAATGGAACGAGGGCATTTTGTTATTCAGTGTAAAAATAAATTGAGTGTGTACCGAGATTGATTGGCAACGTATAATTGTCCGCATATTCTACTCGTAGTCCTCAATCTTTACTTTGCCTAAACCGCAAGCAGAAAGAGTTATTGTTAAAGCAGCTATTAGTTATTGTTTTTATATTCCTGTGTTATCAAATGGCGGGATAAAGCTCTCCTCGGCTGTGCCGAATTCCTGCGTGAAGCCGTTTTTGAGGCCGAGCTTTTCAGCATACGCGAGCAGCTCGTCGTATTCCGCGTGAGTTACTTTGCGGTCGAGGGGCGGTGACATATTCGGCATCGGGGTGTATTGGTTCATCAAGCTGACGTAGACGGAATCGCCGTAGGTGTCGATAAGATACTTTAGCGACAGCTTTGCTTCGGCAACGTGTCCGGGAAACAGGAGAATTCTGACGACGACTCCGCGAGTCATAATGCCCTCTTGGTTGATTACAGGCTCGCCTACCTGCCTTACCATCTCTGCTATTGCGGTACGCGCTACCTCGGGATAGTCCGAAGCTGAGGAAAGCTTCTTCGCCGTTGACGGCATATAATACTTAAGGTCGGGTAGATAAACGTCTATAAGACCTTCGAGCGATTTCAACGTTTCAATCTTGTCATAACTGCCTGTGTTATAAACTATCGGGATATCGAGTCCCTTGGATTTCGCTATTATAAGCGCTTCCCTAATCGACGGCGCATAGTGCGTCGGTGTGACGAGGTTAATATTATGCGCGCCCTGCGCCTTTAAGTCAAGCATAATTTCAACAAGGCGCTCTATGCTTACCTCTTTGCCTGAAATGGCGCGAGAGATTTCCCTGTTCTGACAGAAAACGCAAGAGAGCGAGCAACCGGAAAAGAATATAGTACCCGAGCCGCGAGTGCCTGAGATAATCGGCTCTTCCCACTCGTGAAGCGCGGCGCGCGCGAGGTATAAAGCACTCGGCATTCTGCAAAAGCCGACTGTCGTATTTCTGTCTACCGCGCAATTTCTAGCGCAGAGTGTACAAATTTTATATGCGTTTTGCGACATACCGTTATCCTTTCATAATTACTGCTATTGACATATTGCGTTTTTTGTGATAAAATAAGTTATCTTATTTTTAGGAGAATCGCTATGGATAAAAGAGCTGATTATATTTCCTGGGACGAATACTTTATGGGAGTTGCGCTCCTCGCATCGCAGAGATCGAAGGATCCCAGCACGCAGGTTGGTGCTTGCATTGTTGACAGTGACAAGAGAATTATCTCTACCGGCTACAACGGCTTCCCGCAGGGCTGCTCTGATGACGCGTTTCCCTGGAACAGAGATGAGAATCAGGGAGAGACGAAATATCAATTCGTCGTTCACGCAGAGCTGAACGCTATTCTCAATGCGAGCGGTAAGAAGCTCGCAGGCTCGGTGCTGTACGTTGGACTTTTCCCCTGCAACGAGTGCGCAAAGGCTATTATTCAGTCAGGTATTAAGGAGATAATTTATCTATCAGACAAGTACCACAACACGCCGTCTATGAGCGCATCGCGAAAAATGCTCGATGCCGCGGGTGTTAAGTACCATCAAATTAAGCCTACTAAGGCTAGTATAGTTTTGAATTTTAACTAAAGATTCGGTGCCGCATTTGCGGCACCTTTTTTAATTGGCAAAATATGATTCTATTTCAGCAAGCGTCACCGAGAACGAGCCCTGCACCATATTAGGCTTGCCGCCACCTCTGCCCGAGAGAGTCTTGTTGATAGAGGCAATCTCGGTGCGAAGGTCTGTATTTTTCGAAGAAATTACATATTTGTAGTCACCGTCACTGCCGGAGAGCGCAACGAGAATGCCGTCAACCTTCTGCACTGCTACGTTTGAGAAAGCAATAAGCTCCGGTATTGTGAATTCGGAAAAATTAACGACAAGATTGCCTTTTGTAGCCGGAACAGCGCTTCCCTCACGCTCTGCGAGCTTCAAGCGGCAGTTCTTAAGCTCCTGCTTGATCTGCTCGGAGTCGGTGATATATTTCTCGAGCGCATCGGCAGTTTCGTGCTGCGGTGTTGAAGTAAGAGCAGAAATTTTCTTAATGTTCTCATATTTCTTGCGATAATCAAGCAAAGCACGCTTGCCGGCAACCATCCAAATGCGAGTGCCGCCACGGTGCTTCATAAAATCAAGAATCTTGATAAGTCCAACCTCTCCCGTACAGGCTACGTGAGGCGCACAGCAGGCGCAGGAGTCGTAGTCTGCTATTTTGACAATACGAACGCCCTCGGTGAAATCAAGCTTAGAGCGATATTCGAGTTTTTTTAACTCGTCTTCCGTCGGGAAAAAGGTATCAATACGCGCATTTGAGAATACCGCCGCATTGGCAAGGCTCTCAACCTCGTCGAGCTGCTCACGTGTGAGAACTCCGTCAACGTCGAATGTCACCTCGTCGTCTCCAAGGTGGAATCCAACGTTGGAAAGGCCGTAAAGCTTGTGTATAAATCCACAGAGTATATGCTCTGCCGTATGGCACTGCATCTTCTCAAATCGCTCGTCAAAATCAAGGATACAATGCACAGCCTTAGCCTCCGGGGCGAGATCGGTTAGATGATGTATCACCCCGTCCTTCTCATAAACGTGATTAACTCGAGCGTTCGCAATATATCCTCTGTCAGACGCCTGTCCTCCCTCCTCGGGGAAAAAGGCGGTTGCTGAAAGAATGACGTCGTAGCCGTCATCCGTCTTTTCAGAGGAAAGTATTTCTGCGTCAAATTCTTTTATGTACGCGTCCTTATAATAGAGCTTTTCGGTCATAATTTCACCTTAATTTATTTCGTATTTTTCTTTCTCAAAAAGTGACCAAGGCAATTCATCGAGATTCGGGAGAAGCGAGGTATCTGCGGCAAGTCCGTCCTTATCAAAGGCTATGTGATAGGCAAAAAGCGCAGGCGCATTTCCACGGTGCTTGCTACCGTATTTCTTATCCGCAAACAGCGGCATATTACGCGAGGAAAACTGCGCTCTTATCTGATGGAATCTGCCCGTGTGAAGCTTGATTTTTACTAGCGAAAGAGGCTTTCCGCGATATTCGGTAGTATCAAGCACTTTATATTCAAGCTTCGACTCCTTTGCACCTTTTTGGCTGTGAGCAGCTACAATCGCCTTGCCCAGAGTCGCATCCTTATATAAATAGTCAAACATTTCACCGCCCGAGGCTATTCCGTCACAGACGGCAAGATATTCCTTGCACAGCTCGCCATCCTGTACTAACGAGGAAAGCGTGGCAGCGCTTTTTTTATTTCTCGCAAAGGCGAGAAGTCCACCGACAACTCGATCAAGTCGGTGAATAAGATATAGCTCGCTCGGCTCTCCGAGGCTCAAAAGCTCACGCGAAAGCGCACTCATAGCATCCTCGTCACCACTCTTATCGCTCTGCGATGGAACCCCACTCGGCTTATATCCTATTATAAAATCAGGAGTTTTGTAAATAATTCTTGTCATATATCCCCTAAAAAGAAGAACGGAGATCGTATTTTTGATTCGACCTCCGTCTTTTCGCACTTTTATTCGACTTAAATTTTCAGAGATGAATTTTTAATTAGTATAACATATATATCCCTAAAATTCAAGTGCTTTGGTTGTTTTTGTCCTTTGCTTTCATTGTTACGGTTTTAATCGCCTCACCGCCCGTCAGCGCTATCATTTTTACCGCTGAGAGACTGAAGTCGTTTGCATACACGGTTAAGGGTTTGTCAATAATGCCGCGCGCAAGCACCTTGATATACGCGGTATCATACGGAATCAGGCTCTTGCTCTTTAGAATATTGATGTCAATTCGGTCGCCCGAGAGAAAATTCTCACTCAAGGTATCCACGTTTATTATGCCCTTTCCATTACCGTCGGTATAGACGCAGTCGTTCCCCTTGCGCACCAAATTTTTGGCAAGCGAATCGGTGATCAACTCATCCGCTCTTTCGACATCGACTCCGAAGCCCTCCAGCGATTCGAGCGACTCGAGTTCTTCGCTAAAGTTCTCGTGCTCCTTTTCATCTGCTTCAGGCTCAACATCTTCCTCATCAATTTCTGTCTCGGCTTCCTCTTTCGCTTCCGGTTCTTCAACCTCGCTCTCGGTACTTGAGGCTTGCCACTCGGTAATAACTCTGCGCTGCGGCTTGGGCGGTGATATAGGAATGGCTCTATTGTTCCATCTGCAACGAGCTATGGCTATCGCGTTCTTTATCCTATGCTTGTTGCGATATGCGAAAACGAAGACGGCAATTAGCGCTAAAATAAGCAAAAGCCACAATAAAATACCTAGTATTCCTCTAGCGGAAGGATAAGGCAGACGCACTATTTGACCGCCTGTCTGAACGACTGTGTAATTCGGATTATCAGAGCGCAAGCGGATATATCCACCCGATTCAATCTGCGTGAAAGTAATATTATCACCAAATATCACGTCGCCTTCATTTATTAAATAATCTATTTCGCTCGGACTCTCCCATAGGTGCAGAACTACGTCGGGAGTCGTTACCGCGATATTTTTGGGAAGAATTTTGAATTTCGCGCTACATCTCTCACCGTTTGTACTGAAGGTGTAATTCTTAGAATCTGTCAGCTTTAGCGTAATTTCATATTCTCCTGCATTAGTGTAGACGGGTGCTGACACAATGGTATAAAGTGCCGAATCACTAATCGGTGTAATGGGCCTGCCGTTGTATGTTGCCACAATCGTAGGAATGGATATTTTGCGCTTCTCTATCCTAAAGCTGCAAGGCAATATTTCAGGGGGAACATAATTAACTCTGTCATATTCAAGAACTGCCGTTACAGTATAGGTTCCCGCATCAACCGCGCCATCCACGGCATACTCCAAAACGTTTATGCCATCAGGCAATCCCGAAAGATTCGGCAATAGCCTTGCTCCGCTATAATACTGAACAGTATTCTCCCATCTGACTTGACTGAGGTCATATTCGGCAAGGCTCACTACTATATCCTGCTTATACGTAAAGTTCTTATATACGAAGCTAACGCTTTCGTCGGATAGTGAAATGAAATTTCCGCTCTCGTAAACGACTCTGACAAGCGAGGACTCAATAGATGTTTTAGTGCCGTCGTTATATAGAAGATAGGCATGGAAATCGCTTGGCAGCAGCTTATCAAATACACAAATTTTCTCTTTTTTTATATCAACGCAAACCTCGATCGCTACCACCTTTTCTATCTCAAAGGCAAATGGCGATGAGGTAAGAGCGTAGTAATTTTCAGTTTCAGCAACCTCGGCTATGCAATAGTATACGCCTGCATTGCGTGGTGTTTTGATCTCGTTTTTACATTGCGGATCATTGAAATACCGATAGGTAATTTTGCCGAATCTCGACTCGCCGAAGCCACCCGGCTCGCGACTTTCGTAGCAGGTTTTCGAGGCGGGAGCCGTAGTCCAAGAGTTGTATGATTTGACTATTCTGAAGTCAAAATCTTTGTTTTCTACCAAAAAGTCGCTGCTTTCTGCCGCAGCCGACGCCTTATAGCTGCCGACGTTTATACCGCCGCCCTGAACATTTATTCTGCATTCAGGCGAGGTTGCAAGAGGCTTCACCGTCTCTCCGGTATAGGATAACTCGTCGCCGGACCAGCTGACGTATATCCCCTTCGGAATTATTCTAACGGTAGAATAACGAATATCGGGGACAAGGTAATTTTTACTTTTTGTTGTAAAGGATATGTTGACCTCAACTATTCCCTCGTCTACGTGTACGGCTCCTGCCGAAAAGCTATACTCAAGTCTGATGCCGTCAGCACCCGTCGGCATAACGCCAAGAAGCGTCGGGTAATGTATCCTGCCGTCATATATTGCCTCGGTGGGCATAAAGCTGACACCGCTCATATCGTACTCGGCGGGCTTGATCTCCCACTCATGCGTGAGAGTGGCAGGCGCATTATAATTCTTACTATCCCAGGATAGCGTTGCCGTTGCTAGATAACTGCCTGCATCACGAGCGCGGTCGTTCTTATATCCGACTATATTCACACCGTCAGGTAGTCCCGAGAGATAAACTCGCTTCTCGCTGCCGTCGTAGGAGAACTCTGCATCACTCCATGACGCAGAGCTTAAATCATAGTCTGCTCTTTTAATTTCGTAGCTACAGCTTGTATTACTAAAATGATAGTTCGGGTCACTGACGGAAGCGGTAGCAGTATACCCCACTCCCGCCTCGGTTGCCGCGCCGAAAACTGCGGGATATATGGTCGCGCCGCTGACATCGGTATAATATGCAGTAGGAATCTTGCTCTTACCGTCGTATACGAAGGACGTGTTAGACCACTTTATCTCGGTCTCGGCAGGCAGAACTGTCATAGTAACCGAGCGAGAGTCGGGCGTGAGATAATCGCGGCTATCCGTTGAAAAATCGAGCGTGACCGAATAACTGCCAACGTCGCTTCCACCACCAACAATGCTTATTAAAAGCGGAATACCGTCGAGTCCAACTATTTTGGGCAGTGCTGAGGTGTAGCTCTGACTTCTTCCGTTATACTCTACGGTAAAGTTGCTTGGCGCAAGCTCGGAGAGGTCATACGCCACACGCTCGACGGTTATCGGCAGGTCGATGCTTCTACCACCGTACGTGAGCGAGAGCGAGGTGTCGCCATATCTGAAGCAATCACCTCGCTGATATGCAAATCTCACCTCAGAGAGATTAACCGCTTCAGTGCTGCCATCGTCATACACTGCGCGCAGACTCATTCCGCGCGTATCAAGCTTCTCAAACGCTTTGTACACCGTCTTTTCCGGGAAAGTCTGTATATATAGCCTCTCTACACTCCGGAAATTACTTCTCTCACCGACTTGTCCGTAGCCAACCGCATTACCTTCTGCCGCTTCGCTCGAAACAAAAATGCAAGAAAGTGATACAAAAATGACAAGTATTGTTAGTATTTTCTTCATTTTTCTCTCCTCGTTTTCCATTATTTTCCATAAAGTCGAGTGTATTATACCACTCTTTTGGAAAATCTTCAATAGAAAACACCGTTAACATTTCTCGCCCGTGCGACACATTACGAAATGCTGTGAGATGATTTGAGCCGGAATGATTTCTTGCGACAATAAATATCCCCCCGTAGAACGGGGGGTATTTCATTTTCGGGCATAGCCCTAACCGCTACTGGCGACGCACAAGTGCGTTTTAGATTGA
>JAGBGE010000032.1 GCA_017936125.1 Clostridia bacterium
ATAAAGAAGCCCTTGTAGAATGACGCAAGCTGGTTGAAGTTCGCGCCAAGATCCTTGCCGATGCAGGGGGCGGTGAGTCTCTCGGCAATATCCTCGATAACCGCCTTTTTACCCACGCAGTACGCACCGCTGACGGCAAAGCCTGCGCCGAGATTCTTCATCATCGAGCCGACGAAAACGTCAGCGCCGACGTCGGTGGGCTCGCGCTCCTCGGTGAACTCGCCGTAGCAGTTATCCACCATAATTATAGTGTCGGGCGAGACCTCCTTGATAGCCTTGACCGCCTCCTCAATCTCGGCAATAGTCAGGCTCTTTCTCTGCGCGTAGCCACGGCTGCGCTGAATTGCCGCTACCTTGACGAATGACTCGCGGAGTCTTTGCTTGATAGCCTCTATATCGAATTTACCACATTTCAGGTCGATTTCCTCATACTTCACGCCGTATGCCATAAGCGAATTACGGCTGCCGCCCGCCGTGCCGATAACCGTTTGCAGAGTGTCGTAGGGCGTGCCCGAAACGTAGAGAAGGGTGTCACCGGGCTTGCAGAGACCGCCGAGCGTTACCGCCAGAGCGTGAGTGCCCGACATAAGCTGAGGTCTGACGAGCGCGTCCTCCGCGCCGAAAACACGGGCGTAAATTTCCTCGAGCTTATCTCTGCCCGAGTCGGTGAAGCCGTAGCCCGTCACCTCGATAAAGTCTGCGGTAGATACCTTGCATTCCTGGAATGCCGAGAGCACCTTTGCAGAGCAAATAAGGCAGTTTTTCTCGATTTTTGCAAACATTTCTTTACAATCTGCCTCTGCGCGTCTAGCTAAATCGGCAGTATAGTCGCTGATATTATATCCGTAGTACATATTTTTCCTCTTCTAATTTATGCTGTCAAGCAGCGGAATAAGCTCCTGGAGCCTTGCGATTTTATAGTCGGGAGTAACGTTGGTATAGGGCTTGTCCTTTGGGTTAAAGTGGCAGGTGAGAATCCCCGCGTTGATGCCGCCCTGAATATCTGACGAGAGACTGTCACCCACGATGATGCACTCGTCGCGCTTGAAGCCCTCGATTCTCGCAAAGCATCGCTCAAAGAATTCCTTTTGCGGCTTGGCGCAGCCGATTTCCTCGGAGATAAAAACGTCCGTAAAATACTCACCGACACCCGAGCTTATAATTCGCGGCTTCTGCACCTCGGGAATGCCGTTGGTCGCTATGTAGAGCGAGTACTTGCCGCTTCGTCTAAAGTCCTCGAGCAGCTCCTTGCCGCCCTCGAGGAAGTCGTGCTCACGCGAGAGCAGCGACTGATAGAGCCTCTGCGTAGCCTTTGAGTCACCGACGAATGAAAGCTCGTCAAAGAGTCGGTCAAATCGCCCCCACAGCACCTCGTTCCGAGTCATTTCGCCACGCTCGAGCGCGCGCCAGCAGGAGAGGTTAATCTCCATATATTTTTCAATTATCTCCTCGCTAGGCTCTATGCCGATTTCAGCAAGAGTCTGCCATATCGCACGTCGCTCGCCCTTCTGAAAGTCGAGTATCGTGTCGTCTAAGTCAAGAAAAACCGTCTTTATCATTCTGGAATCTCCCAATTTTCTAACTTTAATATTGTATCACATATTCGCGCTTAAATCAAGTATGTTGACAAATATTTTTGCATATCGTTTTTGGTGATATTGCACAAAAAACGGGGATTTTGCACCCAACTTTTTTACACCAAATCATACTTACAGGCAGAAAAATTCGTGATACAATGGAGTCAAAAGAAGCCTGAAAGGAGATTTTTAATGGCTAACAGAAGATTATTAGACAGGCGAATTATATGTGGCACTGCGATGGAACGCCTGCCGGACCGCGCGAGGATACTCTATAATTATCTTATTTTTGACGCAGATGACGACGGCTTCGTTGGGAATCCACAGAGAGTTATTCGTATGGCGGGAGCGAGCGACGAGCATTACGAGATGCTGATTGACTCCGGCTTTCTCTTTGATTTTCCGTCGGGGGTGTGCGTTATCGCGCATTGGTTCTGCCACAACGTCAAGACGCGCGAGGGCTATATGCCCACGGTATTTACCGCCGAGTATTCGCAGCTTCGCGTTACGGATAGCGGTGAGTATGAGCTGAGGTGAGAAAAGCGGCTCGCGTTCGAGATATTCCCCCTCGGCAATCCGATATACCCTGCGGGTGAGAGAAGGAGAGAAAGGAAGAGGGGGATTATAGGGGGTAAAGAAAAGAGAAGACAAGAGAAGAAAAGAGAAGACAAGACAATATACATTCATACATTCATTAAGCCCTGCGGGCGAGAGCCGATAGGCTTTAGATTTTTCGTTTGTAT
This sequence comes from Clostridia bacterium, assembly GCA_017936125.1. The sequence goes on from JAGBGE010000032.1 coordinate 2,321, forward strand.
TTTCGGCAGGGGTTCTCATCCCCTACGGTCTTATAATTTCCAATTCCGAATTTCCATAAAAAAAGCGCCCCGAAAAAAACAGGGCGCATAGCAGCTATTATATGCTTTCAGCTTTAATTCCGAATTCCTAATTCCGAATTTAATTAGTGCAGCTTCTTCTCGTCGAGCAGCTCGATGCCGTTATCTGTGAGAATCTTGTCGGTTTCCTCGGTGTCGCCCGTGCGCATTACCGAGTATGCCTTGCCGTCCTCGCTGGTGATGAGGGCGTACATATACTCGATGTTCACGCCCTTGCCCTCGAGCAGACTAAGCACCTTTGCGAGTCCACCCGGCTGATCGGGAACTGCGAACGCATTGATAAGGCGCACGTTCGCCGCGTGGCCCTCCTTGTCGAGAAGCTCCTTAGCCTTTTCGGGATCGTTGGCGATTATACGAACGATGCCGTAGTTTGAGGTATCTGCCACGCACATAGAGCGCAGGTCGATATTCGCCTTTGCGAGCGTGTCGGTGATCTCGTGCAGCGAGCCCTGCTTATTTTCAACAAAAACTGATAACTGTCTGATTGCCATTATTTTTGTTTCCTTTCAAATATAATTTTAACCTTTGGGAAGCGAAAAGCGCAGGAGTTTTGGCGAAATCGAAAACGGCTATTGTCAAACCTTGTTTCACCAAAAATTCGCCGCTTTTAATCGTGAAGATTTCTTTCGTCGATGACTCTCTTAGCCTTGCCCTCGCTGCGCTGGATAGTCTTGGGCGCTACGAGGTGAACAGAGGGGCCGATACCTATCATATTACGCATTGCGCCTGCAAGCGATTTTTCCATAGCGGTGATGTTCTTGACCGAGTCGTCGAACTGCTCGGGGCGAAGCTCTACGTAAACGTCGAAGGTGTCGCTGTTGTTCTCTCTGCCGAGCTTGATGAGGTAGTTCTCCGAGAAGCCCTCCGCGAGAAGCACAGCCTCGATCTGCGAGGGGAATACGTTGACGCCGCGGATAATCATCATATCGTCGCTTCTGCCCATAGGCTTTGCCATACGGATATGTGTTCTGCCGCAGGGGCAGGGCTCACGGGTGAGCACGCAAATATCTCTCGTTCTGTAACGGAGCACGGGGAATGCCTCTTTATCAAGGCAGGTGAACACAAGCTCGCCCTTCGTGCCCTCGGGAAGCACCTCGCCCGTTTCGGGGTTGATAATTTCCGCGAGGAAGTGGTCCTCGTTGATATGCATACCGCCCTGCGCGGAGCACTCGAAGGATACGCCGGGACCGGAAATCTCGGTCAGACCGTATATATCGTACGCCTTGATGCCAAGGGTTGCCTCAATATTGCGGCGCATCTCCTGAGTCCAGGGCTCAGCGCCGAAGATACCTGCTTTAAGGGGAATCATATCGGGAGTGTAGCCCTGCTCCTTGAGGCTCTCGCCGAGGTATGCGGCGTAAGAGGGTGTGCAGCAGAGCACGGTAGCCTTCATATCGAGCATAAACTGAAGCTGGCGCTCGGTGTTACCCGATGACATAGGAAGTGTGAGCGAGCCGACCTTGTGCGAGCCGCCGTTAAGACCGGGACCGCCTGTGAAAAGACCGTAGCCGTAGCTGACCTGAACGACGTCCTCGCGGTCTGCGCCGGCGGCAACGAGCGCTCTCGCGCAGCACTCCTCCCAGAGATCAATATCGTGCTGGGTGTAGTAGGCGATAACTCGCTTGCCCGTCGTGCCCGAGGTCGACTGAATACGCACGCAGTCCGCAAGCGGTACGGCAAGCATACCGTAGGGGTAGGTCTCACGCAGGTCGCTCTTCTCAATAAATGGAAGCTTGTAGAGGTCCTCTATGCCGTGAATATCCGCAGGGCTAACGCCCTTCTTGTCCATAAGGTCACGGTAGTAGGGAACGTTAGCGTATACGTGCGCCACCTGCTTTACGAGCTTTTCCGACTGAAGCTTTTTGATTTCCTCAACCGGCATGGTTTCGATTTCCTCTTGATAATATTTTCTCTTTTCCATAATAGCTTACTTCCTATATGTAAAATTTACTTTCTTCCAAGTGCAAATGCCTTGACGTTCATTTCCACGAATTTAGGGTTAACGCTCTTCTTGATAGCGTCAGTCCACTTTTCCTCACCGTAGGGCATATACTTTGAAAGTCTGCCCATCAGCACGATGTTGACCGCCTTAGTGGAGCCTGCCTCGAGAGCAGGCGCGAGAGCGTCTATCGCGTCAACCGATATGCCCGAGGCAGTGAGCTTGTCGAGCGCATCGGCAGGGTACTCTGCCGCGCCTGTGATGACGGGCATAGGCTCGATTTCCTGCGTATTTACGATAATTTTGCCGTCGCGCTTCAGATAGGAAGCGTATCTTGCCGCCTCGATTTTCTCAAACGAAACGATAAAATCAGCCTCGCCCTTGTCGATAATAGGCGAATAAACCTTCTCGCCGTAGCGAACGTAGGTGACGACGCTGCCGCCTCTCTGGCTCATGCCGTGCACCTCGCTGACCTTAACCTCGTATCCCTCTGACGCGAGGAGATTGCCGAGCAGCTTACTCGCGAGCAGCGAGCCCTGACCGCCGACACCGACTATCATAATATTCTTGGCTTTCATATTATTTCCTTTCCGTATATTGGTTTGACAGGCAGATTTTGTCGGAAGCGTCGTTTGCGCCCCGAAGGTGTATAAATATACTCCGAGAGGAAGCAAACGGCACTAGAAAAAGTCATTAAAACGAAGAAATCCGTAGGATTTCAACAACTACAAATTGAAACAGTATAAATTACTCGCTAATTCTTTTTAACTTGAAACCGACTTTTTCGTTCCGACGAAATGTGACGTCAAATTGCATCGAATTTACACATTTGTTTGCAAACTCCGCAGCCTACGCAGAGAGTGGAGTCAATTTTCGCCTTGCCGTCCTTCATACTGATGGCAGGGCAGCCTATCTTCATACACATCTTGCAGCTACGGCACTTCTCCGAGTCAACCACGAGAGAGGGCTTAGCCTTGACGTACTTTAGGAGCGCGCAGGGACGGCGCGAGATGATAACCGACGGCTCGTTTACCGCAATTTCCTCTGTGATAGCCGCCTCGGTAGCCGCGAGGTCGTAGGGGTCAACCACGCGCACACGCTTAATGCCGAGAGCGTGGCAGAGCGCCTCGAGGTCAATCTTGGTAGCAGGGTCGCCCTTGATGTTATAGCCCGTCGTGGGGTTCTGCTGATGTCCGGTCATACCGGTGATAGAGTTGTCAACTATAATAACGGTGGAATTAGTACCGTTGTAAGCAATATTAGCAAGGCCTGTCATACCCGAGTGCATAAAGGTCGAGTCACCGATAACGGCAACCGTCTTACCCTCGGACTTCTCGCCGAGCGCCTTGTTGAAGCCGTGAACGCCCGAAACCGAAGCACCCATACACAGCACCGAGTCGATAGCCGAGAGGGGCGCGGCAGAGCCGAGAGTGTAGCAGCCGATGTCACCGAGAACGGTGATTTTCTTCTTCGACAGCACGTAGAATAGCCCTCTGTGAGGACAACCCGCGCACATTACGGGGGGACGTACGGGAACGGGGTCTGCGGCTACGAAGTCGCTTTCATCCTTGCCGAGCGCCTTCGCCACGAGTCCCTGCGAGAACTCACCGCAGATGGGGAAGATATTTTTGCCGTCGGGGAAGAGACCGAGAGAGTTGCAGTGCCTCTCGATGAAGGGGTCAAGCTCCTCTACAACAACGAGTTTTTCAACCTTCTTCGCGAAATCGAGTATCAGCTGCTTAGGCAGGGGATTAACCAAGCCGAGCTTTAAGACTGATACCGAGTCGCCGAAGACCTCTTTTACGTACTGATAACACGTGCCCGAGGTGATAATGCCGAGCGACTTGTCGTCTGCGTACTCGACACGGTTGAGAGGGCAGCTCTCAGCATACTCTGTGAGCTTTGCCTGTCTTTCCTCAACCACGGGATGACGGCGTATAGCGTTGGCAGGAGCCATTATGTATTTCTGGGGATTTTTCACATACTCCTTTTCCTCAGGCTCTACGGGCGCTTCAAGCTCAACCGCGCACTGCGAGTGAGCGATTCTCGTGCACATACGCAGAAGCACAGGAGTGTCGAACTCTTCGGACAGCTCGAAGGCTGCCTTGGCAAATTCCTTAGCCTCAATCGAGTCGGCAGGCTCGAGCATCGGGAGCTTCGCGCTCTCCGCATAGTGACGCGAGTCCGGCTCGTTCTGCGACGAGTGCATACCGGGGTCGTCAGCCACGCAGATGACAAGACCTGCGCCAACACCGGTATAGGACATAGTAAAGAGTGGGTCAGCGGCAACGTTAAGACCGACGTGCTTCATACAGGAAGCCGCCCTCTTGCCTGCGAGAGCCGCGCCGAAGGCAACCTCAAGTCCGACCTTCTCGTTAGGCGCCCATTCGCAGTAGACCTCGTCATATTTTGCCGCGTATTCGGTAATTTCGGTCGAGGGGGTGCCGGGGTAGCTCGATACAACCTTACAGCCTGCTTCGTACAGACCTCTTGCGACCGCCTCGTTTCCAAGCATCATTTTTTTCATATGTAACTCCAGAATAATTTATTTATTACTATCAATCGCCACGTGTGCAGGTACGCTGACCTGCTCGTCGTAGCAAGCGAAGATTTCATCGGTATTCTCGGGTCTATGCTTACCTGTAAGCAGGCTAACGACAGGTACTATAATAAGACCGCCGAGCATAGCGAATACGCCCGAGTAGAGCGAGTTGGTGAATACGAAGCCGAGCAGACCGCCGGAAACGGTAATCACCTTCATCGAGATGAGAAGCTGAACTATCATAAGTCCGACGCCAAAGCCGAAGGAAGCCCATACGGCAGGGCGAGTCGTCTTTTTCCAGTAGAGTCCGTAGAGGAAGGGCGCGAGGAACGCTCCTGCAAGCGCGCCCCAGGAAACACCCATCATCTGCGCGATAAATACCACGCCCGACCATACGGTGTCCTTGAGAATCGCGATAAGCGCCGAGAGGGCGATGAAGAACACGATGAATATTCTCATTATGAGAAGCTTTTTCTTCTCGGAAACTTCCTTCTTCGCCGCGGGCACGATAATATCGAGCGTCAGAGTAGACGACGAGGTCAGCACGAGCGAGGAGAGAGTGGACATTGATGCCGAAAGCACCAGCACGATAACCACGGCAACGATTACGGGCGCGAGACCTGAAATCATAGTGGGAATAATCTTGTCAAAGCCGGTCATTTCCTCAGCCGAGAGGAAGAGTCTGCCAAATCCGCCGAGGAAGTAGCAGCCACCCGCAACGATTATAGCAAAGACGGTGGAGATAAGCGTGCCCTTCTGAATCATAGACTCGCTCTTGATAGCGTAAAACTTGCCGACCATCTGTGGCAGTCCCCAGGTACCGAGCGAGGTGAGAAGAACGACCATAAGGAGCGCTACGGGGTCGGGGCCGAAGAAGGAGGTGTACTCCCAGCCGCCGTTCGAGGAATTCGCAAGCGCCTCGACAGAGCCCATAAGACCGCCGTTCTGTCCGAGAACCGCAATGACAACCGCCGCGATTCCCAGAAGCATAACTATGCCCTGAACGAAATCGTTGATAGCAGTCGCCATATAACCGCCGAAGATAACGTAGAGTCCCGTCAGCACCGCCATAGCGAGAATGCAAGCCCAGTAGGGAATCTCAAAGGCGATAGCGAAAAGGCTCGAAAGACCGTTATAGAGCGAGGCGGTGTAGGGGATAAGGAAGATAAAGACGATAATCGAAGCCGCAATCTTGAGCGCCGATGAGCCGTATCTTTTCTCAAAGAAATCGGGCATCGTCTTTGAATTGATATGCTGAGTCATAACTCTCGTGCGTCTGCCGAGCACGTTCCAGGCGAGGAGCGAGCCGATAAAGGCGTTTCCAAGACCTATCCAGGTCGATGCCAGACCGAAGTTCCAGCCGAACTGTCCCGCATAGCCGACGAAGATAACCGCCGAGAAATATGAAGTACCAAAGGCGAAAGCCGTGAGCCAGGGTCCGACCGAGCGTCCGCCGAGAACGAATGAATCAACGCTGCCTGCGTGCTTGCGGCAGTAGATGCCGACTCCGAGCATAACGCCGAAGAACAGCACGACGAGTATTGTAGTAAGTGTCTGTGTAAGTGTCATAATAGTATTCTCTCATTAACTGCTTATCTGTGCTTCAACAAGGCTGCCGCCGCAGTATATTTCACGCAGCCTCGGCTTTTCTATCTTTCCTGTGGGGTTTCTCGGTACGCTCGCGAAGATGAGCTTCTTCGGGCGCTTGTATTTCGGCAGACCGAGGCAGAACTCCTCGATTTCCTCTGCCGTACAGGTGAGTCCCTCTTTGATTTCTATAATCGCAGCGGTAATCTCGCCGAGTCGCTTCTCGGGCAGACCGATAACCGCAACGTCCTTAATCTTGTCGTGCGCTCTGAGGAAGTCCTCAATCTGCACTGGGTAAATGTTCTCACCGCCGCTGATAATGACGTCTTTCTTTCGGTCAACGAGGTAGATGAAGCCGTCCTCGTCCTCCTTCGCCATATCGCCTGTGAGCAGCCAGTCACCCTTCAGAATCTCGGCGGTAGCCTCGGGATTCTTGTAGTAGCATTTCATTACTCCGTCACCCTTGACGGCAAGCTCACCGACCTCGCCCTGCTTGACAGGCTTGCCATCGTCACCGACGATAGCCGTCTCCCAGCCGTAGCCGGCCTTGCCTATCGCGCCAACCTTGTGTATATTCTCAACGCCGAGATGCACGCAGCCGGGGCCGATAGACTCGGAGAGACCGTAGTTCGTGTCGTATTCGTGGCTTGGGAACACCGTTTTCCACCTCTTGATAAGAGAGGGAGGCACGGGCTGCGCGCCAACGTGCATAAGTCGCCACTGGTCGAGCTTGTATTCCGAGAGGTTAATATCGCCTCTGTCAATAGAGTCGAGTATATCCTGCGCCCACGGCACGAGCAGCCAGACGATAGTAGCCTTCTCGTCTGATATGGTTTCCATAACCCACTCGGGACTCACACCGCGAAGCAGCACCGACCTCGCGCCAACGAGCAGCGAGCCGAACCAGTGCATCTTTGCGCCGGTGTGGTAGAGAGGGGGAATGCAGAGAAAGACGTCGTCCTTCGTCTGCGAGTGGTGTTTCTGCTCGACGTAGCAGGATGCGACGAGCGCCTTGTGCTTATGTAAAATCGCCTTCGGGAAGCCCGTAGTGCCCGATGAGAAGTAAATAGCGCCGTCGTCATCGTCGGAAATCAGGGCGGGCGGAACGGTAGACGAGCAGTAGTAGGTCATCTCCGCATAGTTGTCCGCGTAGGCGGGAGTGTCCTGGTGCTTGCCGACGAAGAACAGGTTGTCAACCTCGGGAATCTCGTCCGAGATAGCGTTCACACGCTCGATAAACTCTGGGCCAAAGACGAGCATTCGCACGTCAGCGAGGTCAAGACAGTATTTAATTTCGTCAGACGAGTAGCGGTAGTTCATAGGAACGACTATCGCGCCCGTCTTGAGTATGCCGAAATAAATAGGCAGCCACTCGAGGCAATTCATAAGGAGAATTGCAATTTTATCGCCCTTCTTAACGCCTCGCGTAAAGAGCAGATTGGCGAAGCGGTTAGCCTTGATATCAAAATCGCGCCAGGTAATCTCGCGACGATACTTCTCGCCCTCTGCGGCGGTTTCGATAAGGTTGTATTCACGCCAGGTGAGATTTTTCGCAGGCAGCTTCTCGGGATTGATCTCAACGAGAGCGACGTCATTCGGATAAATCTTGGCGTTTCGTTCGAGGAAGTCTGTGATTGGCATAATATTCTCCTTAATATAAATTCGGAATTAGGAATTAGAAATTGTATTCTCACGAGGTTGAATTTGGAATCGGAAATTAACCTTTCGAAAATGAGGTTTTGTGATATCTCGCTTTGTGAGGGTGATTAGCCTCCCTCCGAGAGGGAGGGGGACCGCTTGCGGTGGAGGGAGCCTGCGAATGAATGCCCAAATTTTTATTAGAACAAACAAACGCTCTCTCCTTCCGTCATACTCAAATAAAATTTCGTATGCCACCTCTCGCTGCGGCTCGGTCACACTCGGGGGAAAACAACACTTAGTTGTTTTCTAACACCCTCGTGTCACTTCGTTACCTCCGGAGGGAGGCTAATAAGAAATCCCTGCGCCCAAAAAATGAACGCAGGGACGAATAAAACTCGTGTTACCACTCTGCTTCGCCTATTCCTCACGGAATAAGCCTCGGTAAGCTCGCGCACAGCGTAGAAGTCACGGCAAAATCCTGAAAATATCAATCAAAATCTTGCATTCGCAGTCCCCGACGGCTAAGCGTTAAGCTCTGGCGATGTAACGGTCGCACCCGGTGTCGCCTACTTTGCCTCGCGGTGTTCAGCGAACGGCTGAGGAGTGAATTCGCGAAAGGTGGAAGCACCGCCTCGCAGCAAAACGGCGGCTCTCTGTGGCTTCACGCAGTCGGTACTGCTCTCCTGTCATTGCCTTTATAGAAAATAATGTAACTATTGTAGCAAAAAATGCCGCGTTTGTCAATAGAATTTTGAAAAAATATTTGGAAAAATGCGATTTTATGCAAAGAATATGAAAAAATATGCAAAAGCGGAGAATTTTATGCAAACATCTTTACAAATTGAGAAAAAAGTGCTATAATGTTTACGCCAAACAAATTTAATAATAGAATTAGCGGTATTTTTATTTACGGGATAATTATACCCTTTTTCGTCATAACTACTTTTTGAATTTGTTAAAAACGCAGATTCCGAATGGTAGTTATGGTAGAGATACCCTAATTCTATTAAATTTGTTTGGCGACAATGGGAGTTTGCGTTTTTGGTGCGCTGACTTCGGTTGGCGCACTTTTTGTATATAGAGAGGAGAATAATATGAGCAAGCATATCCCTGAAAAGGTTATTGATATTACCGGAATAGAACTTACGCCCGGAAAGCCTGACGTTTGCCTTGGCAATGGAGATCAAGGGTTTGAATGTTGTTGCGACGAGTGCGACTATTATTTGCTTTGCTTTCCCGATTTTGATTTGATAAACGAAGACGAAATCAAGGATATAGAATTACCCCCGCCAAGCAAGCGGCACAAGATACGAATGAACCGTCTGTTTCGTGAGCGTGTGGGCGGTTCGTTTCTTCCGTTCCCCGAGGTAGATTGCTTTTACGAGAGAATACGAAGCAAGATTGTTGTAAAACTCAAAATCAATGAATTTATTGATAGATGTAAAAAAACATAGACGCACGAGAGAAAAATAAAAGCACGAGAAATTTTAGCTTCTCGTGCTTTTATTGTATAAATTATAATAATTCCGAATTCCGAATTAAACTTCGGGTTTTATTGGTCATCCTCATCCGTCAGCCTACGGCTGCCACCTTCTCCTATCTTGGAGAAGGCTTATGCTTCCGGCTTCATAGTGGGTGAACGAGCCAAAACGATTAAGTATCGTTTTGGCGAAGTGATGAGTTCGAAGCAAGGAAAAATGGAGCAGGGCTTGCCCTGCGCTCATTTTGACTATGCGACTACTCGGGAGAGCCAAAACGATTAAGTATCGTTTTGGCGAAGTGATGAGTTCGAAGCAAGGAAAAATGGAGCAGGGCTTGCCCTGCGCTCATTTTGACTATGCGACTACTCG
>JAGBGE010000033.1 GCA_017936125.1 Clostridia bacterium
AAAGAAAAACAGACCATCATTCGATGGTCTGTTTTTTCTTTCCTTTGGCGGCGCAACTGCGGATTCTCGCACAGCTCTTGCCTTTAGGCAAGAATCGGGTTCGCATACCCCGACCATAGATCTGCAAGCTCGCTTGCAAGTCGCAGGGCGTGGGTATCTTCGCTTCTAGCGAATACCCTAGTTCTAATCCAGACCATCATTCGATGGTCTGTTTTTTCTTTCCTTTGGCGGCGCAACTGCGGATTCTCGCACAGCTCTTGCCTTTAGGCAAGAATCGGGTTCGCATACCCCGACCGTAGATCTGCAAGCTCGCTTGAAAGGCGCAGGGCGTGGGCATCTTCGCTTCTAGCGAATACCCTGGTTTCACCCTCTCCGTCTGCCTTTCGGCAGCCACCCCTCCCATAGCGAGAGCCCTTTCCTTTGCGGTACGTTTTCGATAGGAGAAGCGCTACTTTACAATACATTTGTATTTTTACTCCCCAAAGCCCTTGATTTTTTCGGGAAAGTGTGATATGCTATTATAAAATCATTTTTTAGAGAAAGGAGAAGCTATGAATTTACAGGAATCCGGCGAGATGTACCTCGAAACGATACTTATACTTACAGAGAAAAATCCGAACGTGCGCTCTATCGACGTTTGTGAGCATATGGGCTTCTCCAAGCCTAGCGTCAGCCGCGCTATCGGTCTGCTGAAAAACGGTGGGTACGTCACCGTAGACAAAGACGGTTATCTCTCGCTCACCGAGCTTGGTAGCGAGGTCGCGCACAAGATGTATGACCGACATAAGCTGCTGACCGACTTCTTAACCTCGCTTGGAGTTTCTCCCGAGGTTGCGTCGAGCGACGCCTGCAAGATTGAGCATCACATAAGTGACGAATCCTTTGAAGCAATAAGAAAATCTATAAATAAATAAATAGTTCCAAAAAAGCCGTGCTTTGTAATCTTTTGTTTGCAAAAGCAGGCTTTTTTGCGTTTTTATTGAAGATTTTCCCTTTTCTTGCATCTTTTTTTAGCGAAATTGTTTTGAGCCGCGCAATATTCGGTTTTATTTTTTTGTTTTTTTGCTCAAAATCACTTTACAAACGCTTATTTTTTTGATATAATGTTAAAGTGATTTTTTTAATTCAACCAAAGGAGTTGATGTATTATGGGCCGTATGGTCGGCACAGTTTCGAGAGGCGTTAGAGCGCCAATTATACGCAGCGGAGATAACATCGCAGAGATCGTTACCGCATCGGTCATTGAGGCAGCGAAAAGCGAGGGCTATGAGATACGCGACCGCGACATAGTTGCTATGACTGAGGCTATCGTAGCCAGAGCGCAGGGCAACTACGCAAGCGTTGACGATATAGCCAATGACGTGAGAGCGAAGTTCCCCTCGGGCGAGGTCGGAGTTATCTTCCCCATTCTCAGCCGCAACCGCTTTGCTATATGCCTCAGAGGTATAGCAAGGGGTGTTAAAAAGGTAGTGCTTATGCTTTCCTATCCTTCCGATGAGGTAGGCAACCATCTTGTCAGCCTCGACAAGCTCGACGAGGCAGGAATCAACCCCTACTGTGACGTGCTTGATATCAAGAGATACCGCGAGCTTTTCGGCTACGAGAAGCACCGCTTCACAGGCGTTGATTACGTTGAATATTACGAGAGCATTATTACAGGTGAGGGCGCGGAGTGCGAGATTGTTTTCGCCAACGATGCTCGCGCGGTGCTTGACTATACCAAGTGCGTGCTCAACTGCGATATTCATACCCGCGCGCGCACCAAGCGCATTCTTAAGGCAGCGGGCGCTGAAACTGTCTTTGGACTTGACGAGATTCTCGCAGAATCGGTGAACGGCTCGGGATATAACGAGCATTACGGTCTGCTCGGCTCAAACAAGGCGACCGAGGACAAGGTTAAGCTCTTCCCCCGCGAGTGTCAGACGGCGGTTGACGATATTCAGAAGAAGATTTTTGACGCAACCGGCAAGACGGTTGAGGTTATGGTATACGGCGACGGCGCTTTCAAGGACCCTATCGGTAAGATATGGGAGCTCGCTGACCCGGTAGTTTCACCTGCCTACACCAGCGGTCTCGAAGGCACTCCCAACGAGCTGAAGCTCAAGTACCTTGCTGACAACGATTTCGCATCACTCTCAGGTGATGAGCTCAAGGAGGCTATCAAGCAGGAGATTGTCAAGAAGGACGCTGACCTCGTCGGCAAGATGGTATCCGAGGGCACAACCCCCAGACGCCTCACCGACCTTATCGGCTCACTCTGCGACCTGACCTCAGGCTCGGGCGACAAGGGTACTCCCATCGTGTATATCCAGGGTTATTTTGATAATTATACAACTGAATAATAGTAAAAAAGCAATCTGCCTCGGCAGATTGCTTTTTGTTTCTTATGCGAAGCATATAACGAATTGCCGATGCTTTCATCGGCAATATATCGATCACTCAGTAAATATCGCCTAATAATTTTCTTATCTGCTTCTCAAAATCTCATCGGCTTTGAGGACTGCTATCTGCGTTTTGGCATCGGCAATCTCACCGTTCATCACCATTTGCTTTAGCTCCGCGAGAGAGATATACTCAACGTCAAGGAATTCGTCCTCGTCAAGCTCGCGCTCTCCAAAGGTCAGCTCCTCGGCAAGATACAGGTGTATCACCTCGCTGAGAATCGCAGACGAAGGAATGATTTTGCCAAGATAGGTTATCTTCCCTGCCAGAGCGCCAGTTTCCTCACGGAGCTCACGCTTCGCCGCCTCGAGCGGAATCTCGTCGGTCGAGTCAAGCTTGCCGGCAGGAATTTCCAGCACTACTCTAGAGTGAGGATAGCGATATTGCCTCTCCATTACTACGCGTCCGTCGGGAAGCAGTGGCAGAATCGCCACCGCACCGTTGTGCAGACAGACCTCGCGAGTGGCGAGCTTGCCGTTCGGAAGCTCTACCACGTCACGCACGACGTGCATAACGTTGCCCTCGAATATTTCCTCTCTTGATATATATTTTTCTTCGAGATTCTTCATATTTACTCCAAAATGTTACGTATTGTTGACATCTTTTGACATTTTAGCAAAAATCGCTTTGAAATCAAGCTGTGAAAGTACGACTGCAAGGAAAACTATAACGCAGCCGAAGTACTCTCTCTTGGTCATAGTTTCGCCAAGGAATAACGCACCGCCGATAACTCCAAACACCGATTCGAGCGAGAGGAGAATCGAGGCGACGGTCGGGTCGCAGTCCTTCTGACCCACTATCTGCAAGGTGTACGCAATACCGCTCGAGCCAATGGCGAGATAGAGAATAGCAGGGAATCTATCGAGGATAAGCGAGGTGTTAATCGGCAGCTCGAAGATGAGCGCAAGCACCGCGTTGACCACAAATGCCGTCGCGAACTGCACGAGCGACATTCGCACGCCGTCGCATCCCGGTGAAAGTCGGTCTATCGCTATTATATGCAGAGCGAAAATTAAGGCGCAAATCAAGACGAGCAGGTCGGAGAAAATGAGCGTCGTGCCCGGCTTGATGCAGAGGAAATAAAAGCCGATAACTGCTATAACCACACTGATATATACGTTTACGGGCGGTCTTTTGCCAAAGAAAAGCGAGATTACCGGCACTATAACCACGTAGAGAGCGGTGATAAACGCCGCTTTACCCGCATCTGTGCCCTCGCCGAGTCCTGTCTGCTGGAATGCCGAGGCGGTCGCAAGGATAATACCCGCGACGATACCGCCGATAATCTCTGCCCTCTTGATGTCGGGACGCTTTCGGTCGGTCAGAATGCGTCTGCCGTTCTTCGTAAATTTGTCTAAAAGGGGTATCACCGCCATAAGAAACAGCACGGCGATAATGCTTCTGAGCGCTCCGAGTGTGAAGGCGGGCAGGTCTGACGCTGCCTTCTGCGCCGCAAAGGCAAAGCCCCAGAGCATAGTCGCTATAATAAATAAAATCGGGGATATATATTTTTTCATTGTTTAAGATTTCTTCCAGGTCGCAGGGCTGAAGAGTATGAGCATCGGGAAGAGCTCGAGTCTGCCTGCTATCATATTAAAGGTCAGAACAAGCTTCGAGAGCGAGGAAAAATCAGCGAAATTCGCAGCAGGTCCAACGCCCGAAAGACCGGGACCTATGTTGTTGATGGTCGCTGCCACCGCGGTGAAATTCGTGACCAGATCTCGCCCGTCAATAGTGATCAGCAGCAGCGAAACGATAAATACGAGCATATAGCAGGAAATATAAGCGTTAACAGAGCGAATGACCTCGCGGTCAACCGGACGCTTGTCAATGGTTATCTTCTTGACCTGCTTGGGATGAATCAGAGTGTTTATCTCTCTTGCAAAGCCCTTAAAGAGTATAAGAAGCCTCGACACCTTGATGCCGCCGCCCGTGCTGCCCGCGCACGCGCCAACGAACATAACGAGAACGAGCATCGTTTTGGCAAGAGAAGGCCAGAGGTCGAAATTCTCTGTCGCAAAGCCCGTGGTCGAAATAATCGAGGAAACCGAGAACGCAGCGTGACGCAGCGCCTCGCCGATGCTACCGTAGCTTTCATAAATATTAAAGGTTACAATAGCTATCGCGCCCGCAACGATGAGCAAAAACGTGCGCACCTCGGAGTTGAAGGCGTCACGGAATTTGAGTCGCAGGGCAAGGTAATATGAGTTGAAATTGATGGAGAAAACGAGCATAAATACGGTAACTATTATCTGCTGCGCTGCCGAAAACGTGGCAAGGCTGTCGTTTTTAACTCCGAAGCCGCCGGTGCCCGCAGTAGCGAATGCAGTATTTATCGCATCGAAAACGCTCATTCCTGAAAACAGGAGAATAATGCACTGCAAAGCCGTCAGGGCGAAATATATCGCGTAAAGTATAAGAGCTGTGTGCTTGACTCTCGGAACGAGCTTCGACACCTCGGGACCGGGTGACTCCGCGCGCATAATATGCATATTCTGACCGCCTCCGAGCGGCAGGAACGCCATAATAAATACAAGCACGCCCATACCGCCAATCCAGTGCGAGAAGCTGCGCCACATAAGTATGCACCTCGGCAAATCCTCAACGGTACGGAAAATGCTCGAGCCCGTCGTGGTAAAGCCCGACACAATCTCAAAGAGCGCGTCTATGAAGTTCATACCGGGAATGGCAAACATAAAGGGCAAAGCGCCGAAAATACTGATAACTATCCAGGAGAGCGCAACGATAACGAAGCCCTCCTTCGAGTAAATCGTAGTTTTCGCGGGCTTTTTCATTATAAGCAGACCGCCAACGGCAAGGCAAATGAGCGCAGACCATAAGAATGACAGCCCCGCGCGCTCGAGATAGCAGAGCGCCGTCAGCATAGGCACGACGAAGAATGCCGCCTCAAAGACGAGCAGCCAGCCGAGCGTATATTTTATCATTTTGAAATTCATTTAATGCTCCTTACTTAAGGACGTCCGTAACGTCGTTCAATAGGATACCCTTGGTTACGATAACGACAGAGTCGCGAGGCTCGATAACCGTCTGACCTCTCGGGGATATCTGCTGATTGCCACGTCTGATGGTCGCGATAAGCACGCCGGGCTTGAACTCAAGCTGCATAAGCGGCTTGCCGACAATGGGCGATCCCTCGAGAACGGTGAACTCGGCAGCCTCAACCTTGCCATTGATAAGGTTATAAAGAGTTTCTATGTTGCTGCTACTGGAGTTATTCATAGCTCTTACGTAGCTGATGATTATATCAGCCGTGATATTCTTCGGGTGTACTATCGAGTCGAGATCGAGCTGGCTGGTAATATTGTCATACTCAATGCGGTTGACCTTGGTGATAACCTTGCGGCTGCCCGCCTTCTTTGCGAAGATGGAGAGAAGAATATTCTCCTCGTCGAGTCCCGTGAGAGCAACGAAGCTGGATGCCGTGCCGATGCCCTCCTCACGCAGAATATCCTCGTCAGATGGGTTGCCGTTAATGATAGTCGCGTGCTCGAATTCCGAGGCAAGCTCGTCACATCTCTCGGCGCTTTTCTCAATAATTTTGACCGAAATTCCCGAGCGAAGAAGTATATCGGTAAGGTAGTAGGAAATTGCTCCGCCACCGACGATTATAGTATCCTTGATAGGCTGCATCTTGTAGCCTATCTTCGAGAAGAAGTCCTTTGCGCTGGCAGGTGATGCGATAATCGAGATAACGTCACGCTCGGCAAAGACGAAATTACCGTTTGCAATAAACGCGTCGTCGTCACGCTCAATGGTGCAGAAGGTGACGTCGGTCTTGAATTTCATTGCCACGTCCTTGACGGACATACCCGCGATTTTGCTGCCCTCGGGAAGCTTGAAGGTGAGAAGCTCAACTCGTCCCTTCGAGAATGTATCAATCTTGATAGCCGAGGGAAAGTTGAGAATTCTCGCGATCTCTCTCGCCGCCGCAAGCTCGGGGTTGATAACCATAGAAAGACCTAGCTCGTCCTTGAAATAAGACGCGTCTATATTATAATCGGGGTTCTTGAGTCTTGCGATAGTGCGGCAGTTCGCCGACTTCTTGGCAACAAGACAGCAGAGCAAATTCGTTTCGTCATTACCCGTAACGGCAATAAGCAGATCGGTAGAATCAACTCCTGCCTCAATCTGAGTGCTGCGGCAAGCGCCGTTGCCGATAACGCCCATTATATCGTATTTATTGGCAATAGCCTTAACCTTATCGGCATTCTCGTCAACTATGGTGACGTTGTTGCCCTCCTTGTTAAGCTGCGCGGCAAGCGCTTCGCCTACCTTACCGCTGCCAACTATAATAATATTCATATTTCCACCTCTGTTTTTTTACCGTAATCATAATTTCGCAATATATATTATACAACATTAAAATATTTTGTCAAGTTTATTTATTTTTAACGCGTAAAAAAGCGGAGAGCCGAAGCTCTCCGCCTAAGCGGTTTTCAAATTATTCTATCACCGAGCAGCGAAAAGCGCAGTATCTCGTGAGAAAAAACGCGGTCGGGAATAAGAGCGACACTTCGCGGTGTGCGGCAGTCGTAGGTGGTAAAATGATATTCACAGCTCGAAAGGTCGGCGCAGGAGGTGTAGACGGTGTAAACCGCCCTACCCTCGTCGGTCAGCACAGCGCCGTACGGCACGGAGAGCGAGTCGGTAATGTGAAAAAATGCCGAAACGAGATTACTATTCCCCTCTTTCTGTGCATTTTGGGTTTTTTGTGGTGTTTTGTGCCTGTTTTCTCCTATATTTTTGCTTAATTCGGAGAAAATGTTTTCATTTTTGCTCGTTCTATGGTGTGTTTGTGGGGAAATGCTATCAAATTCATTTACGCATCCGACAAGAAAAGCCGCCCTGACGAAGCGTGATGACGAGGAATAGTCACCCGGAAGCCCGATAGCGCCCATACCGCGTGAATAAAGGTGGATATTTTTCCCTATTTGTGTCGGTTGAGTGGGCGAAATGTGCAAAAATTCGGCTATTTTTGTAACATGATAGGTGAAATTCGGTGCATTTGTGAGTACATGGTGGGGATTTGTGATAATTTCAAGACCGTTTTCCCGCGACTCTATCGCCAGCGTCTCTCTGCCGTCGGTCAGATGCCAGTGCAGCTCGGTCGCGGGCAGCTCAGGCGCGACGCTGTCGGGCGTGATATTGATACGCGAGAGCATTTCGCGAGCCTCACGCAGACTCCCCGCGCCACCGAGAATATATGGTATCAGCTCACCGGAGGCGAGATTGACCGCGCCCTCGCGACGTGGGAAATAGTGTGCGTATGCGGGAAAATTGAGCGCTGCCATATATAGCCCCGACTCGCTCACGGCATCGTAGTAAAGCGGTGTACCGCTGTGCAGATACGCCATTCCGACGAGCGCGTATTTGCCTGCAATTTTACCCTCAAAAATATACTCTCTTTCAAAGCCGCGCGGAGTTACGGCCACCTCCTCGCAGAATGAATATTCCAGGTCGAGCGTTCTGCCCGCAAGTCCCTTATAGCTTATTGCAGTGCACATATTTTTTCTCCTTTTTATTGCATTATAGCGCCAAAAAGCAAAAAATAAGCAGCTTGCTATTGAAAACGAGCGAAATTTATGCTATAATTTGCTTGACTAACCAAAAAGGAGCGACAGCCTTGATTAAATTCATCAAAAATATCCCGAATTTTATAGGAATAATATCCTATATTCTATACATAGTTTCGCTCAGTATGAATATCTCAAAGGGCAAGGGCGAGCCGATACTCAATTATATTTTGCTTGCGGTTTCGGCAGTATTTCTTATAATCTACATAGTCATGCTGCTGCGCGGTCAGGATAAAAAGCAGGTCAAGAGCGCAAGACGGTACTACAAATGGTTCAAGCTTGGTATGAAGGGTATTTCACTCTTTATTATCATTTACGGCTTCACCACCGCCTCGGGCGAGGACTCCTCTATGCTTATGCCGACTATACTGATAATCCTCTGGATAATGCAGATTCACGGCGAGATAAGAAAGCACAAGGCTAGGAAAAGACGCGAGAGATTCAAGCAAAAAATCGACAGCTTCAAAAACCGAAACAAAAAGCCTGAGCCTATCCCCGAGCCCACTCTTACAGTCGCGCCCGTAGATACTATCGAGTTTTTAAGCGAAGATTTTGACACGAAAAATTCAGCAAATTAAAGCAAAAAAATCCCACCAAATCGGTGGGATTTTCTTATTTTTGACTATTTTACTTTACATAAGTGGGGCAAAAAGTCTGATTGCGTTACGCACGATGCGTTCGCTCGGAGTAAGGCGAGTTTTGTTTTCGTCAACCTGCTCTGAAACCTCAATAGTCTTAAGCACCTCGTCACGACAAATCTCCACCGTGGGAGAGGCGTACATCCAGAGCGCGTTCTCAAAGTTGTGCATCAAGCTTCTGTAATCGAGATTTATCGTACCGACGATTGCATATTTGTCGTCGACGACGAAGGTCTTTTCGTGAATAAAGCCGGGGGTATATTCATATATCTTGACGCCCGCGTTCATAAGATACGGGTAAGAGCTCTTGGTCATAATCTTAACCTTTTTCTTGTCCGGTATGGCGGGTGTAATGATACGCACGTCAACACCGCGAAGCGCCGCGTTGCAGAGCGACTCGGTGAGGTCGTAGTCAATGACGAGATACGGCGTGGTGATGTATACGTACTTTCTCGACTGATTTATGAGATTCAGAAACGCATTCTTACCCGTCGGACGCTTGTAGATAGGCACGGGACCGGAGCCAAAGGGAATGTAGTATCCGCCGTCCGAGAATTTGAGCGCCTTGACTGTCGACAGATATCTCTCGTAATCGCTTATCGTATGCGTGGTGAAATCCCACATCGAAAGGAACTGCTTGATAAATCCGCGCACGACCTCGCCCGTTACACGAATACCGCCATCCTTCCAGTGACCGAAGCGTACTACCGCGTTGACGTATTCGTCAGCGATATTAACACCGCCGGTATAAGCAATTCTGCCGTCGATAATGCACATCTTGCGGTGGTCGCGGTTGTTATGAACCGAGGAGAGCGATGGCGAAAGCTTGGCAAAGCGATAGGTCTTGATGCCGTCTGCGCGCAGAGAATACTCATAGTGTATCGGCAACTTCTTCATGCAGCCGAAATCGTCAAAGAGCATACGAATCTCTACGCCCTCCTTCGCCTTTTCGCGAAGAATCTTGTGTATTCTGCCCCATAGGTCGCCAAGCTCAACTATGAAATACTCGAGGAAAATAAACTTCTCCGCGCTCTCAAGGTCGCGCTCGAGCGACTCAAAGTACTCCTCACCTGTTGGGAAGAAGGTCGATGACGAGCCTGTATAAACCTCGGCTATCGTGTCATCGTTCATAATCGCGCGAGCCTTGCCATAAGCAAGAGGACTGCGGCGGCGCAGCATACTAAAGCTGCCTTCTCCAAGTCTGTGGCTGTTTATCTCACTGAAGATTCCGGAGAGGAGCTTTTCCTCCTTTTTGGTCATTCTGCGGCGATAGAAAAGAAGATAAAGCAGCGAGCCGAAAACAGGTAAAAGAAGAATTACGACCGTCCACGACACCTTGTACTCCGGATTCGCATCTCTGTTAATAACGAACACGAGAGTAGTAAGACTGACCAGCGCTGCCGCTATCCAGGCGAGATACGAATACGCCCACGTTCCGAGCGTGAGCTGCGCCGCGAGCAACAGCTCAACGAGTATTATAACTGCGGAAATTGTATATCTTGAAAATAATGCCCTCTTGAATTTTTTCATTTATATTACCAAAATCCTTTGTTTTGAAAACTTTAGTTAGAAAAATCCTGCAAAAATACGTTTTTTAACTTTCTTCTCTGTCTACGTAGTCCTCAAATCTGCCAACACCCACGAGGTCGTCTACGGGGAGCGAGAATATCACAGCGCCGCCCTCGGTTTTGAGACCTGCGGCGTCACGGACCGCCTCCATAATCTTAGTCTTGTATTCCATAGTGGTGAGGAAGAAAAGGCTATCGGTCTCACGGCTGAGAGCCGTACCGATGGTCTGCTCCGCCTTCTCGTTATTTATGCTCTTGGTATGGAAGACGGTAGCGCCGGTAGCGCCTGCGCCCCTCGCAGCTTCAATCGCAACGTCGGTATATTTGTTATTTACAACTGCTATAACCAGCTCGTGCATAATTACCTTCTCCTTTTTCTTTGAAATCGGGGCGCGATTGCCCACAGGCTTATCGGGCTTATCAACGCCCGAGAGAACCGCATCGTTGAGAATATTTGAAATACCGGAAAGCGGAATAGTGAATGCAATTCCGCGTCCGACGAGATAGAGCTTCAGCCCGTGGCCTACCGCACTCAAAATATTGTGCTCCGCGCCGCCGGGAATCAGCGACATCGTGATACGCTTCTCAATCTCGTTAAAGCCGAAATAGGTCATATAGCTCGAGCGAGCAGTACCGTGACCGACGCCCGAGAAGTTCAACGCGGTACAGCACTCGTTCACTATCTCGGTGAAGCGGCTTTCGTCCTCCTTGTTGATAATGCCGACGAGGAGCTTGACTCTTTTCTGTTCAGCTATCTGCTTCTTCATTTTTAGCTCCTCCCTTCGCAGCCTTTGCAGTATATGTCGCACCGCGTCTGGTATCACGGTAGCCGTAGTCTATGAACGTCTCGCTCGCGCTGACGAACCTGCGCGCTCTGTCCTCCGCCTTCATCTTATAAGCGAAGCCGCATATCTGTATAGCGATAATCGGCGCCATCGCAACGAACGCCACGCAACCGAAGGCATCGGTCATAACGTTACCGCCTAGGGCGTTGCACGCGCCCATACAGAGAGGAAGAACGAACGCGCTCATCATCGTACCGCTGGCAACTCCACCCGAGTCGAAGGAGATACCGACAAAGATTTTCGGCACGAAGAATGAAAGCGTAAGAGCGATTATATATCCCGGAATCAAGAACCAGAGAATGCTGATTCCCGTAATAATACGAAGCGTCGCAAGGCCGAGAGCCGCCGACACACCGATTGAAAGACCGAGTCCGGTGGTCTTGCCGGAAATCGCGCCCGCGCTCATCGTTTCAACGAGCTTGTTCAGCACGTAAACCGAGGGCTCCGCCTTAACGATGAAGTAGCCGAGAAGCATACTGACGGGGATAAGCAGCCAGCCGCCGCCAATGCCCGCAAGACGAGTTCCTATCTCGGTACCGATTGGCAAAAATCCTACGTTCGCACCCGCGAGGAATACCGCAAGTCCGACTAAAACGTAGATGATACCTATCGCCATTCTTATTATCTGCACCTTGGTGAACGCGCGGGTGAGAAGCTGGAAAAGGAAGGCGAAAACGATGATGGGAGCAAGGGCGATAAGCACGTCAAGCGCATGCTCTGCTATGCCGTGGATAAAGGCGAGAACGCCGTCCTGCGTGTCTGCGATCTGCTCGCTCACGGTGGGCTCGTATGTACCCTCAACCTTCATAACGATGCCGAGCACAAGCACCGAGATAATCGGGCCGATGCTGCAAAGACCTGTGATACCGAAGGAGTCGTCACGGTCGTCGCCCGAAAGCTTCGCCGCGGAAACACCCGCGCCGATAGACATAATGAAGGGAACGGTCATCGGGCCTGTGGTAACTCCGCCCGAGTCGAACGCGAGGGGCAAAAAGCTCTCGTCAACGAAGAATGCCAGCACAAAGGCTATCGCGTAAAAGGCTATCATTATAGCCGTCAGATTCCAGTTAAAGACGATACGCATAACCGCAATCATAAGGAATATTCCAACACCGACCGAAACGGTGAGAATAAGTATCATATTTTTAAGTCCGCTTACCTGCTCCGCGAGAAGCTGCAAATCGGGCTCGGATATGGTAACGAGAATGCCGATTATAAAGCTGATAAAGGCTATTATCCACACCTTTCTGGTAGCTGCCATCGTCGTACCGAGCTTCGTGCCCAGCGGCTGCATTGACATCTCCGCGCCTGCGGTGAACAGGCTCATACCAAACACCAGACAAACGACTCCGACGATAAACAGGAACATATCTCCCGTAGTTATCGGCACGAGCGTCACGCTGAGCGCAAGCACTATAAGCGCTATCGGCAGAACCGATTTCAGCGACTCCATAAATTTGTTCTTTATTAAGTTCACGCCGTTTCCCTTTCGAGTTACTTTATATACGAATCAATAGTTTCGCGAATAAGCCTAACGGTATCAAGAAGCTCCGCGTAGAATTCTCTCGCGCTCACGCGAAGTCCGCCGCTGCCGAGCACGACGAGCTGCTCCTGTAAATCCGAGGTGACGACTCTCACCGTATGCTCGGGGGCAATCTCGTAGGTTGTGCGCTCAATGTAGGCGTCCGCCGTCTGCGACTCGCGCGTGTAAACCACGCTGACAGAGCCGATTTCCTCGACACTGCCCTCTCCGCCCTTGCGCTTATAGGCGTCAAAGACGATGATAGCCCTACATTTTCTGAACGCTGTGTAATCGCACATCATTCGCGCAAGCACGTCACGGCATCTGGCAAAGTCGGACTCTGCGATCCTGCGCAGGTCGTCTATCGCAAAGATAAAATTATATCCGTCAATTATTATGTATTCCTCGCCTCGAGGCTTCAGCTTCTTCGGTCTCTCGGACTTTTTCTCACTCGGAGCAGCATTCACCTTGCGCTCGGGGGCGACTCTCGGCTTAATCTTGCCGTAGGTGCTCTCGAATATGCGCATAAGCTCCTTATCCTCCTCGACAGTACCGCGGTAATCGGTCTTGACCGCAACTCTCGGAGTATAGCTCTCCTCTGCCGCGTCTGTCCTCTGCGCGCCCGTCGGAGTAAGATGCATGAGCGCGTCTGCCTCCTGCCAGGGTACTGCGTAGCCCGAGCCGCCCTTGCAGAACACAGAGCCTGCGGGGTTGCGCTCGTCGAGCTCGGGTGAATAGTTACGCTCAGCCATAACCTCCTCGGTATTGTGGCAGGGCATATACGCTCCGACTCGAAGCGATAGCTTCCCCTCACCTCGAGTATACGCGCGAAGCTCGGTGGCGTATGAGCGCATAGTGCTGACGGGACAGATGCCCGAAACAACGGCAATGTCACCCACGAACTCGGGTGCTTCAAGACTGCCGTGCATCGCGCTGATATCTGTCATAAGGCGGCCGAGATTATCCATCGGCAGCTCTGCCGTGAACTCAAAGGTCGGCTCGAGCAGAACAGACTCCGCCTTCATCAGTCCCTGCCTCACAGCTCGGTAGGTCGCCTGGCGGAAGTCACCGCCCTCGGTGTGCTTTAAGTGCGCTTTGCCTGCTGTGAGAGTGATTTTCACGTCGGTAAGCGGCGAGCCCGTGAGAACTCCCCTATGTACCCTCTCCTCGAGGTGAGTGATAATCAGCCTTTGCCAGCCTCTCGCCAGCGTGTCAAGCGGGCATTCGCTCGCAGTGATAATTCCGCTGCCCTCGGGTAGTGGGTCGATACGCAGATGCACCTCGGCATAGTGGCGAAGCGGCTCGAAATGACCTGCTCCCAGCGTGGTGTCCGCAATAGTTTCTTTATAAAGAATCGCACCCTCGTCGAATGCGACGTCAAGGTCAAATCTATCCTTGATAATCTTGGTGAGCACCTCGGTCTGTATCTCACCCATAAGCCTGATGCGCAATTCGTGCGTTCTCGGCTCGTAGGTCAGCGCTAGAGATGGGTCCTCCTCGGCTAGCGCCATAAGGCGCATATAGCTCTCGTAAGGGTTTGCACCCTTCGGGAGAATTATTCTGTAATCAAGCACGGGCTCGAGCGTCTGCACGTCGTCCTCCTCAAAGCCGAGTCCCGAGCCGACAGCGGTCGACACAGGTCCGAGCACGGCGCATACCGTGCCTGCCGCGGCAGACGGTACGCTCTTGTATTTATCGCCCGAATAGAGCCTGATTTCCTCAATTTTCTCACGCATTATCTCACCGTGCGAGCGAATCTCGACGGTATCCTTCGTGCGCAGAGTGCCGCCCGTAACCTTGAGGTAGGTAAGACGCTTGCCCTGCGCGTCGCGCGAAATCTTATATACTCTTGCTCCGAAAATGCTCTCGGAGTATTTTTTCTCTAAGGTGTATTTGTCTATTACCGATAGCAGCTCGTCGACGCCCTTCATCTTAAGCGCGGAGCCGAACATACAAGGGAAAATTCTCCTCTTGGCAACAGCCGCGGCAATAGACTCGACGGAGAGCGAGTCGGTCGAGAAAAATTCGTCCATCAGCCTCTCGTCAGAGGCGGCGCAGCGCTCGAAGAAGTCGGGCGCTGAATCGTCGCTAAAGTCCACGCAGCCGCCGGAAAGTATGCAGCGCAACTCCTCGAGTATCTGCTCGCGGCGTCGGTCTGCGATATCCATCTTATTGACAAAAATAAAGGTCGGCACTCGTCTTGCCGATAACAGATGCCACAGAGTTTTTGTATGCGCGGTCACTCCGTCAGATGCGCTGACTACCAAAATCGCGTAGTCCTGCACCGATATCGCGCGCTCCGCCTCGCAGGAGAAGTCAACGTGACCGGGCGTATCAATGAGCGTCACGCTCGTATCGCCAAGCTCAAATATAGCCTGCTTTGAAAATATCGTAATTCCCCTCTCGCGCTCGAGCGCGTGAGTGTCGAGAAAGGCGTCGCGCTTATCAACTCTGCCAAGCCTCGTCAGCGTGCCGGCGGAGTACAGGAGCGCCTCGGAAAGAGTGGTCTTGCCTGCATCAACGTGTGCGAGTATTCCCAGCGCAAGTCTTTTCATAAGATCACCCTTCCCTTTATTTTGTCTAGTTTAGTTTACAAATTTATGTAAAATTCGGTAAATTTCTCGCTTCGCTCACAGATTTGCATCTGTTTTTCAAAGAGAGCGAGCGAGGCTTCATTTTCGTTCAATACGCGAGCGTGAAGAATGATTATACCAATATCCCTCGCAATTCTTATAAGCAAGGAGAGCGCAATCGTGCCAAATCCCCTGCCCTGATATTCGGGCAGAAGTCTTATAGCGCATTCGGCGCCGCCTCGAAGGTCGGGGGCGTAAATCACAGCCTCGCCAATGAAGCTATCACGGTATCTCACGGCAAGCGAGAGCGCAGCGCCTCTTGCCAGCTCGCCCTCGGCTACACGCAGAAAATCCGCGCCCTCCGCGTCAGGCATATCGGCAGAATAATCGTATCCCCAATATTTGTTGACCGCTTTATCGCGAGCGAGTCTTGCGTACTCCTCGCAGTCGGAATCACGTAGCGCGGAAAGGCTGATTTCACCCTCGCTCTCGCTCGGAATCGCCTCCAGCATTCCTATCTCGCTCTGTACTATGACGGTGCAGGAGTCGCGCTCCGCGTCAAGCTCCAGAGCCTCCGCATAGCTGAATGCCGCCATAAGCGAGCCCAGCTCCTCAGACGGAACGTCGAGGAAAATAAGCGGAACTTCCTCTTTTATAGTATATAGCCTTATCTCATCGACAGCCGAGAGCGTATCCGCCCCGTCGTGAAGCGGGATTGGATAGATGAAAAGGTATTCGTCGTCGAATATGCGTATCAGCATACAGCCGTGAGCCGCAGCTACCGCAATCTCTGATTCGCAATAAAACGAGAAGAAAATATCTCCAATTTCTTCAATATCCGCCTCGGGAATGGCAGCGAGAATGTCATTCGTGATTTCCCTCTCGGTGTCCTCCGTCAGAATCCTGAAGCTTATCATTCTTTAGTCCTTTCACTCGGAGTCCGCGCCGGGCAGCTCTACGTTGAGCACCAGAGTCGCGGTGAAATGCTCACCGTCACTCGAATACTCGAAGCTGTCTGCCACGAGCTTGGCAAGTCGCACGCAGCTCTTTAGTCCGATTCCGTTCGACTCAGCCTCGTCGGAGTAGGTGGCAATCTTGTTCCTAGCCTTGATAGTCATCTTATTTTCGCTATACGACGTCGATATAACCACGCTCTCGCTCTTGTCAGCATATTTGCGTAAATTCGAGAAAATATTGTCAATAATTCGCATCAGCTTCTGCGCGTCGGTGCGCACGAGAGTGCCCTCGGGCATTGTAGCCGCGCCGAACTCTACCTTTACCCTATATCCGCTGTCGCGGAGCAGGAAGATATGCTCGGTGAGTATCTGCTCAATAAGCGTAAGCGCATCGTATTCCTCGAGCGTAACGTCACCGGGCGCATCGCCAAAGGCGAGCGAATACTTGAGCATATCGTCGGAAAGCTGCTTGAGTCGCATCGCGGT
Organism: Clostridia bacterium; assembly: GCA_017936125.1. Next base: position 16,625 of record JAGBGE010000033.1, read on the forward strand.
GTTCTCTGACGCCTCGATATAGTCTGTCATCTCCTCGTCGCAGCCCTCGTGATTTTTCATCATTTCAAGATAACCGAGAAGAATGGTAAGCGGCGTTCTTATATCGTGCGAGAGCGCGGTGATAAGCTCGGTGTTCGCCGTGCTCGCCTCCTCCGCGCTGCTCACGTTCAGTAGCAGCTTCTGCCTCATCTTCTCCACGTCGAGCGCGAGGGCAGCTATCTCGTCGTTGCCGTCGCTCTTTATCTCATAGTTCATATTTATCTGAGAAACTATGGTAACGTCGCTGCCCACTCGCTTGATACGCTTGATGATAATTCTGAAATAATTAACCAGCACCGCCGCAAGCACGAAAGCGGCAATTATTAATGCCACAACGTTGATAATGCTGTATCTCAGATTCTGCGAAAACTCGCTTATCTCAGCCACCAGCACGCCGTCGAGCGTCTTGATTTCGTAAATTCCGTTCGCCTCTGCCGCGGCAATAAGCTCCTCGCGGTTCGGCGCATTCTCGGGAATCGGCTTTATAATCTCCGCGCCCTCGCTCTCCTCGTCGTCCTCGGAGTTGTAGACGATAACGTAGGCATAAGGGTGGCCGTTCGACCACTCGGAGATGCGGAATGAGGTCGCAAGCGTGAGCTTATGCTCGGTAACGAATGCGCGAAGCTCCTCGGCGTACTCGTCGCGCCTCTCGGCAATCCTCTCGGGCTCGAGATAAACCTTCGTAATGTATAGAGAGCCGGAAACACGCACTATCGAGTAAGCGATAACGCCCGCGAGAATTCCTATTATTATATTGAATATAAGCCCGATATATAGCGTGTTATGCTTGATACCTAGAATTTTTTTATTACCGTCAGTCAATTTGGTAGCCCTTTCCCCAAACGGTGCGGATTATCTTCGGCGACGAGGGATTTTCCTCGAGCTTTCTGCGCAGATTGAGGATATGCACCGTAATAGTGTTGTTCGACGAAGCAAGCGGCATCTCCTCCCACACCTTCTCATAAAGCTCGGCAGGGCTGACAACCTTGCCTCTGTTCTTCGCGAGATAAATGAGCAGATCCATCTCCTTGTCACGCACGTCGATGGCTACGCCATTCCTCGAAACCTCGCGCGCCTCGGGCATCAGCACTACACCGCCCCAAAGCCTTATCTGCTCGCCCGTCTGCTCGCCCTTTGCGCTGTAGCTGTTGTAGCGGCGAGTCAAAGCCTCAACCTTCATAAGAAGCTCTCTAGAGGAGAACGGCTTGACGAGATAATCGTCACCGCCGCCCGAATAGGCAGCCTCCTTGTCCGACTCGAGCGACTTCGCCGTCAAAAACAGCACGGGAACTGCCGAGAACTCACGGATTCTGCCCGTCGCCTCGACACCGCTCATCATAGGCATCATTATATCCATAATGCAAAGGTCGATACTCGCATCGGCGCGCACCGACTCAACCGCCGTCAAGCCGTCAGCCGCCTCAATAACCTCGTAACCGGCATTCGTCAAAAGAAGTCTCAAAACCTTTCTTATCTCAAGCTCGTCATCAACAACAAGTACCTTCATTTTCCCTGCTCCTAACTGTCAAAAATTATTCCTCGGCAGAGCCTTCACCCCCGCCTATAATTATCCATAATTATTATAACATAAAATATTTTTAATTTCAATACGCGAAATTATTAAGTATTATTTAATTATTAAGACTAAATAGTGAAAAAATTAAAAAGGCCACCCCTACCTTTCGGTAGGAGTGGCCTAGTAAATTATGAAATTATATTTGATTAAACCAATCTAAAAAGCTATTGTAATACGAATCATCCACAGAACCGTCTTTTCCGTCATTTCCGTTGTAGCCGTATTCACCATCATATTTTTCACCTAAATCCAACACATCGCCGCAACTTCCATATTCACCGTGTAAACCAGATTCCACATCAGCTTGCAACAATTGAGCGACACCGGAAGAATACAGAACTCCTAAGATTTTGTCTCCGCCATCGCCGCCATGACCACCGTATCCCGAAACACTTACAGAGTTTTCACCATTTCCTTCTCCATAGGATCCGCCACCTTTGCCGCCTTTGCCACCGTTGCCTGCGACAAAGCCGTTGCCGCCATGACCGCCACAACCGCCGTGACTCCATCCGTCAGCATTGCTATCACAGACTTTTGGATTTCCTCCGTGACCGCCTTCGCCACCGTTGCCACCATTTCCATACTTCATTACCAATTCAAGGCAATCAACAGATTTTAATTTAGATATATCCATAGGTGCTCCGCCGTCTCCGCCGTCTCCACCGAAACCTGCATCGGCTATGTCATACTTGCCTTCTTGATCTGACCCATCCGGAATATTACCGCCTTTGCCACCGCTGCCGCCATTTCCGCCTATGATTTGAAGCTTTGTATTCGAATTAATCATCGATAAAGATTGAGAGATAATAGCCATTCCGCCGTTGCCGCCATCGCCGCCGTCTCCAGCCCTAGATGTATGGCTACCCGTACTACCTTCAGCACCGTTTCCGCCGTTGCCGCCAATGACAGTTAATTCTCCGGTCATGTCAATCACAACATTTTCAGCTTTGATTCCCATTCCACCATCTTGACCGTTTGCACCACCACTTGAGGCGTCAGCTCCGGCACCCGCAGTAATAGTCATATTTCCACTACCGGTAAGATTGACTGTATTTGTAAAGTCAGATATAATATTACCGCCGGAATATGTCGAAGCTATAGAACATTTTCCGTTAACCTCAATAGTAAGTATCATTCCATCGTCGGACTCGCTAGGACTTATAGCAGAAGACTGATTGGTGATATAATTGAAGTTAACGAAGCGAATTATAAGCTCTTGATCTTCTGCAAAGCCTACAAGCTCTATCTTCATTTTAGTGTATACTGCATAAGGATCTCCAATGAAGATTACTTCCTGAGTATCACCCGAAACGTTGTAAATACTGATTACCGCGTTGCCTCTTGCGGTTTCCACATCAGTTCCCATGTAGTTACGCCAATCAATGATAGCTCTCTCATGCTTTATCTCGGGGGTTGCAGCAATATCAGTGTATAGCTCGCACATATCCCAAGATGCCGTAAGAGTCAAATCTCTCGGGTTACTCGAAAGGTCGTCCACAAAGATACCATTTCCCTCATGCCAATCTACAAAGTGATTATAGTCGGGATAATTAGCATCTATAAGATCGGAAATAGCGAGAGGTAAATCCTCTACTGTGTAGCTGCTGGGATAATTTCCGTTTTCGACAAATGTACCACCGTTAAGATCATAGACAATTTTGTATGTCAAAATTTTCCAATGCGCATACAAGGTATGAGATGCGGCAGAAGTCATTTGTGTCTGCTCCGTAATCTTAGTGCCACCTGCTTTTGCGGTATACCAGCCTAAAAATTCATAGCCTGCTCTATCGGGAGTAGGAAGCTCGCCGTAAAAACCACCGTAAGTTACCGAAATTTCATCAGGATATACACTTCCGCCGTTAGCATCAAGAGTCACGGAAATATCATTTTCTTCCCATATAGCGTAAAGAGAAATTATATCACCATTTTTCTTGCAAAGATTTATTACCTTTTCACCATCAGAATAAGTATAATTTCCGGCATCTGCTTCGGTATTCCAGCCTATGAAGGTGTAACCTGCGCGAGTGAAGGTATTTTCACTGAGCGCACTTTCTGTACCGTAATAAAATACGGAATCCTTCATATAACCACTACCGCCGTTAGCATTGTAGATTACAGTGTAGCTATTAATTTTCCATTTTGCATAAAGCACATCGTTTTCAACGAAGGTAGTGCTTGAATATACTTGATTACTATATGACTTTTCAGTATACCAACCGACAAAGTTGTATCCCGTACGGGTAGGACTAGGCATGCTTTCGCCGAGAGAATCTCCCTGTGCCAAGCGAACGTCCTCAACCGCATCACCACCGCAGCTATCAAAGGAAATAGTTATACCGCCACGTCCCCACTCAGCATAAAGTGTAATATTAGAAGTTACGGTATCGTTAAGGAAGTCGAACTTAGAAAGGCAAGCGCTATCCTCGCACCAACCCCAGAATTCATAACCGCTTTTAGCGGGTGCATTAGGCGCATCAATCTTACTGCCGTGAGGTATTCTCTGATACGAAGCAACCGAGCTACCGCCGTTTGAATTAAAGGTAACGGTATAAGTCTTAATTTCCCATTTTGCATATATGGTAGTATCAGCGGTTATCGCAGAATTAAAATCATACTTGGTGCTATATCCCGCATCCTTGTACCAGCCGACAAAGTTATATCCCTCAAGCTCGGGAGTATCGGGTGTATCAATAGCTGTATTATACTCTACGTACTGTGCGCTCTGCTTCCATCCATCAACGTTCGAAGCAAAGGATACCATAGGATTTTTCTCCCATTTAACGTATACTGTTGTATCCTTAGTTATAGGAGTAGAAAAGTCGAAAGGCTTGCTGTAATCTTCATCAGCATACCAACCTATAAAAGTATATCCATCGCAAGAAGGAGCATCGGGCTCCGACATAGTATCATTATAATTTACGCTCACACTGTCCATTATAAGATTGTTAAGAACGCTCTGCTTGAAGGAAACAGTAGGACGATACTCTTCCCATTTTGCGTAAAGAGTAACATCCTTTTCTATCAGCATATTACCGAATTTATAGAGCGTATCTTCTTGACCATCTGACGTTGTATACCAGCCTATGAATATATATCCGGGTCTTTCTGGAAGTTCAGGCTGTGCAATATGACTTCTGCAGTTTACTTTCAACTGCTCTATCTCATAACCGGGCCAGAAAGTATTGAATTCCACTATACAGGTTTTTGTGATTTTTACCTTAATTCTTTCGGTAACTCTGCCTGCAGAAAGGATAAGGTCAATTACAGTACCGTTCTCTGCGTCGTAATCAACAACGAGCTTACCCATACTGTTGATTCTAGCAAAATCATAATCCTCAGCAAGAGCAACCGACTTATTTACGCTAGTTGCATCCGCAGGATAAGGACTAAAGTCAATTTCGTTAACGGTACCCGAATTAACGTCATATTCACCTCTTAAATTTGCGCCCTTATCATTAACCGTAACATTCTGTATACCCTCTACAACTACCACCTCAGGAAGATCTGCAGATTTTCTGAGATCATTATAGTTGTCAAGACCGTATGCATAGAAGAATGCTTCGAGCTGCGCTGCACGATTTCCTTTTCCTTCTATCTTGAATACCTCTTTTGTCTCGGGATCAACTCTTTCATAATCCCATTCATAGATTTCCGTATCAAGCGCAGGATCAATAAGCTCCCAAATAGCTCTCAGGGAACCGGTGTCCTTGATACCTATCAAAGATGCATGGCTGTCAAGCGATTTTTCCCAATCGGCATAGTGCTTTTCAATATCCTCATCCGAATTCATACCGAAATCGCCGCCGCCTACTACCTCAAACGTGTTTTTGATATCTATGTTCTGAGATTCTGCGTAAGAACGATAACCGCCATCAACACCGACGTTCGTTTTTCCTGCAAGATATCTTACGTCAACAGATACCTTTGCACTTACGTCATGGAAGTCTACCTGCTCTTCGCTTGTATAAAGATAGTAAGAATTTATTCTACCACCCATTACCGCACTCGTAATAAAGTGGGTTCCGTAAAGCTCAAACAGCTTGGACGGTTCCATGTTTGAATAAAGATCCTTCTTGAAGCCATCTGTAAGCATGCTTCTGTACGAATCCATATCGCTCTGAAGAACAATATAGAACTTTTGATTATTAAATGTAATGCAGTGGAAATACTTAGATGCAGTGCTTTCCGAGCCGCCACTATACGCTGCCTCAACGTCAACGCTACCGCCTATTTTCTTCTTACCCCATGAAACGTTAACGTTAGCAGAAACGTTCCACTCCTGCATAAATTCATCTATGCTATAGCTCTCAATTTCATCAACGTACGTATTCTTCGAATCAACCTTCAAGAGCCTCTGCTTCATAAGCTCATCGTGGTCGAAAATAGGGTTGCTCATTAATATGTACTTATCTGAGAATACAGACGATCTGATAACGTCGAAGCCGTATCCAAGGAAGGATTCATTCTTGGTCAAATCGTCAAACTCGGAATAATATCCACTTGTGCTTGCGCTACCGTCAATCAGATTTACAGTAAACGGAAGCGAATAGTCCGAGCTTTCATAAACTGCGCCATCGCCCATCGCTCTTACCTTAAAGGTATGCTCACCGTCGGATACTCCCGCAAGAGAATATCTGTTCTCCTCGGTATAGCTCTCGTAGCCGTCAATGCTGACGAGATATCTCGTAGAATATTCTACAGGATTCCATTCAAGGTATTCTTCATTTATTCTGAGACCGCCGGGCGTGTCAAGACGTCTTGGCGGATTTTTAACAACGTCACCTAATGCACCGTTGCACGAAAAAACGAAGAGCAGTGTCGACAGTAGCATCATAATACTGAGTACTGCCGTCAATATTCTTTTTGCTGTTTGTTTCATTTTCTTTCTCCTTTATAATTTATTAGGATAACAATATTATAGTACAAATATTTACTAAAGTCAATAGTAAATTTATTTACTTGCTATAATAGATATATGCTACAAAATAAATATGGGAAAGAAGTGCTTATGAAGGCTTATATCAAGCGGATGCGAGATTTGCGCGAGGATCACGATAAGACGCAGCAGCAAATAGCCGACGTTCTCGGAACGTCGCAGACTATGTACGCGCGATACGAACGCGGGGCAAATGAATTGCCTATTCATCATCTCGTCACGCTTTGCAGATTCTATAACGTAAGCGCTGACTACATTCTTGGGCTTTCCGATAAACAGTAATCGCATTGAATAATAAAAAAGAGAACGGTTTGAGCCGTTCTCTTTTTTATGCTATTTTTAGAAAAATGTCGGTGTTTTGACAATTTTTCTTTACATTTTTACCAAAATACTACGCTTCCGTCAGATGCATAGTGCCAGTAATACATCGGTATATTAGGATTGGTTGCGCTGTAGTGATAACGGCTGGCATTATTGAGAGCCTCGTTGCCGCTCGCGATTCTGATAGCGAGATAGCTATCACTGTTACCAACGCAGTAAATAACGGCAAGCTCGATGCAACCGTTAAAGGCGTTTTCTCTGATGGCGGTTACGCCGGTGCCGAGAACAATCCATTCGATATTGTCGTCACCGCTGAAGGTATCCTTCTTGATTTCGGTGATGCCATCGCCGATCTTTACGCTCTCGATATGGCGGCAATTCTTGAACGCGCCGACACCGAGCTCGGTAATTCTATCGGGAAGGGTGATTGCCTTCAGGCTCTCGCAGCCGCTGAACGCGAGGTCACCAACGGTGAGCGCGGTAGCGCTCTCGACGAAGTCGAGTGATACAAGCGAGGTACAGCCTGCGAAAGCGTTAGCGCCTATGCTCTCGAGCTTCTCGCCTATGGTAATGCTCGCAAGCGCTCTGCATACGCTGAACGCGGAGTCACCGATTACGGTAACGCTATCGGGAATGACAACGTTTACGATAGACGAGCCGCTGAACGCGAGGTCGCCAATGGTGGTAACGCCATCGGGAATCTCGAAGCTCTCCGCCCTGGATGCAGGGAAAAGAACGAGAGTCTTGCCGTCGGCGGTGTAAAGGACACCGTCAATAGCCTTATAAGTAGTGTTGCCACTAGCAACTATAATCTCCTGGAGCGCCTTGCAGCCGCTGAATGCGGTGTCGGCAATCTCGCTCACGTCTGCGCCGATAGTAACCTTTTCAAGCGCAACACATTCCGCGAATACGCTGCCTGCAAGAGTGGTGATTCCGTTACCGACGGTAACGGTCTTAAGTCTGCTGTTACAAGCAAACGCAAGGATGCCGATATCGGTAACGCTATCCGGAATTTCAAGCTCCGTGAGCGCGCTGCATCCGTAGAACGCGTGTCTCGCGATACTCAAGGTACCCTCGGGGAGAGTGACGGTATTGAGCTTCGCGCAATTCTTGAACGCGCCCTCGCCAATGGTGAAGCTAGCGCCGTCCTTAACAGTAAGACCGCTGGCGCCCGAGCTCTCGAACGCATACTTACCAATCGACTTGATAGTCGCGGGAAGCTCTATATATGCAAGAGCGGTGCTGCCCGCGAAGGCGTAGTCGCCTATCACCTCAAGGCAGGTGTTCTCGGAGATATTGATAATTCTGAGATTCTCGGAAAGAACCGCGTAGGGTGCGATAGTCTTAACGGTATCGGGAAGAATAAGCGTTACGTCAGCACGCTTATCGGTAGGTGTCTGGGGATAGATATAACCGGAGGGACAGCAAATCAAGGTCACGGGGTCACCGTTCACCTCGCGGTAAAGAACTCCGTTTGTCGAGGAGTACTCGGTGTTGTCCTCATGAACGTTGATGCTCATAAGCGACTCACAGCCTCTGAAGGCAGAGTCACCGATCCAAAGAACCGAGTCGGGAATCTCAACGCTGTTGAGACCTGATGCGGTGAACGCGTTGTTGCCAATCTCGCAAAGAGTCTCGGGGAACGAAATATCCTCAAGATCATCACAGCCGTAGAATGCGCTGTCTCCTATTGAAAGAGTTCCATAAGGAAGCGAAATGATACTAAGCATTCCGCAACCGTAAAAGGCAGATGCTCTGATAGCGCTGAGATTGTCGGGAAGAATTACTCTAGAAATGCCGGTACAGCCCGCAAAGGTCTCCGGCTCGATGAATGCAACGCCGTCGGGAATGTCAATGGAAGAAAGACCTATACAATTTTTGAACGCGCCCGCGCCGATAAAGGTAACGGAATCCGGAAGGGTGATCACCGAAAGATTAGAGCAATCGGTGAATGCGTTAGCGCCTACCGACTCGATGGAGTAAGGCAAAACGACAGAAACAATCTTATCATTTCCGACGAACGCGCCGCCGCCAATCTCCTTGACAGGCTTCTTATTATAAGTCGCGGGAATAACAAGCCCTATGCCGTCAAACTCGCCTATACCGCTGACAATATAGTGGCTTCCGCTCGCATTGAGAGTAAACTCGAGGCCCTCGCTCACGATTACCTCGCCCTCGGTAGTCCAGATAACAGGCTTACCCGAGACGTAGTACCAATAGTTTCCTGCCGAGGTAGGCACGCCCGCGGAATAATAGTAGCGAATCGCGTTGTTGTAACTGCCGCAATCCTGCTTTCCCTCAATGAGAGGATTATTCGGGTTGGTCTTGAGCTCTTCCCACTCCTCGCTCGAAGCGACGTTGTAGTAGAACACTCTCTTTATGGAAGGACAGTCGAAGATAGCGTTATCCTCAATAAGCTTCACAGAGTTGTTGAAAACTATACTCGTAAGAGAGGTGCAATGCGAAAGCGCTCCGCTGTGAATTTTAACGACATTCTTGAAGTCAATCATCTCGAGAGCAGTACAATATGCAAACGCATCGTCGCAAACGTACTTGACGGTGGAAGAAAGCGTAATATCCTCAATCTTCTTGTTGCCCTTGAAGGCTCCGCCGGCGATGAGCACCGTGTTACTTCTGGTCGAAACCGATTTCAAGGTATTATCTTCAGCCGACTCGCTAAGCGAAATGAGCGCGTAAAACTGATTAGATGCAGTGCCGAGGTAATTAACGCTGCTTGAGGTATTAAAGTCAAGCACCTTGCAGCCCTCGAACGCATCAACACCTATATGTTCAAGTCTGGATGAAAGATTAAGCTTCTTAAGATTAACCGCATCCGCAAAGGCGAAATCACCTATCGAGATAACGCTGCCGGACACATCGTACTTCGTCTCCGCCTTCGCGGGAGGATACTTGACAATAGCGCTGGCGCTATCCCTCATAAGCACGCCTGAAGCAGCGCTGAAGGTTCTGTTCTGCGCATTTACGGTGAAGCTTTCGAGATTATAGCAATTATCAAACGCGCTGGGCGCGATTGCCGAAACGCTGCCGGGAATGGAGAGCGAATTGAGCGACTCGCAGTCAAGGAATGCAAACTCACCGATAGAGGTAAGCGAGCTGGGGAGAGAGATGCTCACGAGCAAGGTAGCGCCCGAGAAGGCGTAATCGCCTATCGCGAGAGTGCCTGACGCTACGGAGAAGCTCCTGCCACTCTTACCAACAGCATAGCGAACGAAGGTCGAGTCAGTCTTGGTGTAAAGATTACCGTCAACCGACTTGTAGGCAGCGTTTGACGCATCAACGTTGATAGCGGCAAGCGACGAGCAGAAGTCGAACGCGCTGCCTGCGATGCTCTCTACGCTCGCGGGAATCTCAATGCTCTTAAATTTATTAGACGCAAAGGCGAACTCACCGATAGTAACCAGCTCCTCGGAGAGAGTCAGACTCTCTATACCCGAGTCCGCGAATGCATAAGCGGAAATCTCGGTAACACCGGCAGGAACAGTGAAGCTCGCGTCGTCCTTGCCGATAGCGTACTGAACGAGAACCGCGCCGTCGACGGTGTAGAGGTCGCCGTCAACCGACTTGAAGGCTGCGCTGTCGGCAGCTACCTCAATGCTCGAAAGCGAAGTGCAAGCGGCAAACGCGCGCTCGCCTATCTTGGTGACGCTCGAGGGAATCTCGACGCTCTCTAAATTAGCGTTGCCGTAGAAGGCGTCTGCCGCGATAGCCTTGACGGGTGTGCCGTATGCCTCGGCAGGAATCACTACCCTGTTCGCATCGCGATTGCTGATACCGATTACGGTATAGTATGCAGGCGTGCCGTTATCGTTATAGTCGTCATCGACGAGCTGGTAAATCAGATTACCGATTACCACCTTGCTGTCGTCAACGTATGGCGGCTGCACAGGCGGCTTCTTGTCCTCGCACTTCTTGCAGGAAGAAGTGAATGCGACAGCAGAAATCAGCAGCGCCACTCCTAAAATTGCGACTATAATCCTCTTAATCGTTTGTTTCATTTTGTCCTCCTCGGTGAGTGGATTTAATAGGAAATGCCCGAAGCTTAAGAAAATGCGGCAAAAAAGCCTTTTTGCGCGGGCAAAATTGAATACTACGATTATTATAATACAAAAATAAAATAAAGTCAATAGTAAATTTTTAATAGTATCACGCAAAAAAATAATTGGAACGTTGAGTACGCCCCTTCCGCAATATCTGCATCGGCATAGCCGCTTTTGAGCCGCGCGACCCTCGCGCGTTTTTTTGTATAAAAAAGGCGAGAGCCTAAGCCCTCGCCAAATACCGTTATATATTAGTAATTTTCTTTTCTAACCTCAAAGAAGCTCTGGGGATGAGCACATACGGGGCATACGCCGGGCGCCTTCTTACCCATTACAAGATGTCCGCAGTTGCGGCACTCCCACATGGTCATCTCGCTCTTCTCAAATACCTGCTGCATCTCTACGTTAGAGAGAAGCTTTCTGTATCTCTCCTCGTGAGTCTTCTCGATTGCCGCAACCATTCTGAACTGAGCTGCAAGAGCCTTGAAGCCCTCCTCCTCTGCTTCCTTAGCAAAGGTGTCGTACATATCGGTCCACTCGTAGTTCTCACCCTCTGCTGCTGCAAGAAGGTTGCCTGCGGTGTCGCTGAGTCCGCCAAGAGCCTTGAACCAAAGCTTTGCGTGCTCCTTCTCATTGTTTGCGGTTTGCTCGAAGATAGCCGCGATCTGCTCGTAGCCCTCCTTCTTTGCAACAGATGCAAAGTAGGTGTACTTATTTCTCGCCTGAGATTCACCTGCGAAGGCGGTCATAAGATTCTGTTCTGTTTTTGTTCCCTTGAGATCCATTTTGTTTTTTCTCCTTTTATTTGTTTGTTTTAAGTTTTAATTGTTTTTGTGAATTTTATTCACGCTCTTTACAAAGCGGACAAATATATCTGACCTTCAATTCGTAAGACTCAACGCCCGCGCCGATAAGCTCGGAGAGAGCTTCGGTGAAGCGAGGATAGTCGAAATCGGATATCCGACGGCACTTTATACAAAACAGGTGACCGTGCGGCGTAAACGAGGAATCGTACCTGTCGGGCCCGTCCTCGCCCGAAATGCGACGTATCTCGCCGTCACGCTCGAGCGCGTGAAGATTGTTGTATACAGTCGCTCTCGAAATGGTCGGTAATCTGAGCTTTGAAAGAGCGAATATCTCCTCGGCGGTGTAGTGCCGCTTATCACGGCGGATAACCTCGAGAATAGCTTCGCGCTGCTTTGTCATTTTAACCTCCCATAATCAAAGTCGAAGGAGTTTTTTAGACTCATTCTAAATTGATTATAGACGATTTTACGCGCTTTGTCAAGAGGTTTTAGAAAAAAATTAGAATTTATCTAAATTTTATATTTGAGGTAATAAACGGCTTTTACGCCTTCTCAACGAGCTTCTTCGCGCACTCCTTGGTGATGGCGATAAAACGCTTCATAGGCAGAGTCAGCACCTTATCGGGTTTTACCGAGAGAGAAAGCTCGCGAGCAACACACGGCTCAATAGGCACTCTCTGTACGTCGCCGCGCAGAGCCTTGAGGATAAGCTCGGAGAGCATACTGACACCGAGGTTATGCTCTACCATTGAAATTATAGCAGGGTCGTCAACGTAGGTTGGCGTTACAAACGGATGCACGCCGTGCTCGGCAAACACCGCGCCTATATCGTCGTCGAAGCCAAGACCGGGCATCAGAAATTTCGTGCCGTTAAATGCGCTGATCGGGAAAACTCCTTCGCTTACGGGATATGCCTTAGGCAAAATCGCATAGAAGCGGTCATTGAAAAGCGGAGTCCACTTGAAATCGTACTTTGCGTTCTTGCTACCGAAGCAGATGTCAAACTTACCGTCGTTAAGTCCGCCGTAAAGCTCGGCAACCGTACCCGTCTGGATATTGACTGCAACGTCGGGATATTCCTCGGAGAATTTCTCTATAATCGCCGGAAGTATCGTCTGCACCATACTCGAGAAGGCGCCGATTCTTATAATATTGTCACCGTAGGATTTGACGAGGTCAATCTCGTTGTAGAGCGCGTCCTCCGCGGCAACGAGCTCGCGGATTCTCGGTATTATTCTCTCACCGCCCGGAGTCAGCTTGACACCGAAATAACCGCGGTTGAGTATGGAAAAGCCGAGCTCGTCCTCCAGCGCATTCATCATATGTGTGAGTCCCGACTGGGTATAACCAAGCTTGTTAGCCGCGGCAGAAAAGCTGCCAAGGTCAACCGCAGTCAAGAGCGCTTTATACTTTGAAATGTTCATTTTTCACCGTTTTTTGTAAAGTTAAATTTACAAATTTCCTATTTTATTGTCTTTGCTATCTCTTTCGCAATAGCATAATTGCCGTCGGCATTCGGGTGGAGTCCGTCGGGGAACCACTCGGGGTGACCGTCGGTTACGGTATAGAGGTCGATGACCTCTACGCCAAGCTCTGCGCCAAGCGAGAGAACAGCCTCGCGAAGCTCGCCGCGCACGACCGAGTTATCACAGTCGTAGTCCGACCTTGCCTCAGCGTACACCCTCGGGGGTATCATAATATATACCTCGGGCGATGACTCCATATCCATATAGCCCTTGATGAACTCACGGTATTCCTCTGTATAGTTTTCCTTGTCCCAGAACTTCGCCTTGGAGTCGTTGGTGCCGAGCATGATTATAACAATATCAGCGTCCTCGCAGCGAGAGGCGATAAAATGCGTTTCATTTGAATACGGCATATCGGCAGTTGACTGAAGCGTACGGCTGGAGAGACCGTAATTGACAACAGTCGAGCCCTCGACCATCTCGGCAAGGTAGGCAGGATAGCTCTCGGTTTTCCTCGAGCCGTACACGCCCTGGCTGTAGGTGATGCTGTCACCCACGCAAATTATGCGCAAATCCCCCTCGCCCGAAACGAGCGCAGAGGGGTATGCGATAGAAGCAATAATAGTAGCAAAAATTATGACAAGCGCCAAAACCAGCGCACCGAAGGAGATAAGAGCCGTCTTTATAGCCTTGTTCATATCTTTCTCCCGAAGATAAATCAATCAGCCTTGGTGAGATAGCCCTCTCTGTAGAGAAGCTCTGCGATAAGCACCGCGCCGCCTGCCGCGCCGCGAAGAGTGTTGTGCGAGAGACCTACGAACTTGTAGTCGTATACGATGTCCTCACGGAGTCTGCCGACGGAAACGCCCATACCGCCGTAAAGGTCGCGGTCGAGCTTTGCCTGAGGACGATTGTCCTCCTCAAAATAGGTGATAAACTGCTCGGGCGCGGAGGGCAGACCGAGAGTCTGGGGCTTACCCTTATAATTCTTCCAAGCCTCGAGGATTTCTTCTTTGGTAGGCTTCTTCTCAAACTTAACGAACACGGCAGCGGTATGACCGTCGCTTACGGGAACGCGCAGACACTGAGTGGTGATAACGGGAGAGGTTGCGGGAACTATTTCACCGTTCTCAACCTTACCCCAAACGCGAAGAGGCTCTCTCTCGCTCTTCTCCTCCTCACCGCCGATATAGGGAATGAGGTTGTCAATCATCTCGGGCCACTCGTTGAAGGTCTTGCCCGCGCCGGAGATAGCCTGATAGGTGGTCGCGATTACTTCCTTGATACCGAACTGCTGGAGAGCAGAGAGTGCGGGAACGTAGGACTGGATAGAGCAGTTAGGCTTAACCGCGATGAAGCCGCGAGTAGTGCCGAGTCTCTTTCTCTGCGCCGCGATAACCTCAAGGTGCGCATCGTTGATTTCGGGAATTACCATAGGAACGTCGGGAGTCCATCTGTTAGCCGAGTTGTTCGACACTACGGGAATCTCCGCCTTCGCGTATCTCTCCTCGAGCGCCTTGGTTTCCTCTTTGTTAAGGCTAACCGCGCAGAATACGAAGTCCACGAGCGACTTAACGGTATCGATTTCGTCAGAGGAAATAACCTGCATATCCGCAATCCTTGCAGGGCATTCGCTAGTCATCTTCCATCTGCCCGAAACGGCGTCGGAATACTTCTGACCTGCCGAGCGAGGACCTGCGACGAGCGCAGTTATCTCGAAATAGGGATGCTCGTTAAGGAGCATAATGAATCTCTGACCGACCATACCTGTCGCGCCAATAATACCAACCTTGAGTTTTTCCATTTGTTTGTACCTTGCTTTCTTTTTATATAAAAATAATGAAATTATTTTAGCACACAAAACCCTTTAAGTCAATGCCTTATAATTAAATTTATGAATTTTTCTCATATTCGTTACGTTTTGCTGTGAGATATTTGAAAAAAGATGTGCAAACTGACTATATTCATCCACCGCTCGCCGCATTTTATTAAACGCCTCTTGACATTCTGTTAATTTTCTGTTACAATACCTTGTCGAAAAAAATTGAATGGAGTCAAGTTATGAGTATCGCAATAGACGAAAAGTATACAGACATAACCGAATACGATACCCCCGCTTACAAGAAGCGTAAAAGACGCTGGGGCGACCGCTATGACGGCAGACGCCTGAGAACTCTCCCCCCTATGCACTATCTTGAGCCATATCTTATGAAGGTCAGAGCAGACTCTCAGAATCAGTTTGAGGACACCATTGACATTACTAACATTGAGAAGTATCTGGTTGAAAAGAAAAAGGAAGGCTACACCGATATGAGCCTTCTGCATATTATTCTCGCGGCGTACGTCAGAGTCGTATGCGAGCGTCCGGGACTCAACCGCTTTATCGCAGGTCAGAAGATTTACGCGAGAAAGAAGATCGAGTGCCTTATGACTATAAAGAAGGATATGACGCTCGAGGCGCCCGACACCTGCATCAAGGTTGAGTTTGACCCTCGCGATAACATCTACAACGTGTATAAGAAATTCCAGAAAACCGTCATTGAGGCAAAGAATGAGGACGGCGACTTTGAGGCTATCGTCGGCAAGCTCGTCAAGCTTCCCGGTCTTATGCTTCGCGGAATCGTCGCTACGCTCCGCACGCTCGACTATTTTGGCAAAATGCCGAAGGCGCTTGCCAACGTCAGCCCCTTCCACGGCTCGATGATTATCACCTCGATGGGCTCGCTCGGCATTCCCGCGATTTACCATCACCTCTACGACTTCGGTCATCTGCCGCTTTTCATCTCCTACGGCAAGATGTACTACGATGAGGTTGAGATGCCCGACGGCAGCCGTGAGAAGCATCACTTCGTCACCTTCAAGGTGGTTACCGACGAGCGAATCTGCGACGGCTTCTACTACGCGTCGGCATTCAAGCAGCTCAAGAGATATCTCCAGCACCCCGAGGTGCTTGACATAACGCCCGAGTGCGCCACGGAGGACGTGGACTAAATTCGGAATCGGGAATTTGAAATTAAAAGCAGTTCAAAATGCGAAAATGCGCTTTGAACTGCTTTTTTTGTTATCAGGCTTTGTTGATTATACTTACTTTTTCAGGATTGATGCCGGTGGTTTCGTAGACTATCGAGAGAATCTGCGCAGCTTCTGCCGCCTGGAGAGCCTCCGCGCTGACGATTACGCTGACCGCATCGTCGGAGATGATAGCAACGCATTCCTCAAATCCCTTTGCCTTTACGAGAGTTTCTATGTTCGCTTCGTTCTGTATATCAACCGCGATTTTGGAAATCTTGGCGGAAGCCTCAGCCTTTGCCTCCTCGCTGGCGGTAGCGTCCTCTGCAACGAGCTTGAGCACGCCGAGAGCCTCGTCACGCGCTTCCTGACGGTCAAGCGCGGTTGCGGTGAAGTAATCGCTCGCGTTATTTGCCTCTCCGCCCGTGGACTCGGAATCGGAGTAGTTATCGTCCATATTGTTGTCACCGAAGCCGAGATTTGCCGCAGGGTCGTAGAACCAACGGTAATTGAGATATACCGCAAGGCCGACGAGCAGCGCCGCGGAGGCTACCATTATGCTCTTTGCGGTTTTGGATTTGAGGAAGTTCTGTAATTTTTCGTTTTTCATTGTATGTTTTCTCCTTAAAATTTGTTACTTGGTTAATAATATGTTCACTTGCTCCGCGATATTCCCATTTAATTACTAATTTTCACGACCTCGATTCTATGCGTGCCTATGCCGTAGAGCGAGGATATCATTGACACGACTCTCTGCCTCACCGCGAGCGAATCTGCGCCCTCGCACAGCACCAGCGCCGCCACTACCTCACCGCCCTCGCCGTAAGAGAGCATCACCTCGCAACGCCCTACCCCCTCGGCAAGCGAGCACATCTCGGCAACGCGTGATTCATCGCTCACATCCGTCTGCTTCTCGACCGAGCCGAAGCTGCCGAGCAGAATAAGCATAGCGCCGACGAGCAGCAGCGCGCCGAGCTTTACTCCGACTCCGCCCGAGCGAAAAAAGGCGAGAATCGGGCTATCCGATTTCAATTTCACATTCACACACTCCTCTATCAAGACCGTTAATATATTTTTCTATACTTTTATTGTCGGCAAGCGCCGCCCTGCCCGAGAGAATAACGCGGATTCTCTCGGCTCTCATTTTATCAAAGTCAAAGCCGTCGATCTCTACTCGCAGATTATCCTCGTCGAGCGAAAATTCGTCTGCGACGGCAGAGAGAATTCCCCTGCCGAACGCCTGCTCGGCTACTCCCTCGTAGCCGTCACCGATGATCGACTCGTCGTACTCCGCGCTGACAAACGAGCCGTCGAGCGTCATATCCGCGATTGGTGACACCACGACACAGAGCAGAATTATCGCGAGCGCGAGGCGCGAGGGATCGCTCTTGCCCTTATACGCAATATGCGAGCAAATTCCAACCACCGCAGAGATGACGAAAACACCGATAGCATATTCACTCATAATAATGCCGTACCTGCCTTTGCAAAAAGTATTATCTCCAGTATATATATTATGGAAGAAAGCGCGTAGACCGCAGTGAGCGTATCGAGCGAAAATCGGAAAGCGGTGAATATCCTCGCCGCCGTGCCTGCTCCGACCATTTCTGCCGTCATCGCGGCTAGAGAAAGCGCGAGTCGGTAGGCGAGAAGCGACACGAGAGGCGCTAATACAACCGAGATTATGACGAGTATCGCGCCCGTGCCGATAACGCCCTTTGCATAGGATATGCCTGCCGCGAGGGTGGATAGCGCGCCCGAGACCGTAGAGCCGACCACGGGTATCAGCCCCGAAGCCATATATCTCGCCGCGCGCATAGCCGCGCTGTCCTGCGCGGTGCTGATGAGTGTCTGCAAGGCGAGCGTACCGCCGATAAGCGCGGTAAGTATACCGATGAGCCACATAAACAGACTCTTCAGCCCCTTGGTGAGCGAGGAAATCCCCTCATTACCGAAAGCAGATAGCAGGCTCATCGAAAAGCCGAAGCCCGCTATGGGCAGCAAGAGTCCCGACGCGGCGCGACCGACGAGCGAAACGGTGGTATACATTCCCGCAGCCTGCACTCCCGCGGTTGCGACACCGCCGCCGAGCGAGGTCACACCGACGGCTATCGGGATAAGCGAGGCGAAAAATTCGCTGAGCCTGAGCAGAGTATCGCTGACCTCGCTGAACACGCCGGAAAGCGAGGTGAATATCATCACCGAGGCAACAAGTCCCACGCCCGTCGTGACGGCAGATGAAATGCGCTCGCCAAAAGGCAAAGGAAGCGCAAGCAGCACCGTCATACCAATTAGCGAAAGAAAAAATCCGACGATAGCGCTCTTCTCGCCGGAGAGCGCCGAGGCAATATCCGATAGCAGCGACTCTATACCGAGCCCCTCGGTAATCCTGCCCGTATCCTCGGTTATTCCCGATAGCTCGTCCGGCAATATATTCTCGAAGTCGGAAATATATTCCTCTGCGCTCTCCTCGGCTGATGCAGATAGCGCAAAAAGAGGAAAAATGACAATTATAGTTAGCAAAATAAAGAGTTTTTTCATTTCAAAAGCTCGATTCCAAGCTGCATAGCCTTCTCAAAATACGGCAAAGCCACCAGGAAAATTTCTATTCTCGCGCCGACCGTCACAGCGTTTGCTATTCCCCTCTCGCCAAGCTCCTCGCAGACGTCGGCAGTGAAGCCAAAGACGTAACCGAGTCCCACAGCCTTGACGGCGCATTTAGCGGCATCGGTCAGCTCTGCCGCCTCGGCAAGCGAGATAGCCGAGGAAAGCATTTTACCTATCCCGCCTGCCATAAGAGAGAAGATAAGAACGAGCGAGAGGACTGTAAAAAGCCTTTTTTGCTTGAATCCAAGCTCCGCGAGTAATGCCGAGAGTATAGCGACGAGCAGAGCCGCGCAGCAAATCGGAGCTATCATAGCCCAAACGCAGAGCGCAGAGTTGCTATGAGAGAGGCGACCTTCTCGGCAATCAGTATGAGAATTATCACCATACCCGCAATCGACACCATAGTTGACTGCTCGTCCCTGCCCGCCTTGGACATTATCTGGCAGACGACGGTGATTATCATAGCCACTCCCGCGACCTTTAGTATCAAATCAAATTCCATTTTTTCTCCTGCCCGCCGCCATTTTTAGCAAGGCCGGCGAGCTTTTTATATTATCAATATAGCAATTCCCACGGCGCCGCCCAGCAGGAGCGCTTTCGTGACTCTGACGCTTTTCTCGAGATTTTCCTTCTCCGCGTCGAGCATTTTTTCCAGCGCCACTCTCGCCTCGCGAGTGCGACCAAGCTCCGAGTTCTTGTACCCCTTGCCAAAGCCGTCGAAGTAGTCGGATAGCAGGGAACGCATATTCTCGGGAATCAAAGCGCTTTTCTCACCCAGCGCCTCGCTTGCCGACCTTCCCGAGCGAACCGACGGCAGAAATCCGCTTTTCTCCAGCGCCTCGCACTCGAAGCCCGAGAATATGTCGGAAAGCGGCGTGAGGTAGGAATCTATCATTTTTTCAATACACGAAAGCAGCGAAAGATAGCCCTCGCCCTCTCTGACTCGCCGACCTATGTAAGCCGAGTATTCCCTGCCGCAAATCAGCGCGCAGATGAGGAGCAGCGCCGCGCCGCACCAGCGTAAATAGAGCATCAGAGTCTGTCTGCGGTGAGAGTGTACTCTCTGCCACTTCGGGAAATTCCGACGAATAAATCAAACGCGCCGAGAGATAGAAGCGGAGCAAGAGCAACTCTCGATTTCAGCTCATTGAGGCTGCCTGCGTGGGCGGTGGCGACTATCGGAATTCCGCAGCGCACCACACGGCTGACCGGCTCGGCATCGCCCTCGCCCAGCTCGTCTATCATTATCACCTCGGGTGACATCGTGCGTGTGGCGATTTCTATTCCCTCTCTGCGCCTGTAGCCCTTAAGTATGTCAACCTCGGCGCCCTTGTAGTCCGACTCGTCAAGCTCGCAGCGCTCGTCTATGACGGCAACTCTCCTTGCATCTCTGCCGCTGCCGAGTGAGTGAGCAAGCGAGCGCAGGGCTGTGGTTTTTCCCACGCCGGGCGGTGAGTAAATCAAGAGCCCGTGATTTGAATTTTCTATGTAAATTCTGTATAATTCGTCTGCGAAAGCGCACTCGCTCGGCGGAATTCGGAATAGCAGAGAGCTTATCTCACCGACACCGACGAGTCTGTCGCCGTCGTAGCGCGCGTGACCGCATATACCGACTCTTACACCGCCGCCAATGCTGATATAGCCTGCGGCTATACTGTCACGGTGCGCGTAGAGCGCGCCGTCGATAAGCCTATCGACAGTTTCATTCATTCGCTGCTTGTCTATCGGGGAAAAAAGCGTCACGCTCTCGTCACCAAACAGCAGAGCCGAGCGTGCGCCGAGGCGTATTCTGATTTCGCTTATCTCACCTCGTCTGCCTCTGGCAATACGGCTTATCTCTCCTGCCATTCCGTTTGGCAGATATTCGAGAATTCTCTCGAGCTTTTCTTCATTTTTCGTTTTTAACATTGTTTTTCCTTTCTTTTTAATGACATTTTGACAACTTTCGTTTAATATTTGAAATATTAACCAAATTTATATCGACAACTCTGTTCATTTTTTTACGACAGTAATCGTCAAAAGAGGTTGACATTCGAGGGGGTGTGTGCTAAAATTATATAGTCGATCGTTTAACTAACCAATTATTATACGGCTATATAAACGCAAATACTAAAGAAAAGGCTGGAACTAAAATGAAATCAACAGGAATTGTAAGAAATATTGATGAGCTTGGACGCGTGGTTGTCCCCAAGGAGCTGCGCAAGAAGCTCGGTATCGCCAACACCGACCCGGTGGAAATATACGTAGAGGGTGAGAAGATTATTCTCACGAAGTATCAGCCCGTTTGTCACTTCTGCGGCTCGACTGCCGAGCTCGTTGAGTACAGGGAGAAGAAGATATGCAGGAGCTGCATCAAGGCGGTTGCTGAAATATAATAGAATTTTTACGCAGAGGACGTCGTTTTTCCGATTTCCTTTGCGTAATTCTTTTTTTACATAAATTTATCTGTATTCTCTTGATTTTCACCGCATCTTGTGATACAATATATGCGGAGAAAAATTAAAAAATTACTTTTGAAAGGATTTTTTCAAAAATGAGAGTTGTAACATTCGGTGAGCTTATGCTCAGACTTCAGCCCTATAACTATGAGAGATTCGTTCAGTGTGACCACGTTGAATTCACCTTCGGAGGCGGTGAGGCGAACGTTTCCGTTTCGCTCGCAAACTACGGTATGGACGCTGCGTTCGTTACCAAGCTTCCTGCTCACGCTATCGGTCAGGCGGCTGTCAACAGCCTCAGAAGATACGGCGTTGACACATCTATGATCGTTCGCGGCGGCGACAGAGTCGGCATCTACTTCAACGAGAAGGGCGCTTCTCAGAGAGGCTCTGTTTGCATCTACGACCGCGCTAACTCGGCTATTGCTAAGGCTACTACCGCTGACTTCGATTGGGACGCTATTTTCGAGGGCGCCGACTGGTTCCACTTCACAGGTATTACTCCCGCGCTTGGCGCTAACGTTGTTGAGATTTGCAAGGAGGCTTGCAAGGCGGCTAAGGCAAAGGGTATCAAGATTTCCTGCGACCTTAACTACCGCGGT
>JAGBGE010000034.1 GCA_017936125.1 Clostridia bacterium
ACGGTAAACACCGCGCTCCTCAATACCGTGCGCGCCCTTCTCCTTACGGAAGCAAGGCGAGTAGGAGGTGAGAGTGTAAGGAAGCTCTGCTTCGGGAACGATCTGGTCGATAAACTTGCCAATCATCGAGTGCTCGGAGGTACCGATAAGGTAGAGATCCTCGCCCTCAATCTTATACATCATAGCGTCCATCTCCGCGAAGGACATAACGCCTGTAACAACGCTCGAGCGAATCATGAAAGGAGGTACACAGTAGGTGAAGCCTCTGTCAATCATAAAGTCACGCGCATAGGAGATAACGGCAGAATGAAGTCTTGCAATATCTCCCATAAGGTAGTAGAAACCGTTACCTGCAACGCGGCGCGCGCTGTCAAGGTCGATTCCGCAGAATCTTTCCATAATATCGGTATGATAAGGAACCTCAAAATCAGGTGTGAGGGGCTCGCCGAAGCGCTCAACCTCAACGTTTTCGGAGTCGTCCTTTCCGATCGGTACGCTCTTATCGATAATGTTGGGGATAATCATCATTATCTTCTGTACACGCTCGGAAAGCTCTGCTTCCTTTGCCTCGCAAGCGGCAAGCTCGGCTGCCTGCTCTGCTACGAGCTTCTTCGCCTGTTCTGCCTCCTCGAACTTCTTCTGTCCCATAAGCGCGCCTATGGACTTGGAAATCTTGTTTCTGTTCGCGCGAAGGTCGTCCGCGCGCTTCTTATTCTGACGAAGCTCCTCGTCGAGAGCGGTTACCTCGTCAACAAGCGGAAGCTTTGAATCCTGAAACTTGTTTCTGATATTCTCCTTAACAAGCTCGGGGTTTTCTCTAAGAAATCTGATGTCTAACATTTTTATCTCCTTAAGACTTAGTCGCATAAATTCATATTCTTTATTTTACACTATGGCAAGAAAAAATTCAAGTGTATTTAGGTATTTTCTCAAAAATTATTTTCGGTTTTAATATATTATTTAATTTTTCATAAAGGTATTGATTTTTCTCTAATCGTTTGGTATAATATTGTTTGTTAAAAATTTATTTAAGGAGAAAAATTATGTTAGTTTCTGCAAAAGAAATGCTGGCTAAGGCGCATGAGGGTCATTATGCGGTTGGTCAGTTCAATATCAACAATCTCGAGTGGGCGAAGGCTATCCTTCTCACCGCAGAGGAGATGAAGTCCCCTGTTATTCTCGGTGTTTCCGAGGGCGCGGGCAAGTATATGTGCGGCTACAAGACCATCGTTGGTATGGTTGAGGGTATGATCGAGGGTCTCGGCATCACCGTTCCCGTTGCTCTCCATCTCGACCACGGCTCATACGAGCACGCATACAAGTGCATCGAGGCCGGCTTCTCTTCGGTTATGTTCGACGGTTCTCACTATCCTATCGAGGAGAATATCGAGAAGACCAAGGAGCTCGTTAAGGTTTGCGCAGATAAGGGCATCTCTCTCGAGGCAGAGGTTGGCTCTATCGGCGGCGAAGAGGACGGCGTTGTTGGCGGCGGTGAGGTTGCTGATCCCGCAGAGTGCAAGATGATCGCTGATCTCGGCGTTACTATGCTTGCGGCAGGTATCGGTAACATTCACGGTAAGTATCCCGAGAACTGGGGCGGTCTCCGCTTCGACGCTCTCGAGGCTATCAGCGAGCAGGTTGGCGATATGCCCCTCGTTCTTCACGGCGGCACAGGTATTCCTGCTGAGATGATTCAGAAGGCTATTTCTCTCGGCGTTTCCAAGATCAACGTTAACACCGAGTGCCAGCTCTCCTTTGCAGCTGCTACCCGTACATACATCGAGGCAGGCAAGGATCTTGAGGGCAAGGGCTTCGACCCCAGAAAGCTTCTCGCTCCGGGCACCGAGGCTATCAAGGCTACCGTTAAGGAAAAGATCGAGCTCTTCGGCTCTGCTAATAAGGCGTAATTTTATAAACGGCGCAGTTTATTCTACGCCGTTTTTTTAGCCAATCATTGACATTAAATGGTAAACGTGTTATAATGAAATACATTAATTAAAAGGAGACTAATATGATAAAGCACAAGAATACATTTAACGCGCTATTTATTTTAGCAATATTCGTTGCCGTTTTGCATTTGGTATTTCTCGGGATTTCTACACCGCAGGTCGACGTTGGCAGTATGGTTATGAACCTTATTCCCTACGGTCTGCCGATTCTGGTGTTCGCCTCGGCGCGCGGTGCTTCTGTGAAGGATAAGCCGACCTGGAGTCGTTCGGGATTTCTCTCTATGGCGCTCTTTTCCCTCTCCTTTCTCGCTATGTCTGTTCACGTGACGTATGCATTTTTTAACTCCAGTCAGCCATTTATCAACGCTTATTTCAATCTTCCGATTATATATTCCGCCCCTATGCTTTTATTCGCAATTCTTTGGCTTGGTCTGAAAAGGCGGGTAACGGTAAAGGGACATGGTGTATTCGGTAAATTTATAGTTGCCTCGCCTGCAATAATTCTTGTGGCGATGGTGATACACGTTGTAATCGCATCGGTTAATGAGATTATCGAGCAGTCTGACGGACTGCCGATGACAAGCGCTCCCTGGTGGGTAACGTCGCTTATCATTTCGCTTGCATATATAGCAGCTTTAACTATTGCACTGCTGATTCGTGCAATTTATAATCGCGTTCGGAAAAAATAATAAAATTTCGAGATAAATTTATAAACCTTTTAGATTTCTTATTTCCCGCTTATTGACAAAAGTGATTTTTACGTGTATAATATTTCTTGTAACAGTAAATTAAACGTTTGGAGTTGTTATTATGAAAGCAATTAGACGCATTGTTTTGCTCTTGTGCGTTGCTATCTCGGCATTTATGCTCTTCGGCTGTAAGAAGAGCGAGGAGGGTCTTAACTTTGAGAAGACACCTGACGGCAAGGGCTACATAGTTACCAAATATATTGGAGAGGATAAGGAAGTTATCGTTCCCGCGAAGCACGAGGGTCTGCCCGTTGTGGCTATCGGCGAGTGCGCGTTTGAGGGTTGCTCGAAGATGGAGAACATCGTTCTGCCCGAGAGCATTCAGCTTATCGAGGAATACGCCTTCTACCGCTGCAACAAGCTTCTTGACGTCAGGATTCCCTCGGGAGTTAAGGTGATTGAGAATAATGCTTTCAAGAGCTGCGAGTATCTTCGCTACATTTATCTCCCCGACACGCTTGAAAGCCTTGGCGCGACTGCGTTCGCATACTGCTCCAGGATTACCGAGATAAATATCGACGATGCTAACACGGTTTATCACGACAAGGACAACTGCCTTATTGAAAGCGAGAGCAAAACTCTCGTGCTTGGCTGTCAGTACAGCGTGATTCCCGAGGACGGCAGTGTTACATCTATCGGTGCTTCGGCATTCTGTGGTGCGAAGTTCCTCGAGACGCTCAAGCTTTCCTCGAATATCACCAAGGTTGGTGCTAATGCATTCGAGGGCTGCTATGCGTTAAGGACTATTTACCTCGCCAAGTCGGTGAAGGAGATCGGCGAATCCGCATTTCTCAACTGCTTCGGACTTGATGCCGTCTACTACGAGGGCACGCTGATGCAGTGGAATGAGATTTCGGTTTCTGATTTGAATTATCATTTCAAGGGCGCGAGCATTTATTGCGAATCTGATATTTAAGAATAATATTTATGGCAGTCTGCTTTTGCAGGCTGCCTTTTTTGTTAGGAATAATAGCGCTTGATTCCGCATATCTTTTTATGAAAAGAATTTTGCGGAGGATTTTTTTATGAAGGATAATTCTATATACTCGGATATCGCGAAGCGCACGGGCGGCGATATTTACATAGGCGTCGTCGGTCCTGTAAGAACGGGAAAATCGACCTTTATTCATCGCTTCCTCGACAGCGTGGTTATTCCGAATATCGAAAACGAGTACGACCGTGAGCGCACGCTCGACCAAATGCCACAGAGCGCATCGGGTAAGACGGTTATGACAACCGAGCCTAAGTTCGTGCCTGACGAGGCTGTGCGTGTTTCATACGGCGAGGGCGCAGAGTTCAACGTCAAGATGGTAGACTGCGTAGGCTATATGGTTGAAGGCGCACTTGGCGGCAGTGAGGATGGCGAGGTCAGAATGGTTATGACACCCTGGTCGGAGGAGGCTATGCCCTTTGCCGATGCGGCTGAGCTTGGAACGAGTAAGGTTATCGGTGAGCACGCAACTATCGCTATGCTGGTAACTACTGACGGCAGCATTGCCGATATTCCGCGTGAGAGCTATATTCCCGCGGAGGAAAGGGTTGTCAGAGAGCTTCGTGAGCACGGCAAGCCATTTGCGATTATTCTCAACTCGGCAAATCCCGACAGCGACGCGGCTCATGCGCTCGCAGAGGAGCTTGAGGAGAAGTACGGCGCGCCCGTTGCGCTCGTTTGCTGCCCCAGCCTGAACGCTGAAGATATACGGGAAATACTCGCGCTCGTGCTTGGCGAATTTCCTCTCACAGAGATGAGATTCTCTCTCCCAGAATGGACAGAGGTGCTGCCGAGCGAGCATCCGATAAAGGCGAGCATTCTCGATAGCATTATCGCCTTTTCCGACAGGGTGGAAAGGCTCGGTGATATTGAGCGTGAATCTGCCGACTATGATTTCGAGCGTGTAGGCATTGACGCAGGCGAGGGTACGGCAGAATTCAATATTCCCGTCGATAACAGTGAATATTATCGCGTTTTGAGCGAGATGACCGGGCTTGACATCACGGGTGAAAAGACGCTGATGGCAACCGTCAAGGAGCTTGCCGAGATACGCGACAAGTATGAGAAGGTGGCAGACGCGCTCGCTGACGTTGAGGAAAAGGGCTACGGTATAGTTATGCCCTCTCTCGCCGACTTGAAGCTTGAGGAGCCGAAGCTCGTCAAGCAGGCTAACGGCTACGGTGTAAAGGTGACGGCTCACGCCGATTCTATCCATATGATAAAGACGGGTATCAAGGCAGACCTCTGCCCTGTCGTGGGCAGCGAGGAGCAGTCCGAGGAGGTTGTTAAGTTCCTTGCGGGCGAGTTCGAGGATAATCCCGAGAAGGTATGGGAATACAATATGTTCGGCAAGTCGCTATACGATATGGTCAGCGACGGAATGAACGCAAAGCTCTCGCATATGCCCGACGAATCGCGCGAGAAGCTGGGAGAGACGCTTGGTAAGATTATCAACGAGGGCTCGAACGGCTTAATTTGTATTTTGCTTTAATAAATAAAAACGGCAGCCGCATTTTTTTAGTGGCTGTCGCTTTTACTTTTCAAATTCTTTGCCGTTTATAAGAAAGTCGATTGAGGTTTTGAAGTAGTCTGACATCTGGCGGAGCATCTGAATGTCCGGGTTGCGTTTGCCGTTCTCATAATGAGAAAGCGCCTCGCGGCTGATGTTCAAATCCATAGCAACCTTTACTTGACTCAGCTTTTTTTGCTTCCTCACCATTCTAAGACCGATGAGTCCTGAATTCTCTTTCATATTTTTCTCCATTTTTTATAAAAAGCTCTTGACTTAATTGTAACAAAATGTTACAATATAAATGTTACAATTTGTAACAATTTTATTAAAGGAGAAGAAAAATGAAAAAAATCCTAACACTTTTGCTTGCATTATCTATGATAATTGCAATAGCATCGCTCTCGTCATGCGAGATTATCGAGCAGTACGTACCCGGTCTTGACCTCGGAGTAAATACCGATGGCGAAGGTAATGAGAAAACAGACAACAAAACCGATGCCCCCGAAATCAGAACTACCGTCACCAAGGATGAGTGGCTTGGCGCTATGAATTGCACCAATTTCTCTTACGAGGCACACAACTATAACAAGGAAGGCAAGCCTCAGATGTCATATAAGCAGCAGTATTCTCAAACTGCGATGTATATGTACGCTCTTGTAAATATACCCGGTGCAGAGAATGAAAGCGCGCAGTATAGCGCAATTATCGATGGAATCGGCTATAATATCACAAAAGACGAGAACGGCTTCGTAGGTGTTAATTTGGGAGCAACTGACGCTGTGATTGAAATTCCACTTTCTAAGGTAATGGTGCCTGACGTGCGTGAAAGCTGGGAAACTCTTTTTGATTCCCTGACCTACAACGAGGAAACAAAGACGTATACAGGCAACTGCACGTATTCCGGAAACGAGGCAACGCTCGATGCTAGCTTTGCGGACGGAAAGGTTGTGAAGCTTGAATTCAAATTCGTTAAATTAGGTAGTAATTGCATTGCTACTTATCACAACTTCGGTACTACTGTGGTAGAGATTCCCGAATTTACCGTTGCTGAATAATTTTTCACAATTAAACCCCGACTTTGATCGGGGTTTTTATTTATTTGTATTGACATTTATGTGAAAATTGGATATAATATATTGTACTGATAAATCTTATGGGCCCGTAAGGGTTTCGACGGGGATTTTGAGGTATGATAAGCGTGGCGGGCCGGATAATCCCGTAATAATGTCCAACTTAAAAAATAAACGACAACAATAAAGTTGCTCTTGCAGCGTAAGCTGTGACGCGGCCAAAAGCGCCGCCCGTACCGCCTGAGAGGACTACGACTCATGCCGTGCGTCAAATTTAGTAGTGAACCTGAATCGAGATTTCGCACTTGTATCGGTCAGGCATAAAAGCGCTACCAATGTAAGAGCCTGTCTATCGGCGCTTACGGAGGGAATTTTCAGTAGATAAGACTGCCCACGGAGAAGGTCATATCAAGAGGTTTTCGGACACGGGTTCAACTCCCGTCGGGTCCACCAAAAAGAGAAAAGGGATGCCTTGTGCATCCCTTTTCTCTTTTTGACGACTCCGGCTTGGTCGTTGAACTCGCTCGGCACTTTGTGCCGAATCGGGTGCACATACCCCACTTGGAGATCGACAAGCTCGCTTGTCAGGCGAAAAGTGCGGGTATATTCAGCTTTGCTGAAACATCCGTCGGGGCTTTGTGTGTTCCCTTTTTCGTCTGCTATCTTCTGACTATCTATATTAAAAATATTATTTTAGAAGTGATTTATTGCAAACTTTAGTTTTTCGTGATATAATACGTATAACAAAACATTTACTGACTGTATGAGAGGTTTTGATGGATAAAAATAAAAAAAAGGCGCTGAGATGGGTTAGACTCGACAATGCCGCAAAAATATATCCTGCCGCAAGGCGCAGGAACTGGAGCAACGTCTATCGTCAATCAATGACGCTGCGTGACGAGGTCGATGTCGATGTGCTGCGCTCCGCTCTTGAGGTGACGGTAAAGCGCTTCCCTTCTATCGCAGCGAGGCTAAGGCGCGGTCTGTTCTGGTACTATCTCGAGCAGATTGAGTATGCGCCGGAAATACGCGAGGAGCAGAGCTGTCCTCTTGTTTTTATGAACAACGAGGAGATTCGCACCTGCGCTTTCCGCGTTATCGTATATCACAACAGAATTGCAATTGAGATATTCCACGCGCTCACCGACGGCACGGGAGCTCTGATATTCTTAAAAACGCTCGTTGCTGAATATCTCGAGCAGAAATACGGAATTTCCATACCGAACGAGGACGGAATTCTCGACAGACGGGAGCCACCGTTAGACGAGGAGCTCGAGGATAGCTTTATCAAATACGCGGGAAAGGTCGCCGCGAGCCGCAAGGATACGAACGCCTGGCAGCTGCCAAGCGAGCCGACGGGCGACGGCTTCAACAGTCTGACCTGCTTTTTGCTTCCCGTAAAGGAAACGAGAGAGCTGGCGCATAAATACGGCGTTACTCTGACGGTCTTTCTCGGTGCGGTAACTATGCAAGCGCTTCTCAGGCTCCAGGAGGAGCACGTACCAAACGTGAAAAAGCGCAAGCGCATAAAGCTCCTGATTCCTATAAATCTGCGTAGCCTGTTCCCTAGCAAAACGCTACGCAACTTTGCTATGTACACGATTCCCGAGCTTGACCCCAGGCTCGGTGAGTACACGTTCGAGGAAATATGCAAGATAATTCATCACAAGATGGGCTCGGAATTCACTGCTAAATATATGAGCACTGTCATCGCGACCAACGTTAACGATGAACGGAATCCACTGGTAAGGCTCATTCCTCTGCCGCTGAAAAATCTCGTTATGAAGGCGGTGTTTGACAGCGTGGGCGAAATCAAGTCCTGCCTGTCGTTATCCAACCTCGGACTTGTAAAAATGCCTGATATTATGAGGCAGTACGTCGAGAGAGTTGATTTTATACTAGGTGTTCAGGCGGCTGCGCCATATAATTGCGGCGTCGCATCATTCGGTGATACTATCTACGTTAACTTTATCAGAAACATTCCCGAGCCCGAGCTCGAGAGACATTTCTTCGCCGTTCTGCACGAGATGGGACTGCCCGTCACGGTGGAGAGTAATCAGAATTTTGAGGTGTAATATATGTATTGTGTAAAATGCGGTGTCAAGCTTGCCGACACCGAGAAAAAATGCCCGCTATGCGACACGGTGGTATATCACCCCGACGTCAAGCAAGCCGACGCGCGCCCTCTCTACCCGACAGGACGCAGGCCTAAGCCACAGGCGAATCCAAAGGTGTTTAACGGATTCCTTATCGTGCTGTTCTCTATCGCGATTCTTATCTGCTATATCGCTGACACCCAGCGTGACGGTGATATAGACTGGTTCGGTATGGCGGCTCTTGGCATAGTGCTCGGATATATTCTTATCGCTCTGCCGCTGTGGTTCAAGAAGCCGAATCCCGTAATCTTCATTCCCTGCGATTTCGCGGCTGCTATACTATACCTGCTCTACATAAATCTGGCTACGGGCGGCTCTTGGTTCATGAGCTTCGCCTTCCCTGTTGCGGGTGCTATCGGACTGATAGTCTGTGCCATAGTGACGCTGACCTACTATATCAAGCGCGGTTGGCTCTATATTTTCGGTGGCGGCTTGATCGCTCTCGGCGGACTTATGATACTTCTCGAATTCCTGCTTGATATAACCTTTAATATTGACTATATCGGCTGGTCGATATATCCGCTTATCGTTCTCGCCCTGCTCGGCGGCGGTCTGATTTATCTCGGAATTGACAGATCGGCTCGCGAATATATGGAGCGAAAGCTGTTCTTCTAAACAATAAAAATCTTCCCAAGCGATTGGGAAGATTTTTTTGTTTTACACTGCTTCGGGGTGCTTTTCGGCAATCACCGAAAGCGCTGCCTCGTCGGCGCAGACGATGACGTCGCCGCGGAAGAACTGCAAAATTGATGCGGGAACGGTGGGGGTTACGGCGCCGAAAAGGGCTTTCTCAAGAATCTTCGCCTTTCCCTCGCCAAAGGCAAGAAGAAGTATCTTCCCTGCCTGCATGATCTGACCTATGCCCATTGTAATAGCCCTGGTCGGCACCAGGTCTCGCGAAGCGAAGAAGCGCGAGTTCGCCTCAATGGTAGAATCGGTGAGATTCACCAGGCTTGTGCTTTTCGTAAAATGGGTATTCGGCTCGTTGAAGCCGATGTGACCGTTATGACCGATGCCGAGAAGCTGAATATCTATTCCGCCCATAGAGTCGATAAGCGCATCGTATCTCTTACACTCTGCCTCGGGGTCGGCTGCAAGACCGCTCGGAAGATTGGTATTAGATTTATCAATGTCGATGAATTTGAAGAGATTCTCATTCATAAAGCAGGCGTAGCTCTGCTCGTGCTCGGGTGAAAGGTCTACGTATTCGTCCAGATTCACAGTCTTTACCCTGCTGAATGACAGCTCGCCCGACTCGCACATTCGGATAAGCTCCCTATAAGTATTGATAGGCGATGAGCCTGTCGCAAGGCCGAGAACCGCATCGGGCTTTGCCTTGATTACGTCGGCTATCACGTTTGCGGCTGAGATGCTCGCTTCGCTCTCTGTTTTTGCGCTGATAATTTTAATCATTTTTCAAAATCTCTCCCCTATAAATCGTTGTTTTACATTATATGCAATTCGACTTTCGGGCGTGAGTGCGACTCGGCGAAATTCTCTGCTTAATTGAGGCTTAATCTATTGACATTCAAAGGATAAAATATTATAATTATTATAAAAAATATTTGCACACGGAATGCAAAACGGCTTAAAATCAGGAGATAAAAATGAAGATTATACATACGTCAGATATACATATCGACTCTCCGCTAACCACGAGGCTACCCTCGGATAAGGTGCGTGAGAGAAGGCGCGAGCTGCTCTCCGGCTTCTCGCGTATGGTAGAGGAAGCAAAGCTGATTTCCGCCGATGCGGTTATAATCGCGGGCGACCTCTTTGACTCCGAGAGAATAACGAAAAAGGCGCTCGACACGGCTCTTGACGTAATCGAGCGAGCAGAAAATATCACCTTCCTCTACCTCACGGGAAACCACGAAGGTGACGCACTCTTTAATTCCACAAGACCTATGCCGAAGAATCTCGTTACCTTTGGTAAGGAATGGACGTATTTTACAATAGGCAGCGTAACTATCGCAGGTAGGAGTGAGATAAGAGAAGGAATGTTCGACAGCCTTGCTCTACCCGAGGAAACGAAGAATATCGTCGTTCTGCACGGCGAGCTTCGCGACAGAACGGCAGCGCCCGAGACGATAGGCATCAAGGATGCGGTCGGCAGAGGCATTGACTATATGGCGCTTGGCCATTACCATAGCTACTCGCGCACCGAGATAGACGAGCGTGGATATGCAGTGTACTCGGGTACGCCCGAGGGACGCGGCTTCGACGAGGTTGGTGACAAGGGTTACGTTATAATAGACACCGATGCAAGACGCGTGGAATCAGGCTTCAGAAAGTTTGCAAAGCGCAGACTCCATATCGTCAAGGTGGACATCACGGGCATACTTCGCACGTCGGATATTGATGACAGAGTTCGCGCAGCGGTGAGGGATATTCCCGCCTCTGATATGGTTAGAATAGAGCTTGTTGGCGGATATTCGCCTGAGCTTTGGAAGGATACGGACAAGCTCTGCCACGATTTTTCAGGCAGTTTTTACTATTTCGAGGTAAAAGACCTCTCAAAAATCGCAATCAATCCCGAGGACTACAAGTATGATAAATCGCTCAAGGGTGAGTTCATACGCACGGTAGGACTCGACGACTCGCTCGACGACGCAACGAAGGCTAGAGTTATCGCCTGTGGCATCAACGCGCTTATGGGAGAGGAGCTGTTTGATTAAATATGAGAATTATAGAATGCTATGTTGAGAGCTTTGGCAAGCTCTCAAAAAGGAGATTTGAATTCTCCTCGGGCTTCAACTGCATAAACGAGGAAAACGGCAGCGGTAAAACGACTCTCGCTACCTTTATCAAGGTTATGCTATACGGAATGAGCGACACGAAAAAGACGAGCCTTGAGGAAAATGACAGAAAGCATTACCTGCCCTGGCAGGGCGGTATGGCGGGCGGTACACTGACCTTCGCGGTGGGTGACAAGAGCTATCGAGTAGAGAGAAGCTTTGCGCCAAAGGCGGCGGACGACAGCTTTGCGCTCTATGACCTCTCGCTCGGCAGACCGTCAGAGGACTACTCCGCTTCGCTTGGAGAGGAACTGTTCGGTATTGACGCCGACGGATTTGAGAGAACGGTATTTCTCTCCGAAAGAGCGCTGGCACCGAAGAGCGATAATAAGTCGATTTCAGCAAAGCTCTCCGACCTTGTCGGCTGCGACGGCGACATTGGAGATATGGACGATGCGCTAAAGACTCTCGAAGCGCAGAGAAAGTTCTACTACAAAAAAGGCGGCTCGGGCGAGATTGCCGACACGAAAACGAAAATCACAGAAGTCAAAGCAAGGCTCGAAGCTCTCGACGAAACCGAAAGGGCTCTCGCAGAGGCAGAAAGCAAGCTAATCGCCAAAAAAAGCGAGGCAGACAAGGTAAGAGAAGAAGCAAGCAAGCTCGTCAAGGAACACGAGGCAGCGGCAAAAAGAGTCGCGCAAGCCGACTACGAGAAGCATTGTAAGGAAATAAAATCCTCGCTCGATGCGAGTATGAAAAGGCGCGACGAGCTGCTCAATTTCTTTGGCGGTACGCCGCCTACCTTCGACGAGATAGACGAGGCAAGCTACAAGAGCATTGAGGCAAAGAGTATACTTGAGAGCAGCGCTGCTTCAAAAAGTGAAGAATTCCTTGAGCTTTCTGCGTATTTCGACGGCAAGGCAAGCGCAGAGGAAATCAAGGACGCAAGGAATGCTCTCGAGCTGCTCAAATCTCACGAAAGACTGCAAGAAACTCCCGAATACAGAAAAATCGCGTCAACCTTTAAGTACAGAATCCCCGAGAAGCGAGAAGTCGACGAGCTTATAGCTGAGCAAAAAGCCGGCTCGCCGATGGCAATAATCTGCGCACTCGGCGGAGTGCTGGCGGCGGTAGGTGCGATGCTTGGAATATTCGTACACAAGGCTCTGCTTCTGCTGATTTTGGCAGCGGCAGTGATAATCGGCGCGGGAGTGGCTCTCTCGAGTGTGGCAAAGAGCAAAAAAAAGGCGAAGCTCGAGAGTTTCTTCTCCTCCCTCTCTGACGAGGTTATGCCGGATAAGCAGGCAGAGGCGCTCGCAGAAATCCGCGATATGCTGGAAGAAGCTAAAACTATGATGGCGAGAGAAAAAATAGCCGCCGAGGCGCAAAGGGTGCTAGCGGCACTTGAAGCGAAATTCGCATATCCCGGCGGTGCTATGAAAATTCTCGAAAAGCACGACATATACACCGAGCTTATGCTCGCTGAAAAATACCACAGCGGCAGCAATAGCGAAAGGCTACTTCGCGCGAAAAGACTCGCGACCGAGGCGGCAGAGTTCGTCACAAGATTCAAGACGGTGAGTGGCGATCCTTATGCCGAAATCCGCAGAGCGCTTACCGAGTACAATATGCTCGCGTCCGAGATACTCTCGAAGAGAAACGATATTGAGCACTTCTCTTCCCTGCATTCTCTCGGTGAGGATGCTGAGAGCCGAGCCGTTATGTCGCTCGAGGAGGTCAACGACAAGCGCCGCGTGCTCGAGGAAAGGGCGGCGGAAATCGCGCGCGAAATTGCTCTTATCGAGCGGAGCTGTAAGAATTATGAGTCCGAGCTTGAAATGCGCGACGAGCTTATTATGAAGCGCGCGGAGCTTGAGGAAGCGCTGAAAAAATATGAGGAAAATTACAGCACTATTCTATTGACGAAGAAGTATCTGCTCGCGGCGAGGGATAATATGACTGTGAAATACCTCGGTAAGACGAAATCAAGCTTTGAGGAATACACGAAAACCATAAGCGGTATCACAGGCGAGGAGTTCTTAATGGACACCGACTTTGGCGTATCGAAAATGGACTCTGGCGCAACGAGATCGATAGACGCATATAGCCGAGGCACACGTGACCTCTATAATATCGCCGCAAGACTCGCGCTCGTCGACTCGCTATACGAGGGCGAAAAGCCCTTCGTGGTTCTTGATGACCCCTTCTGCTCGTTTGATGACAGAAAGACAAAGGCAGCTCTTGAGCTGCTAAAGAGCTTCGCGAAGGAAAGGCAGATAATCTACTTCACCTGTTCGACTTCACGCGAGGCTTGACAAATTCAAAAAAATTTAGTATAATACATTATTGACCGAGCGGGGCTGTCGCGCCGTATGTTGCCGAAAGGTATTACGGCGAGGAAAGTCCGGGCATCATAGGGCAGGATAACGGATAACGTCCGCCGGAGGCGACTCCCGGGAAAGTGCAACAGAAATATACCGC
>JAGBGE010000035.1 GCA_017936125.1 Clostridia bacterium
ACTTCAACAACTTCTTCGTTAAGACCGAGGTTGAGGATTGTGTCCATCATACCGGGCATCGAAGCGCGAGCGCCGGAACGAACGGAAACGAGAAGAGGATTTTCAAGGTCACCGAACTTTTTGCCGGTAACGCCCTCCATTTTTACAATGTATTCCATGATTTCAGCCATGATCTCATCATTGATCTGACGGCCGTCCTCATAGTACTGGGTGCAGGCTTCGGTAGAGATAGTGAAGCCCTGGGGAACGGGAAGACCGATGTTGGTCATTTCCGCAAGGTTAGCGCCCTTACCGCCGAGGATCTCACGCATATTTGCGTTACCCTCAGAAAACAGATAGCAATACTTCTTTGCCATTTTTAAGTTTCCTCCATATGTTAAAATATTTTTGATAACAATTTTACAGTGCAACGAAGCGCAAAAACGGCGCGCCTCTATTACAACCGCTATATTATACCATACAAAACTTTAATTTTCTATATAATAAGTGAAAAAATGCTTAAAATTAAACAAAATTAACAATTTGTTCACAATTATCCAAAAATAAATACCTATCTTTTCAGTTAAACTGTTGCAATTTTGGGAAAAATAGGTTATAATAGTAGTACTTTTTAATTCAAGGGGAAAAATATGGAAGGCTTACAGAAAAAATACGGTTTATTTACAGCGATATGCACGGTTGTCGGTATAGTAATCGGCTCGGGAATATTCTTCAAGGCACCGTCTGTTCTTGCGAGCGCGGGTGACGGTCTTACAAGTATTCTTGCCTGGGTAATTTCGGGCTTAATTATGGTTGTTATTGCGACGGCATTCGGCGTTTTGGCGACGAAGTACGAGAAGGTGAACGGTATCGTTGACTATGCCGAGGCAACCTGCGGTAAAACCTACGCTTATTTCGTAGGTTGGTTCATATCGCTTATTTATTATCCCGCGATGACCTCGGTTCTTGCGTGGGTATCTGCTCGCTATACGCTCGTGGCAATCTTTGGTGACGACAGCAAGATTTTTTCTGCCGAATGCATCTCGCTAGCTCTTTTCTATCTTATTTTGGCGTTCTTTATTAACGTTTTGGCGCCCAAGGTTGCGGGTAAATTCCAGATTTCCTCGACCGTAGCCAAGCTTGTACCGATTCTTTTTATCGCAGTCGTCGGTACGATTATCGGTCTTGTGAACGGCACTCTCTCATCTAACTGGCTTGTGACCTACGAGGCGGCTGTCGATAATCCCGGCCTGTTTCCTGCAATTTGCGGCACGGTCTTTGCTTACGAGGGCTGGATAGTTGCGACTGCTATCAATTCTGAAATCAGGGATTCAAAGAAAAATCTGCCGATAGCGCTTTGTATCGGTACGCTTGTTATAGTAGCAGCATACACGCTTTATA
The DNA here is from genome assembly GCA_017936125.1 of Clostridia bacterium. The sequence goes on from JAGBGE010000035.1 coordinate 1,381, forward strand.
ACATCGGTATTCTCGGCCTTGCTGACGTCAACTCGCTCAGCGGTGGCACTTACGTTGCGTTCAACACCTTTGGCCCCGTTATCGCGGCTATAATCAATATTCTCGTCGTCGTATCCTGCCTTGGAACGCTCAATGGACTTATGCTCGGCTGTAGCCGCGGTATCTATTCGCTTGCCGCGAGAAACGAGGGCGTGAATCCCGAGGTCTTCTCACAGATAGACAGAAAAACGAATATGCCTCACAACTCCGCGGTATTCTCGCTTCTTACTTGCGCTGTTTGGTTCGTTTATTTCGTACTGTATTGCCTCGGCTACTTCGGCGATTTCGGCTTCGACTCCTCGGAGCTTCCTATTATAACTATATATCCTCTTTACATTCCCATTCTCGTTATGATGATGGTAAAGGAAAAGGACGTTCACCCGTTCAAGCGATTTGTGCTTCCTATTCTTTCCTTTGTCGGTATAGGTATTATAGTATACGCCAGCATCAGAAGCCACGGAATGAGCAACCTCTGGTATCTCATAGTATTTGCTGTTGTGATGCTTATAGGCTGGGGAGTTATGGTTTACAATAACAAAAAAGCAATAAAATAATAAAAATAATGAAAAAGGACTGCCGCGGCAGTCCTTTTATTTCGTCTTTTGATAAGCGAGCCTTTTTGAGCCGTCTTGGAGAAATACAATGCCGCAGTAATCAAAGCCTGCGCGACGAAGGCATTTTTGCATAGGAATATTGTCCTCGTGCGTGTCGATTTTCAGGTTAGGGAAGCGTCGGAAGCATTCGCTAAAGCAATAGTCCACGATGCCCCTGCCGTGATACTTCACGGCTATTCTGTGTATAACCGCATACGGATCGTTGCTTTTCCATTCGCCGTCAAAAATATTTTTATATACTGCGTCGCGCGCGTTTTCTTCAAAATGGAAGGTTGCGACAATCTCATCGTTCTCGCAGCACACGTAGCTTACGCCCGAGTTAATGCCGTCGATAATATCCTCGCGCGCCGGATAAGCACCCGGCCACTGCGTAGGATTTCCGCTTTCCCTCATAAACGCGCGGGCATTGTCGTATATCTCAGCCGCCGCTTCAACGTCGGCGAGTGTTGCAGGTCTAATGTTCATTTTGTTGGCTCTTTTCTTTGTTTTGTTATATAAGTTGCAATTTTCTGATTTTTGTGATATAATGGGCTATAAGCTTTTTGGAGTATCTTATGTCAAATAAAAAATATTCAAGAGTCTACGTAGAAATAACGAATATATGTAATAAAAATTGCTCGTTCTGTCACGGAACTCACCGCGCGAAGAGGAAGATGTCAAAGGAGGAGTTCCGTCACGTCGCAGACGAAATTTCCCGCGTTACCGATTATATCTACTTTCACGTTATGGGCGAGCCTCTGACTCACCCCGATTTACCCGAATTTATCGAATATGCGACCTCCCTTGGTCTGAAATGCGCTGTGACCACTAACGGCACGCTCCTTGATAAGCGCGGCGCAGAGCTTATAGCCTCGGGAGTCTATAAGGTCAATCTCTCTGTTCATAGCTTTGAGGACGGTGACGAGGAGGAGTATCTCGCTTATCTCGAGTCGCTCGCGGATTTTGCCGATAACGCCAGCACGGCAGGCATTCTCACCGTTCTCCGCCTATGGAATAAGGGACACGACGGCGGAAGAAATGACCGTACACTCGAGTTCTTCGAGAAAAGGCTCGACGGTGAATGGAAATGGGGCGCAAGAGGCGCGCGCATCAGGCATAAGCTGCATCTCGAATACGGTGAGCGCTTCGAGTGGCCCGATATGAATGCACCGCTTGGAAGCGACTCGGTATTTTGCTACGGTCTTGGAGACCATTTCGGTGTCCTCTGTGACGGTAGCGTTATTCCTTGTTGCCTTGACAGTGAGGGTAATATCACGCTCGGTAATGTATTCGATACTAGCATTGAGGATATACTTTCCTCGGATAGAGCAGTGGCGATTGCCGAGGGATTCAAGCGCAGAGCTGCTGTCGAGGAGCTTTGCAAAAGATGCGGATATGCCCGCAGATTTGGTTAAAATGTAAAGTAAGGCGTACTTTTAACGTGATTTTACATCGTTTATATAGTCAATGTACGCGTTCCAATCCTTGCGACTGAGATACGCGGGACCTCTGCGCAGACGGTAGAATATGCTGCTCGAGCGAAGCGTGATAGGCTCGTCGGTGCTATCGCATTCAGAGGTAAAATCCGACTTGCCGAACAGACTGTATGTTTCGTTTAGAGAGATAAGATTTTCAAGTCCCTTTTGATTATCAGCGGCGCAATCGTCTATTGCCGCGCCTACCATAATATGCCTTGGCGCGCAAAGGGCAAGCGCTAGATTATCGGCAGTGCCGTCTGAATTTTCCCAGAAGCTCTTGCCGAAAAGATAGGGGCGGGAAAGATAGCCTTCACCGAATTCAAGATTATTCAGAATAACGTATTTTATGCGCTCGTCGTATCCGCCTGCGACGAGCGCTGCTCTTGCAAGCGTGCCGTGACCTATCACGGCTATGTTGTCGGCATCAATATAAGGAAGTGTAACCGCAAATTCAAGCACGCGCAGTATTGCCCAGGCGAGCAGAGCAATTTTACCGGGTGAGTCCTTTCTTCGCCTGGTCGGAGCTATGAATTTTGATATTCCCGATTTGAAGTCGTCACCGTAGCCGCAAATATCGTTAGATGATAAGCAAAACAGCGCATATCCACGGTCGATTATCTCCTCGGCAGGCAGGTGCTTGCTTGGAATGTCCGAATTATAGTCTACGTAAATGAAGGCGGGATACTTCCCGTCACCGCTTGGCGCGACAGAGCGGAGCGGCATTTTGAATTCACCGCCCTTTACCGTCAGCGTGAGCGAAAACTCTCGCAGCACCGCATCGCCCGCGGCGAATGTAGTGTCCTTTGTCACGGTCTCGCCCCTCAAATGCTCGGGGCGCTCTGGCAGTCTGCCGTATATATTTTCTGCGAGATATTCCTTTATTTCCTCTCGCCTTTTTGCAAATTTTTCCTGCGTGTTGACAGGTTGTCCTGATTTATTTATAAGAATGTCCATAATCTCTCACTTTCCTTGCTAAATTATATCCCAAATACCGAATTTTGTCAATATGATTGACAAAGCAAACTTAAAATGCTAAAATAAATCTAAAATGAATGAAAGGAGCGCATTATGAGGATAAATCTTCCCGCAAAAGTTGAATATATACTTTCGGCACTCGAGTCGGCAGGATACCGTGCCGATATCGTTGGTGGCTCTGTGCGCGACTTTCTGCTTGGGAAGCAGCCGGGCGACTACGACATCACCACTTCGGCTCTGCCCGAGGAGGTTAAAGAAGTATTCGCCAAAGAACGCACTGTTGATACCGGCATCAAGCACGGCACGGTCACCCTTGTTCTCGACGGCATACCATACGAGATAACCACCTATCGCTTTGACGGTGAGTATAATGACTCACGTCATCCAAGCTCGGTCAGCTTCACTCGCAGGATTGAGGACGACCTTATGCGCCGTGACTTCACCGTAAACGCTATGGCGTATAGTGCCCGTCACGGTCTTACCGACCTTTACGGCGGCAGAGAGGATCTCGCCAATCGCTTGATTCGCGCGGTAGGCGACCCGGACACGAGATTTTCGGAGGACGCTCTGCGTATTCTGCGCGCTGTAAGATTTGCCGCAGTTCTCGGGTTTGATATTGAAAAAAACACAGCCGCCGCAATTTCCCGCAATATGCATCTGCTCGTTAACGTTTCCGCGGAGAGAATATATATCGAATGGAGAAAGATGCTCTCTGGCGATTTCGCCTACACGATACTGTGCGATTTTTCTTCCGTTTTCGGTGAGATTATTCCCGAATTATCTTCGCTTACTTTGCCCGAGGAGTCGCTTTTCTCCGAGGCTGGTTATATGGCGCGAATGCTCTCTCTCTTTGCGCTATCGTCGACGACGCCTGCCGAGTCATATCGCTCTGCCGCCACCGGACTTCGAATGGACAACTCTACGCGTGACCTCGGCATCTCGGTGCTTTCTTCGCTCGACAAGTTTGACCTTGCGAGCGACCGTGGCATAACCCTTGCGTTAAAGGAAATCGGAGAAAGCGCTGCGCGGGAGCTTATCGCTCTTGAAATTCTGCTAAAAAAGGCAACCAAGAATACGCTCGGGCGGCTTGAATCGCTTTTGTCAAAAGGCGTGGTATACCGACTATCCGACCTTGCCGTGAACGGCACCGACCTCTCTAAGCTCGGTATCAAGGGCAGAGAAATCGGGAGTATGCTCGATAGACTTCTTATCGCGGTAATCGAGGGGGAGGTACCTAACGAGCATAGTTCGCTTCTCGACTATGCGAGAGGATAGTCTACAAAACAAAAATAATTTCATAAGATAATAACAGGTTAATGCTTTCAGAAACGAGGTAGCCTGTTATTATTTTTTGCCAAGAAATCAAGAATTCTAACATTTTGTCACAGAAATGCGAACTGTTGTTTACAAAAACCGTCATTTTCGACGATAAAACCGATGCGGTGGTGCATAGCGTAGCATTGGATAATAGGATTTATAATATCGTGGTTTGCTCTGATTCGGAGATGTTTTCGCCCGACGTTCTTCGTAGGCTCTTGCTTTCAGAGAATGGCGAGCAGATAGCCGCCGCGGCGGCAGTATCGGGTACGGCGGAGAAGCTGTCTGTAAAGGCGGTGCTCCTTGACGGGCGCGACGTAAATGTTTTTGCCGCTTGCGCTTCGCTTTTTCAGCTGCGCTCTTGACTATTTTTCGCTTGTGTGCTAAAATACTTTAGAAAGATATTAAAAGGAGCTTTTTATGGCTTTTGACGCTTGTATGATGCGCGCCGTTCTTACGGAATTTCGGCGCGAGTTTCCAGAGGCGAAGATAGAAAAGGTGCTTCAGCCTAGGAATGATGAAATAGATATGCTTATCCACTACGGCAAGAAGTCACGCAGACTCGTATTTAACGTCGGACCGAATGCCCCGAGACTTCAGCTCTCGGACAAGCAGAAGGAGAATCCGCTTAAAGCGCCTATGTTCTGTATGCTGCTTCGTAAGTACTTCACGGGCGCGAGAATCACCTCTGTTGAGCAGCCGGGATTTGACCGAATTGCCGAGTTCCGTGTCGGCTGCTACGACGAGATGGGCTTTGCGACGGAGAAGAAAATCGTATGCGAGATAATGGGTAAATACGCTAACCTTATTATTCTTGACAAGGACTCTAAAATCCTTGCCGCCCTTAAGATTATCGACTTTGCCGCCAGCACGGTCCGCCAGGTTTTGCCGGGACTCAAATATCAGATACCGGCAAAGCAGGAGAAGCTTTCGCCGCTTGAAATTGACGAGTCGCTTTTCTTTGAGAAGCTCGCTGAGTTTTCTCCCGAGCGCACGGTGGAGAAGTTCATTACCTCGACCTACTCGGGCATAGCTACGCAGATAGCGCACGAGCTCACCTACCGCGCGACAGGCAACCTTGACGTGCCGATTTGCAACGTCGATAAGGACAGGCTCTACCGCATTTTCCGTGAGTGGCAGGAGCTTCTCATAAACGAGAATTACACCCCAACGCTTATTCTTGACAATAGCGGCAAGCCTCTCGATTATTCCTATATGGACATCACCTATTACGGTGAGGGTATGGAGAAACGACAGTTTGAAACCACTGCCGAGCTTCTCGACACCTATTTTGAGGAGAAGGACCGCCTTGAGCATATCCACCAGCGTGCGCGCGACCTCTTGACGCTGCTCTCCAATGCCGAGGCACGCACCGAGCGTAAGCTCGGAATTCAGCGTCAGGCGCTTATCGACTCCGAGCGCGGAGAGGAATACAAGAAATACGGTGATCTCATCACAGCAAATCTCTATCGCCTGGAGCGCGGTATGCAGAGCTTCAGTGCGGTTGATTATTACGACGAGAATTGCCCCGAGATAGAGATTGAGCTCGACTCGCGCCTCTCTCCATCACAGAATGCGCAGAGAATGTACAAGCTTTATAATAAATGTAAGACTGCAAAGCAAGTGCTCACCGAGCAGGTTGCTATCTGGGAGAGAGAGCTTCACTACCTTGAGAGCGTGCGGGAGTTCCTCTCGAAAGCCGAGTGCGAGCAGGACGTGCTTGAAATACGCGACGAGCTTTATCGCTCCGGCTACGCATCAAAGCTGCGAGGCTACACTCCGCCGAAGAAGCTTGTCAGCACACCCCACAAATTCAGGACAAGCGGTGGCTACGAGCTGCTCGTCGGCAGAAATAATCTGCAAAACGATAACCTCACCTTCAAGACCGCAAGCAAGGGTGACCTTTGGTTTCACACCAAGGATATTCCCGGCTCGCACGTCATAATGCTCTGCGACGGTGAGGAGCCGAGCGAGAGGGATTACACCGAGGCGGCGTCTGTTGCCGCGAGATACTCAAAGGCTACGGGTGACCTCGTTGCCGTTGACTACACTAGAGTCAAGAATATCAAGAAGCCCGGTGGCTCAAAGCCGGGATTTGTAACCTACAAAACGAATTTTACCGCCTTCGTTCGCCCTGCGACCGACGCGGATATAGAGAGAATGAAAAACTGATATGGTAGATTTAACAGGACTTCATAAGCATTTTATACTCGAGCATCTTTCAGAGGGTGATATTGCCGTCGACTTCACGATGGGCAACGGCGGTGATACGCTGTTTCTTTCTAAAACCGTCGGCGAATCGGGCAGGGTATACGCCTTTGACATTCAGGAGGAGGCGCTCATCTCAACCCGCGCGCATCTTGAGGCAAACGGCGCGCCGAATAACTACGAGCTTATCTGCGCCTCGCATCACAGAGTCAAGGAATTCGTAAAAGAGCCTATCAAGGCAGGAATGTTCAACCTCGGCTATCTGCCGAGAAGCGGCAAAAAGAATGTAACCACAATGCGTGAAACGACTATGCCTGCGGTTGAGGTGGCAATAGAGCTTCTCGCTCCCGACGGCGCGCTCATAGTCGCGATTTACCCGGGACACGAGGAAGGCGCGCTCGAGGGCGATATGCTGCGCGAATACTTTAAGACACTGTCGAAATATCGCATTTGCGCGTCTGAATTCCACATTCTCAATTCACCGACCTCGCCATACTTTTTCCTTATTGAAAAAAGCCCGAGATGCAAGGACTAGGCAGGGAAATGCGCTCCAAAATATGAATTTTTTGTAAACTTTTAACTTTATTTATAAACCCCTTGATATTTTTAAAATTATATGTTATTATATTAAGGCTGTCCGGGCAAATCTCGGGCAGACATTATATCTCACATAGCGAGTAGGTTTACTGCCGGTGCTCTTTTGAGTCGCAGTATTATGTCGCTATGGCGGAAAAAACCAAGGAGGAACATAAAATGTTCGAAATCACAATCAAGCAGTTGCTTGAAGCAGGCGTTCACTTCGGTCACCCTACCAAGAAGTGGAATCCCAAGATGGCAGAGTACATCTTCACTCAGAGAAACGGTATTCACATCGTAGACCTTCAGAAGACCGTTAAGAAGTTCGAGGAGGCGTACAACTACGTTTCCGAGATCGCACAGGACGGCGGCACCGTTCTTTTCGTTGGTACCAAGAAGCAGGCTGCTGACACCATTAAGGAAGAAGCACAGAGATGCGGTCAGTACTACGTAAACGTTCGTTGGCCCGGCGGTATGCTTACCAACTTCAACAC
>JAGBGE010000036.1 GCA_017936125.1 Clostridia bacterium
TCGGCTTCGGTACGGGCTGCGTTAAGATTACCCCTGCTCACGACCCCAACGACTTCCTCGTTGGTCAGCGTCATAACCTCGAGCAGATTAAGGTTATGAACGACGATGCAACCATGAACGCATACGCGGGCAAATACGAGGGCATGGACAGATATGCCTGCCGTAAGGCTCTTGTTGCCGATCTTGAGGCAGAGGGATATCTCGTTAAGACCGAGCCGCACGACCACAACGTTGGTACCTGCTATCGCTGCGGAACTACCGTTGAGCCTCTCACGAGTGACCAGTGGTTCGTTAAGATGAAGCCTCTTGCAGCTCCTGCTATTGAGGCTGTTGAGAACGGCTCTATCAATTTCGTTCCCGAAAGATTCTCGAAAAACTACTTCAACTGGATGAACAACATCCTTGACTGGTGTATTTCCCGTCAGCTCTGGTGGGGACACAGAATTCCCGCCTTCTACTGCGACGAGTGCGGTCATATGGAGGTTTCCAAGACCGATATTGACACCTGCCCTAAGTGCGGCGGCAGAGTTCGTCAGGAGGAGGACGTGCTTGACACCTGGTTCTCGTCAGCGCTCTGGCCCTTCTCTACTCTCGGCTGGCCCGATTCCACCGAGGACCTCAAGAGATATTACCCCACCGACACGCTCGTTACGGGTTATGATATTATCACGTTCTGGGTTTCCCGTATGATATTCTCCGGCCTTGAGCATATGGGCGAGAAGCCCTTCTCCACCGTGTTCATTCACGGTCTTGTAAGAGATGCACAGGGACGCAAGATGTCAAAATCACTCGGCAACGGCATTGACCCCCTCAAGATTATTGAGGAATACGGCGCTGACGCGCTCCGCTTCGCGCTCGCTACCGGTAACGCGCCCGGTAACGATATGAGATTCTCCGATGAGAAGATTGAGGCAGCGAGAAACTTTGCTAACAAGCTCTGGAACGCATCGCGCTTCGTGCTTATGAACCTCACCGAGAGTGACGAGGAGCTTCTCGCTCCTGCAAGCGAAGCAGACCTCACTATCGAGGACAAGTGGATTCTCTCGAGGTTCAACCGCCTGGCAAAGACCGTTAACGACAACGTAGCAAACTACGAGGTAGGCGTTGCGCTCGCGGAGATTTACTCGTTCACCTGGGATACCTTCTGCGACTGGTATATCGAGATGGCTAAGAGCCGTATCTTCGAGGGTGGCGCGCCCGCGCTTACCGCAAAGAGAACGCTCGTAAAGGTGCTTTCCGGTATTCTCGGTCTGCTTCATCCTTATATGCCATTCATCACAGAGGAAATTTATCAGGCTCTTCCTCACGAGTGCGAGTCTATTATGATTTCCGCATATCCTCAATTCGACGAGTCGCTTAATTACAGCGATGCCGAGGAGGACGTTGAGAGAATCATCACCTGCATCACGGCTATCAGAACACGCAGAGCCGAGATGAACGTTCCTCCCTCGAAGAAGGCGAAGCTCTACGTTGTAACCAAGTATGAGGACACCTTCGCGAGAGCTGCCAAGATTCTTGAAAAGCTCGCCAGCGCCTCCGAGGTTATTATTGCAGACAACTACGAGTCCGACGACGCGGTTATGATTGCGACTGATGCGGGCAGACTCTATATTCCTCTGGCAGAGGTTATCGACTTCGAGAAGGAGCGCGCGCGCCTCACCGCAGAAATGAAGAAAAATGACGCGGAAATCGAGAGAATTGAGAAGAAGCTCGCTAACGAGGGCTTCGTTGCCAAGGCTCCTGCCGCAGTTATCGAGGGCGAACGCGCGAAGCTCGCAAAGTACCTCGAGGTTAAGGAATCACTCACGATAGCACTTGCAAAGCTCGGGTAATGATGGAAAATCAGAAAAAAAAGATAGAGGAGCTCGTCGTTTTTTCGGGAACGTACGAGGATTTGTCCGAAAACAGCGTTATTTCCGTTCCCGAGGGAATCGAGGAAATTGCGGAAAACGCATTCAGGGATTTCGAGCATCTAACAGAGGTTAATCTGCCGAGAAGTCTGAAAAAGATTTCCGCCTGCGCATTTGCCGGCTGTAGAAATCTCAAAAAGGTCAATATGCACTTCGGCATTGAGGAGATACTCGACGAGGCGTTCTCGTCATGCTCGTCGCTCACGTCGGTGATTATTCCCGACTCCTGCAAGCGACTTGGCGAGGGCTGCTTCGAGGCTTGCGCCTCGCTCTCCAGAATCAAGCTTTCCGAGTCTATCACTATGATAGGCTCGGGGGCGTTCGCCTACTGCTTCAACCTTACCGACGTGACTATTCCCGACTCCTGTATACTCGTGGAGTTCAATGCCTTTGCAAGCTGCTTTTCGCTCGAGGCAATTAAGCTTTCTGACAATATGGGACTCATTGACGAGTCTACCTTTGAGGGTTGCAGGTCACTGAAAATTGTCGATATGCCAACTAAACTTGTCAAAATAGGTCGCAGAGCCTTCAAGGGCTGCACCTCGCTCACAAGTATAATACTGCCTATTGGCGTTGGAGTTATCGGCTTCGATGCCTTCGCAGACTGCTCGTCGCTTGCGAGAATTGCTATTCCAAAGGATCTACGCGAGATAGAGGACTTCGACATCTTCGGCGGTTGCGATTCGCTCACAGATATATCATTTGGCGGCAGTAAGGAGCGTTGGGAAGCTATAATGGGCAGAAATATTCTCTCGGTGCAAAAGAGCGACTGCTCGGTATCCGTGCCGAAGGTAACCTTTATGAATCTGGAGTAATTATGAAGAAAAAATACAAATGCCTGGTGCTCGACCACGATGATACGGTGGTTGACAGCAGCGCGTCTATACACTACCCCTCTTTCGTTGAGTATCTCAAGGTCGCAAGACCTCATCTTGCGGATAAGTACACGCTTGAGGAATATTTTGAAAAGAATTTTCACCCGGGAATTCTCGAGCTTTTCACCGACGAGATTGGTCTCTCGGCAGATGAGCTGAAGGATGAGGAGCTGTTCTGGCGTGAGTACGTGAAAAATCATACCCCGAATGCCTACCCCGGTATGCGTGAAATTATTGCTGATTTCAAAGCGCAAGGCGGAATTGTAGTGGTGGACTCACACTCTGTGACAGAAAATATTGTGCGCGACTACAAGGCGAATAATCTTCCCTCACCCGACTACATTTACGGTTGGGATATTCCTGCCGAGATGAGAAAGCCTGCGCCGGGCACGCTGCTCGACCTTATGGAAAAATATAATCTCTCTCCCGAGGAAATTCTGGTTGTTGACGACCTGAAGCCCGGATACGATATGGCAAGAGGCGCAGGTGTGGATATTGCGGCGGCGGCATGGGCGCACAACGTACCCGAAATTGCCGAATTTATGAAAAACAACTGTGACTATTTCTGCAAAACGGTTGCGGAGCTGAGAAAAATACTTTTTGAGTGACATACTTTGTGATTTAGTCACTGACAATCTCCTTTTTTGTGTGTTATAATGGCATCAAAAAAAGGAGATTTTTTTATGAAACTAAAAATAATTGCAACTTTAATTTTAACCTTTATGCTAGCTACTTTACTTGTGAGCTGCGGCAACACCGCTGATACAGGTAATAGCGGGGCGCTGACCGAGGGTGACAAGAATACGCTTCCTACCGACGATAAAAACGCCTTTCCCGACGATGAAATAGCAGACAATGGCAACGAAATTCCGAATAATACACCGAATAATGATAATTCTGATAATCTGACGCCCGACAATAATGAGAATGGCAATACCGAAAACAACGATAA
>JAGBGE010000003.1 GCA_017936125.1 Clostridia bacterium
AGCGAATAGAACCAGCCACGAGTCTGGTCAACGCCCTCGGAAATGAAGTTCGCGGGGAACTGAGCCTCGAACATCTCCTTGTTTTCAAAGGGATAGTGCCACTGCGCGAAGGGCATCGAGCCGGAGTCAAACCAGCAGTCGATAACCTCGGGAACTCTCTTCATCTCTCCGCCGCACTTGTCGCACTTTATAGTAACAGCATCAATGAAGGGTCTGTGAAGCTCGATATCATCGGGGCAGTTAGAGGACATAGCCTTCAGCTCCTCGATAGAGCCGATAGAGTGCTTATGACCGCACTCGCACTCCCAGATGTTGAGAGGAGTACCCCAGTATCTGTTACGGGAGAGTCCCCAGTCCTGAACGTTCTGGAGCCAGTCGCCAAAGCGTCCCTTACCGATATTCTCGGGAATCCAGTTTACAGTATTATTATTCTTTATAAGGTTGTCACGCACCTTGGTCATCTCAATGAACCAAGTATCACGTGCATAGTAAATAAGAGGAGTGTTACATCTCCAGCAGTGAGGATAATCGTGCTCAAACTTGGGCGCAGAGAAGAGCTTGCCCTCTTTCTCAAGGTCAGCGAGGATAGGCGCGTCTGCCTTCTTCACAAAAAGACCTGCGTAAGGAGTTTCCGCCGTCATCTCACCCTTGCCGTCAACGAACTGAACGAATGGCAGACCGTATCTTCTGCCGACCTTGTTATCGTCCTCGCCGAACGCGGGAGCAATGTGTACGATACCCGTACCGTCGGACATGGTTACGTAATTGTCAGCGGTGATGTAATGAGCCTTCTTGCCCTGCTTTTCAGCAGCAGCCTTGGTGCATTCCCAGAGAGGCTCGTAGCTCTTGTGCTCGAGAGCAATACCCTGCATTTCCTCGAGAATCTCGTATGCGGGAGCGTCCTCCTCACGCTTGATAGAGCCAAGAACCGAGTCAAGAAGCGCCTTTGCCATATAATAAGTGTAACCGTCGGCAGCCTTAACCTTGCAGTAGGTGTCGGTGGGGTTTACGCAAAGCGCAACGTTAGAGGGAAGAGTCCAGGGAGTAGTCGTCCAGGCGAGGAAATACGCGTCCTCGTCGGTGCATTTGAATCTGACAACCGCGCTTCTCTCCTTAACCGACTTATATCCTTGAGCTACCTCGTGAGAGGAAAGCGGAGTGCCGCAGCGAGGACAATAAGGAACGATTTTGAAGCCCTTGTAGAGCAGGCCCTTGTCCCAAATCTTCTTGAGCGCCCACCACTCCGACTCGATAAAGTCGTTAGTATAGGTAACGTAAGGATTCTCCATATCAGCCCAGAAGCCGACGGTGCCGGAGAAGTCCTCCCACATTTCCTTGTAGTTCCAAACGGACTCCTTACAGTGAGCGATAAAGGGCTCGAGGCCATATGCCTCAATCTGATCCTTGCCGTCGATGCCGAGCTTCTTCTCAACCTCAAGCTCAACGGGAAGACCGTGAGTATCCCAGCCTGCCTTACGGAGAACGCGTCTGCCCTTCATTGTCTGGTATCTCGGAACCATATCCTTGATAACACGGGTGAGAACGTGGCCGATATGAGGCTTACCGTTTGCGGTAGGGGGGCCGTCATAGAAGGTAAAGTATTCGCCGTCCTTGCGAATATCAATACTCTTCTCGAAGATGTTGTTTTTCTCCCAGAATTTTCTGGTTTCCTTTTCTCTTTCAACGAAGTTCAGGCTCGTTGACACCTTCTCGTAGATTTCCATAGATTTTATCTCCAAAAAATAATTTATTTACACCTCATCCGTCACCTACGGTGACAGCTTCCCTCGGGGGAAGGCTAAAAGAAAAAGCCCCGACAAAAAACGTCGGGGCGAAATTATCGCGGTACCACCCGAGCTTACGAGTCAAAGACTCGCATCTCTAAACGCTTTAACGCAGCGGTTACGGCGTGGCTTACTATATTTCACCCACGCGGCTCCGAAGTGATATTCACACTCGACTCGCCTGACGGCTCGCACCAAACGCCGCCTCTCTGTAAGGACTCGTCAAGGCTACTGTCTTCATCACAGCCTTTGCGACTTACATTATAATATAAAAATTTAAGAATGTCAAGAGATATAAAAATTTTTCTTTATGTTGACTTTATAGGTTTGCTATGCTACAATGTTTTTGAAAAAAGAAGGAGGTGCGGTATGCTGAGCGAAAAGAGAATAAAAGCGGAGCTTAAAAGGCTGGGCGTAGATATTCCCGTCGTCTTTTACGATACTACCGACTCCACCAACACACGCGCCAAGGAATACGCACGAACAAAAGACAGCCGTACTCCCACGCTTTTCATAGCTAATGCGCAAAGCGGCGGCAGAGGCAGAATGGGCAGGAGCTTCGTCTCCCGAGAGGGCGCTGGAATTTATATGAGTCTGCTTCTCTACCCCGACGAGCGAGGCTTTGATGCAACGAGGGCGACCGCAAGGGCTGCCGTAGCTCTTTCGCGCGCTATAGACACTCTCGCAGAGGTAAGAAGTGATATAAAATGGGTTAATGACATCTATCTCGGCGGTAAAAAGCTCGCGGGAATTTTGTGCGAGGGAGAGGTACTGCAAAGCGGTGAAATCGGCTATTTAGTCGTCGGAATGGGAATAAATGTTTACAAAAACGCCATTTCCGAGGAGATTTCCGATATCGCTACCTCTATCGAAAGCGAATCAAAAAGAGTTCCCGACAGAAGCGAGCTTGCGGCTGGAATAGTCAAGGAAATGCTCGAGCCCCGCCCGTCATTTTTTGACGAATACAAGTCTCGCTCTATGGTCATAGGCAAGACGGTCAGGGTTGTTAAGCCCGATATTCAGTTTGATGCGACCGTTCTTGACTTAAACGAGGATTTCTCGCTGACTATCGAGCATAACGGCAAAAGAGAACGACTTTTCACAGGCGAGGTCAGCCTGAAAATATAAAAGAGGCTTTTCCCCATATAATACTAAAGGTAGAGGTTTATGACCTCTACCTTTTTCGTTTGGTTTTGCCTAAAAGAAGCAGCCCCTTTTCACGCTTGTTAAGCGAATTTCTTTATTCATCCGAGCTACAAAGCAGCTCGCCTGCGATAATATAATCACTGGAAACTCCACTTACGTATGGGTCAAGTGCGAGAGCATCAGCCTCGCTGTTAACCGTCCATACCTCAAGAGGAATTGCGGCATTCTTGCAAAGAGATACTGCATTTGCATTTGCTGCGGAATACTTAACGTCGATAAACACCTCGTTTTTGTCGGTATTCATCTCAAGGCAGGTGGTGATTACAGACTCGGTCACAGAGTTGCATACGTAACCGATTCTTGCGGTATCATCCTGCTTAATAATTTCCTTAAGAGAGGATGCCTGGAATGAAATCCAAGAGCAACCGTAGGGAAGGTCGTATTTTGCAACTATATCCACCAAGGCTTTTGCCTGTTCGGCAGTAATGCTGCTCTTTATCTCAATGTAAGGATGAAGTCCAAGCTCCGCGCAAAGCGCGATAAACTCCTCAAAGGTAGGAATAGCCTCGCCCTTAAAGGACATATCCTTCCATGAACCGTAGTCATAAGCACGCGCCTCATCAAGAGTGAGATCGGCAATATTTCCGCTTCCGTTAGATGTTCTGTCAATGCTGTCGTCGTGGAGAAGAACCGCGTAACCGTCCTTGGTGAAGCTTATATCGCACTCAACGAATCTGAAGCCCGAAAGATAGGCATAACGATAAGCAATCAGAGTGTTTTCAGGTGCGAGCTTGCTGTATCCACGGTGATTTATAGAATTAACCTCATATTCCACAGCCTCTTTGGGATTGCCGTTTTCGTTAAACTTATTTCCCTCAACCTCAAACATACTGTGTACGAGAGCCATATCATCAACGCCCATAGCGCTGTTGTCGAGCTTTGATACGGTCAGAACGAGGAATCCACCGTTGATCTTGGATACGTAGCTTGCAGAAGGATCTGACCAAGAGTTATTCCAGCCGGAGTCAAGTATCTTGGTGGTTATCGAGGTATCGGCGGTTTCAACCACCGCCCATTTGTAAATCTTGGTGTCACCGACGAATTTTACAACAGTACCTATCTCCATTCTGATATCAAAGGAAATACGAATACGCTTATTGCTGTTATTGTAGGTCGAGGTGACGCTTCCATAGTGACCTGCCTGGCGGTTATACTCCTCTTTGGTCAGCCTGCCCTCGTAGCTTGTTTCAATAGCCTTATTTCCCTCAACGGTAACGAGGTTGTGGAGATTCTGAATCTCGGTTTCGGAAAGCTTTGCTCCATCAATTCTGGTGAAAACGATTACTATATATTCCGGTGCTCTTCCACCGTCAGGCTCGGGTAAGATAAAGCAGCTTTGATCCTGCCAGGTGGTGTTCCAGCCCGGATCTATCTGGTATGTATTACCGCCTTCGGTGGGATTTGTGGGGTTGTTTGTTCTGATAACCGAGAATTTATATACGCTGAGGTCGCCAACAAATGTAACCTTAGTGCCTGCAAGCATAGGAATAGTAATAATAATTCTTCCTCTCTTGAGCGCTCCGTCACCATTTGGTGTATTAGTCGTACCGTAGCAAGCTACCTGATTCAAGAACTCCTCCTCGGTGAGAGGCAGAACCTTTTTGCTGCCTACGTCGGTTATCGTTTCGGTAAGCTCACAGTTGTCACATTTTGCGGTCTTGGTGCCATCTTTAAGACAGGTGGCGTCATTGTTCGACTTGTAATCTGTAAAGGAATGATCCGTAACGCCGATTACCTCGGGAGAGGTAATTTCATTCTCACCCTTTGAATCTGCAAACATCTTTTCGCATCCCGAGCAAGTATAATACGCCTTCACTCCGGGTTCGGTACAGGTGGCAGGCTTCTCTGCTACCTCGCTCAGCTCGTGGATATGAGTTCCCGGAGATTTTCCCGGAATAAATGACATTACAATCTCACAGGACGCAAGCGATATTACAGAAATCGCAAGCATCAAAAGCGCAAATACGGTTTCTAAAGTTCTTTTAATTTTCATTTTTTCCCCTTTTTAAGATTTAATATATCATACTTGACGCAAAAAATAAACTGTTAAATCTACTAAAAATATACAGAATAACTGCACATTTTGAGCAAAGCGTATTTTATAATAAAAAGTTGTCCAAGCACGCTGAGTATCACGTTAAGGCATACGTTTTTTCATTATTATTCTATTACAACGTTCACGTACTCAACACCGTAGTGCTCGAAAAGTGCGACGTCATCGCTCGTAATCCTCTCTCCGCTGATAACTATCGGCACGGCGGGGGGACAGGAAACGGTGGGGGAAGAGCAAATGCGACCTATCGCAAACTTTGCAGCTACTCTCTCTGAAGGAGCAAAAATCGCTTTTCTTACCGAAATCACACGCTCGTGTGGCGCAGGCGTCATTTGTGAAGCGCTGATTTCTGATTTTTCCGCGCTCTTTATAGCGAAAAGCAACCTATCAAGGTCGGAGTCGCTATTCTCGGGAGTGAGCATCAGGACTGTGTACTCGGAGTCGGAGAACTCGCATTCGATTCCCTCTCGGCGCAGGTGGCTCGCAAGCTCCGCGCCCGCCTTTATCACGATTTTAAGCGGCTCGCTCTCTGCCACCTCGAAGCCGAGGCCGGAAATCTCGCTCTTTACGCCCACAATTTTATCTGCTAATTCCCTTATCCTCTCGGGATAATCGCCGGCAAGCCTCTCGTTGCAAAGGTCGAGCGAGGCAAGCGTCAGGTATGACGGGCTCGTCGAAGCAAAGAGCGAGAGCGCAGTGCGTGCCTGCTGTGCAAAATGGGGATAGTCCTTCGAGATGTGAAGATAAGCTCCGCCCGTCAATACGGGGAGCGTTTTGTGCGCGGAGTCGGCACACATCGCAGCACCGAGTGTGATCGGGTGGGAATCTTGCAGAAGGAATTTAAGATACGCGCCATGCGCGTTATCCACCAGCAACGGCAGACCGTACTCACGGCAGACCGCCGAAAGCGCAGAAATATCGAGCATATTTCCAAGATAATCGGGCGAGGTCACGTAGACGGCATTCGGCAAAACTCCCATTTCAGAAAGTCTGCTTTTCAGACTCTCGGCTGAGATATTGCAACAGCAAAGATGCTCGCTCTCCTCGGGGTACAGCCACTCGACGTCGAGGTCGAGAAGCGCCGCCGCCTTGACAAATGCGGTATGCACGTTCCTTGCCGCGAGAATAAGCGGCTTTTCGCTGCCGCGAGTAGCGAGAAAGAGCATCGCATATATCGCAAGAGTCGAGCCCTGCGTCGAATAAAAGCTATGCCCGGTGCCGTAAATGGCGGTGAGATTATTCTCACTTTCATCTATAATTCCGTCGGCAGAATATAGCACGTCAGCGCCCGAAATCTCGGTTATATCATAGCTCTCGCAGCCGAGCCTACCTACACCCTTGTGTCCGGGCATATGCAGCCTTGCAGCGCCCGAAGCCGAATATTTCTTTACGAAATCAAAAATCGGTGTGGTCATTCTTCTGAATCTGCAATCTGCAACATTACCGCACATTCAATGCGCTTCTTGAACAGCTCGCAGCCGTACTTATAAACACCGCCTATGCTGCCCGTTGCGTGATATGCATTCGCAGCGCAGCCACCCGAGCAATAAAGTCTAGCCCAGCAGTCACGGCATTCCTCTCTCGCATATGCGTTGCAGGAACGGAATTCGTCCTGTACTTCTACGTTCTTCACACCGTTAAAAATGTCACCTAGCTTATACTTCTCGTCACCGACGAACTGGTGGCAGGGGTAAAGGTCGCCCCAAGGAGTAACCGCCATATATTCCGTACCCGAGCCGCAGCCCGTGATACGCTTGTAAATACAAGGGCCGTTCTTGAGGTCAAGCATATAGTGATAGAAGGTAAAGGGACGTCCCTCCTTCTTTCTCTTTATCATTTCCTTAGCGAGAATCTCGTACTGCTCGAAGAGCACGGGTAAATCCTCCTCGGTCAGCGCGTATGGGTCACCGGGAGGGCAAACGACAGGCTCCATAGAAAGCTCTGTGAAGCCGAGATCTGCCATATGTATAATATCGTTTGTGAAATCAACGTTATTATGCGTATAAGTACCGCGCACGTAGTAGCCCTTACCGCCTCTGCTCTCTACAAGACGCTTGAAATTGGGAACTATCGTATCGTAGCTTCCCTTGCCCGAATAGTCAACGCGGAAGTGGTCGTTTACCTCCTTGCGTCCGTCGAGAGAGAGAACGACGTTGTGGCATTCCTTGTTGAGAAACTCTATCATCTCGTCGGTGAGTATCATACCGTTGGTGGTGTAGGTGAAGCGGAAGTTCTTATTCTTCTCTCCCTCGATGCTTCTCGCATACTCGACGAGTCTTTTCACCACGTCAAAGTTGAGCGAGGGCTCACCGCCGAAGAAGTCCACCTCGAGATTGCGTCTTGTTCCCGAATTCTCGATAAGGAAATCAAGCGCGCGCTTACCTACCTCAAAGGACATAAGCGCTCTGTCACCCTGATACTTGCCCTGACTCGCGAAGCAATAGGAGCAATTGAGGTTACAGGTGTGCGCTACGTGAAGGCAGAGCGCCTTAATAACCTTGCTGTTATTCTTGAAATCGCAGGCGAGCTTCTCGTAGACGTCCTCGGAATAGAGCTTGCCCGCAGCCTCAAGCGAGGCTACGTCGTCGATACACTCGAGAATATCCTCGCGGGTCACGCCCTCAAGGTGACCGTATCTCTCGAGAATCACCTCTACGATTTCCTCGGGTGTTTTATCCTTGTACATAGCGATAATATCGTAAGCCACCTCGTCTACGGTATGCACCGAGCCCGAAGCGGTATCGAGAACTATGTTATATCCGTTCAGCTTGTACTGATGTACCATTTCTTTTCTCCGTTCTTCTGTATGGCGGTCGCTAAAAATTAAGGGTGCCGCAAAATCTGAGCGACACCCTGATCTTTGAGCGCAATCAAACCGCCCGTAAATAAATTACTTCTGGTTCTTGTTCTCGCACTGCTGGTTTGCAACGCCGCAAGAGGTCTTGCAAGCAGACTGGCAAGAGGTCTGGCACTCGCCGCAGCCGCCGTTCTCTACGGTCTTTGCAATATTCTTGGTTTCAATAGTATTGATTCTTTTCATTTTTAAGCCCTCCGCTTATTTATAGATTAACATTGTTATTATATCACAAGCTGAAAATATTGTCAATAGGTAAGAAAATATTTATTTTTAAGCAGATATTTAAGCTTTAATATTGATTTTATTCTCATCATCTATTGAACGAATCGCCTTTTTGAACTGGAAGGCGAAGAGAATTGCCGTGAAGCTGACCGCGAGAAAATCCGCAATCGGCTCTGCGAGATAAACCGCCGTGGTTTTCATCGACTCCTCGAAGAAGCAAGGCACGATATAAATCAAGGGGAGAAGCAGCACGAATTTACGCATAACTGCGACTATTACCGACGAGAACGCCTTTCCGAGCGAAACGAAGGTCATCTGGCAGGCAACCTGCACGCCGAATATGCAAAGCACAGCGCAATAAATGCGAAGCGCTGGCACGGTGAAGTCGAGAAGCGCTGCATCGGGAGTAAAGATTGCGGCAAACGCGCGCGGGAAAATCATAACCGCAAGCCAAAGCGTCACAGAGTAAACGAGGCTGGAAACGAGGAGAATTTTGAAAATTGACTTTACTCTATCCTTGTTTCTCGCGCCGTAGTTATAGCTGATAATCGGCTGCGCGCCCTGAGCCAGTCCCTGAAGCGGCAGCATAGCAAACTGCATAACGCTGGTGAGAATAGTCATAGCGCCGACGGCAATATCGCCGCCATAGTTCTGAAGCGAGGAGTTGAAGCAAACCGAAATAACGCTCTCACTCGCCTGCATAACGAATGGCGCAAGACCAAGCGCAAGGCAAGGAAGTGCGAGCTTTGGGTCTATCTTCAAGGTAGATAGCTTCAATCTGAGAATACTCTTTTTGCTGATGAGAAAGGCAAGGACGAAGAAGCAGGACATTGCCTGTGATATAACCGTAGCCAGCGCTGCGCCCTTGACGCCTAGATTAAATGCAAAAATGAAAATAGGATCGAGTATGATATTCGCGGCAGCACCGATAACCACGGTATACATTCCCACCTTGGCGAAGCCCTGCGCGGTGATATATGCGTTCATTCCGAGAGTGAGCTCAACGAATATAGTGCCGATAGCGTATATTTTCATATAATCTGCGGCAAAACCAATAGTGTTCTCGCTAGCTCCGAAGGCCATAAGAAAATCTCTGTGCCATATAAGAAGCACGGTGGTGAGTATGAGCGAAATTATCACCTGCATAGAGAAGCAGGAGCCCATCGTGCGCTCTGCCGAGTCGTTATCGCCCTTGCCCATAAAAATCGAGGCTCTTGGAGCTCCGCCCGAGCTTATCAGGGCGGCAAAGGCGGAAACAATCATAATGATAGGCATACAAACTCCAACACCGGTCAATGCCTGGTCGCCAATGCCATCCATATGTCCTATATAAACCCTATCAATCACGTTATAGAGCATATTTATCAGCTGCGCGGAAATAGTCGGTATCGCAAGCTTGAAGAGCAGCCTGCCAACAGGCTTAGTGCCCAAAAATTCGTTGTTCTTAGTATCGTTCAATTTTATTCTCCACATTTTTTATTTTATGTTATCACAAAAATGTAAATATTTCAATAATTTAATTGTTAAAAATAAAATAGAGCCGTAAAATTTTATTTTTTATGAATTTCCCTCTTGACAAACGGAAAAATGTCTGCTATAATTGTATAGCAATTGACGGAAGGTTAGCTCAGTTGGGAGAGCATCTGCCTTACAAGCAGAGGGTCACAGGTTCGAGCCCTGTACTTTCCACCAAGAATTCGGAGTCGATTGCCGACTCCGAATTTCTCTAATACGGCTTGGTAGCTCAGTTGGTTAGAGCGCTAGCCTGTCACGCTAGAGGTCGTGG
>JAGBGE010000037.1 GCA_017936125.1 Clostridia bacterium
ATGCGGGTATTGAGATAAACTATCATCACCCCGAGGTTGCAGCGTCGGGACAGTTCGAGATTGAGCCCCAGCTCGGCGAGATTACTCACATGGCTGATGCAACTATGCTGATAAAGTATATCATTCACAACACTGCGCTTAAATACGGCAAGAGCGCTACCTTTATGCCCAAGCCTATTTACGGCGAGGCGGGCAGCGGAATGCACGTTCATATGATTCTCTTCAAGGACGGCAAGCCCGTATTCTCCGACGACAACGGCTACGCTCACCTTTCCGAAACAGCGCACTACTTTATGGGCGGTCTGCTTAAGCACATCGCATCTCTCTGCGCTATTACTAATCCCTCGACCAACTCCTTCAAGCGTCTTGTTCCCGGCTTCGAGGCTCCTGTAACGGTTGGTTACGCTACCTCTAACAGAAGCGCGGTTATCAGAATTCCTGCTTATGCAAAGAGTCCTGACAAGCGTCGCTTCGAGCTTCGCAACCCCGATGCGACCTGCAACCCCTATTTCTGCTATGCGGCAATCCTTATGGCAGGTCTTGACGGTGTAAAGAACAAGATCGATCCTCACAAGGAGGGCTGGGGACCTTACGACTTCAATCTTTTCCATCTTCCCGAGGAGGAAAAGGCAAAGCTCAAAGGACTTCCCACTTCTCTTCCCGAAGCGCTTGACGCACTTGAGGCGGATCACGATTACCTTACCACCGGCGGTGTATTCCCCGAGGAGCTTCTCAAAAACTTCATTAAGACCAAGCGCGCCGAGTGTGCAGAGCTTTCCAAAATTCCGCACCCTGCTGAATTTGATAAGTATTATAACTTGTAATTTGAATATAAAAACGGTTGGAATCAAATTCCAACCGTTTTTATTATGTGTTCGAGTAGCGCCTCGCAGCCGTCGGTGACGTCACGGTATGTGACTTCAAAGTTGCCCGTGTACCAGGGGTCAGCAACGTCACGGTGAGCTTCGGTGAGGTCGAGGAGCTTCATAATTTTCCCCTCCGGGTCAGAGCCGAAGATGCGATGCATATTGCGTACGTTGGCAGCATCCATACCAATAAAGTAATCGTATTTCGCATAATCCGCACGCGCAAGCTGAACTGCCTCGCGGCGAGTGTACGGAATTGAATATTTGTCTAAAATCTGCCTCGTGCCTCTGTGGATATCGTTACCGATTTCCTCTGTGCTGGTGGCACTCGATGTGACTTGGATTTTGCTATCCAAGCCACGCTTTTTGAGCATATCCTTTAACACAAATTCTGCCATAGGACTGCGGCAGATGTTGCCGTGGCAGACGAACATTATTTTTATCATTTTAATTTCCTGCTTTATTCTTTAACGTCAGAGCGGGATGTCGAGTCGCCGTCCACTACGCAGCATTCTGCCGCATACTTCATGAAGTTTTTTTCTGTTTCGGCATCCTGGGGGTAAGGATAGGTTTTTGCTATTTTTTCAAAATTCTGCTTGATTTTTTCTGCTTTTTTATTATTTTTATCTCGAATAACGGCAATTGCATATTCGGTGCGAAGAACGCTCGGGAAGTTCTTCATAGACTGCATAAACTTCTGTTGATCTATGGTTAACAGTGAGGAAATCTCCGCCTTTAATCCGTCTAGTACAAGTCGGCAATAAACGAGGTCGCAGGCGAGAAGGTTGCGGTGAACAGAAGCTATTCGATAGTCGCTGTCTAAGAGCACTTTAATCTCCTTTTCGGCAGCGGCAAAGTCCATAGACTCCATCGTTCTGGATATAGCGAATACGGCTATTGAGGCGTTATGCACGTTCTGCATATCGGCATCTTCGGGTACGGTAAACCATTCGGCAGGCATATCCGAAACTCGCTTGCCCCTCGCTAGCTCGGCATTCATACGAAGCTGATTGCAAAACGATCTCGCTGAAGTATCGTTGCCTGCCAGATAGTAGGCATTCATACCGTCGTTCGGCATACCGCCCGGTGCAAGCGGAATACCGTTGGTCAAGGCGATAATCAAGGACAATACTGCGCCAATAATCAACATTTCCGAAAGTATAATAACGTTTGGTATAAGGAAATAAACAAGCAAAAGAACGGCACTCCAAATGACGTTCATAAGCACACCGCCGAGATTGTAAAGAACGACGGGGATTTTGCCCTCTTTCTCCTCGGGGGGAATCATAAGGCATTGACCGCCCGTTCCGCTAATGGTAAGACGGCGAAACTTGATTTTCCCCTCCTGCTTTATCCACATAAGGCTGCCGATTCTGAACGAGGAAAAGCCGTACCCCGTAAGAAGTCCAAATATAAGGTGCCCGCCCTCGTGAACAATTATCGAGAGATAGAAGGCAAGAAAAATGCCGATGATAAGGAAAACAAAGCTTAAAAAGCCGAGAGATTCATAAGACGTATGAATCACGCCCGCGAAGAAATATCCACCGACTGCCATAGCAATAAAAAACGCTACGCCGAGTAAAAATACTCCTATTCCTTTAAGAACTGATTTTAATACCTTCATTTTTTTACTCCAATCCTATGTAATTTTGCTGCCTAAGAACCTCATAAACGGCTATGGCGACAGAGTTGGAAAGATTAAGGCAGCGCAAGGTCTTGCGCATCGGAATGCGCAGGGCTCTGTCCATATTTGCCTCAACGAGCTCGCGAGGAAGACCTACCGATTCTCTGCCGAAAACGAGATAGGCATTATCGGGATAGATGATGTCGGCAAAGGATTGCTCCGCGTGAGATGAAAAGAAATAAAGCTGCGCTCCCTCATTCTGCCCGATAAAATCCTCGTAATTTTCATAATACGTAACGTCAAGCTGATTCCAATAGTCAAGTCCTGCTCGCTTCAATGTGCGGTCGGAAATTTCAAATCCTATTGGCTTGATAATGTGAAGTCTGGCTCCCGTAACGGCGCAGGTGCGAGATATGTTGCCCGTGTTCTGCGGAATTTCGGGAGAATAAAGAACTATGTTTATCATTTTTACGCCTCTATAAAAGTTATCGACAATATTCTATCACAGAGCAATAAAAAATGCAAGAGGTGGCAGATTTTTAAGAAAATAAAAATATTTTACATTTATCTCTTTATTTTTTGAGTTTTTTGTGTTATAATAGTTTGGTTAATTATTTTCCCCTAGTTGAAAGGATATTTTGAAATGGGAATTTTCAGTTCGCTTTTTAAGAGCTATAGCGAAAAGCAAATAAAGAGAATTATACCTCTCGTTGACGCAACAGAGGCACTTGCAGGCAAGTTCGCCGCTATGAGCGACTCGGAGATGAGAGCTTATACCGACAAGCTGAAGGCAGATCTCGCAAACGGCAAGACTCTTGACGATATTCTCCCCGAGGCGTTCGCGCTCGTGCGTGAGGCTGACGAGAGAGTACTCGGCAAGCGTCCCTTCCGCGTGCAGCTTATCGGTGGTATACTGCTCCACCAAGGACGTATTGCGGAGATGAAAACCGGTGAGGGTAAAACCCTCGTTGCTACCCTGCCCGCTTATCTTAACGCGCTTGCAGGCAATGGCGTGCATATCGTTACGGTAAACGACTATCTCGCGAAGCGTGACTCCGACGAGATGGGACGTGTTTACGGCTTCCTCGGTCTTACTACAGGACTTATCGTACACGGTCAGTCAAGCAGCGAAAAGAGAGAGGCGTATAACGCGGATATTACTTATGCTACCAATAATGAGCTTGGATTCGACTACCTGCGTGACAACATGGTTGTCTACAAGGAGAGAATGGTACAGAGAGGTCACAACTTCGCTATCATAGACGAGGTTGACTCTATACTTATAGACGAGGCGAGAACGCCTCTTATCATCTCAGGTCAGGGCTCAAAGTCCACAGACCTCTACAGCATGGCGGATAAGCTCGTTAGAACTATGTCTCGTCACGTTATCAAGGAGGTTGACGCAAAGGAGGACCTCGACGTCTACGAGGAGGACTTCATAGTAGACGAGAAGGCTCGTACCGCGGTGCTGACTCAGCACGGTATCGAGAAGGCAGAGAGATTCTTCAATCTCGAGAACCTCTCCGATCCGCAGAACGCAAGCATTTACCACCACGTAAACACCGCTATAAAGGCGCACGGCGTTATGAAGAGCGACGTGGATTATATAGTTAAAGACGGAAACGTTATTATCGTCGATACATTTACCGGACGTCTTATGCCCGGACGTAGATACAACGACGGCTTACATCAGGCTATTGAGGCCAAGGAGGGCGTTAACGTTCAGCGTGAGTCGCGCACTATTGCGACTATCACCTTCCAGAACTACTTCCGTATGTATAAGAAGCTCTCGGGTATGACGGGTACTGCACTTACAGAGGAAGACGAGTTCAAGAGCACCTACGCGCTCGACGTTGTCGAGGTACCTACTAACAAGCCGATGATAAGAATCGACCAGAACGATGCGGTTTACCGCACTTATAGAGGTAAGATTGGCGCTATCGTCGATCAGATTAAGGCCTGCCGTGAGAAAGGTCAGCCCGTGCTTGTCGGTACCGTTTCTATTGATAAATCCGAGGAGCTTTCCGCCGTTCTCAAGAGAGCGGGCGTGCCTCATACCGTGCTCAACGCAAAGCATCACGAAAAAGAGGCGGAAATCGTCGCTCAGGCAGGACGATTCGGCAGCGTTACCATTTCCACCAACATGGCAGGACGAGGTACCGACATTATGCTCGGCGGTAACCCCGAATATATGGCAAAATCCGAGATGCGTAAGAAGGGATATGAGGAAGGACTTATCGCTATGGCGACGAGCTCTGCCCCCTCGGAGAATGATGACGTAAATGAGGCGAGAGCTACCTACCGCGAACTTTACGAAAAATACCGCGCGGAAATTGCACCCGAGGCAGAAAAGGTACGCGAGGCAGGCGGTCTCTTCATTCTCGGTACTGAAAGACACGAGAGCCGTCGTATAGACAATCAGCTCCGCGGTCGAAGCGGACGTCAGGGAGACCCCGGTGAGTCTAGATTCTTCCTCTCTCTCGAGGACGATCTTATGCGTCTCTTCGGCTCTGACAGAATAGGCGGTATATGTGAGCGCCTCGGCCTCGACGAGAACACTCCTATCGATGCAAAGATACTCTCCGGCTCTATCGAAAGCGCACAGAAAAAGATAGAGGAAAACAACTTCAACAGAAGAAAGAACGTCCTCACCTACGACGACGTTATGAACCAGCAGAGAAACGTTATCTACGAGCAGCGCTCCGAGGTGCTTCTCAACGACAACGTACAGAATAGAATCATCTCTATGATTACTCAGTCGGTTGAGGAAACATTTGAATTCTGCTTCGGCGTTGACACTCCCGAGGACTGGAAGTTTGATGAGTTCAGAAACCACTATCTCGGTCTGCTTACCGATAAGAAGAACTTTGAGTATACAGCCGAGGAGCTTGCAGCTATTGACAAGAACGAGTGGAAGGCCGAGCTTGTAGAGCGCGCGCTCGAAATATATCGCTCAAAGGATGCGCTCTTTGCTTCCGTCAGCGGTATGCGTCCCGACGCTATGCGCGAGGTTGAAAAGGTTATACTTCTCCAGAACGTAGATAAGAAGTGGATGGATCACCTCGAGAATATGGATGAGCTCAAGGAGTACGTAGGTCTTAACTCCTACGCGCAGAGAGACCCCGTCGCAATGTACAGAATTCAGGGCGCGGAGATGTTCGACCAAATGGTCGACGACATCAAGGAGGACACCGTAAGACAGATCCTCTCCGTCGTTCCGAGACCCCAGGCAACCGAGAGAGTACAGGTAGCAAAGCCCACGTCAGAGGGATTTGCCGGTGATAAGTCAATCGTTCGCAAGCCTGCTGTATCCAAGAAGGTCGGCAGAAACGAGCCCTGTCCCTGTGGCAGCGGTAAGAAATACAAGAAATGCTGCGGTCAGAACGAGGTCGCGGACAAGGACTAAACTCTTCATTTATTACTTGTATACGCGCAGGACTTATTTTTTACACTCAATTTATGCAAGAAGAGCGCGAGAAAAATCGCGCTCTTCTTTATCATTATTTCCCCGTTTTTTGAGAACTATTGTTTGCATTTTGCTGGCAAAAGCATTATGTAGTCACAATAGGCTATAATTTGAAAACGCAAAAAACGTTTTTCTTTTTTCTTTTTTCGGCAAATACGCAATTCGACTATTGACTTAAAGCAAAAAATATGATAAAATATATTGATTATAAATTAGAATAAATATTTGAAAGGTGGCCATTATGACAAACTCCAAATACGGCAAGCTGATATACATACTGACGTCAGCTTTCCTTATTCTGCTCGGCATAGGTTTTATCGTATGCTGCGCGCACCTATTTTTCACCGGTGGGGAAAGTCCTTATTCCAGAGAAATCGTTGGAAACTATCTTCTGATTTTGCTAGTTCCTTCGATCGTCACAATTATTGCTATTTTTGTCGGCTTCATCTACGATACTGTGATAGGTGCTAAACACGACCATTCCGTCGGAAGAACGAATTTGGAAATGCTTACTGCTTTTGCTCCCAGACTCGATTCACAAAAGATCTCCGACGATGCAAAGGCCGTGGTGGAAAAGGAAAGAAGCAATAGAAAGATTTGCGCATACATTGCTTACGCTATTTCTGCGGTTTTGGCTATTTGCGCACTTCTTTACGTAGCGCTTGGCGCGGAATTCACGGTTGAAAATCTTAACGCTGACGTTCTTTCAGCATTTGCTGTCGCTCTCCCTCTTCTTGTCGGCGCTGTGGCAATCCATATCCCGAGAGTGTATCTCGCGGAAAGGAGCGCGGCGCGCGAGCTCGACCTGCTCAAGAACGAGGTCAAAAACGGTCTTAAGCTCGGAAAGCCCGTGATAATTGAGGAATCGAAGAATGAGCAGACTGCGGTGCTTGCTTTCAGAATCGCTGTGCTGTGCATCGGCGCAATCTTCATTATTCTTGGCATTACTAACGGTGGCATGACCGACGTGCTTATCAAGGCGGTCGGTATTTGCACGGAATGTATAGGACTTGGTTAATATGAAAAACTTTTTGTTAAAAATTAAAACTTGGGGCGCAAATCATAAAAGAAAGCTCATTCAGCTATACTCCGCCCTGCTATTTAACTCTTACTTAAAGGGTTACGTTACCGGTGATATTTTCAAGGGTGTATCGAAGAACCTTTGTACCCCGGGACTCAACTGCTACTCCTGCCCCGGCGCAGTGACGAGCTGCCCTCTCGGTGCTTTGCAAAATTCCTTTTCCGCATCGAACAAGACTGCTCCTTACTATATGCTCGGTATAATAATGCTATACGGCATTATCTTTGGCAGATGGATTTGCGGTTGGCTCTGTCCCTTCGGACTTATACAGGACCTCTTACATAAGATTAAGACTCCCAAGTTAAAAAAAGGGCCGCTCACACGAGTTCTTTCGTTCTTGAAATACGTTATACTCGCGCTCTTCGTAGTGGTTATTCCGCTCCTCTATATGTTCCGCGATTTCCCGCTTCCTGCGTTCTGCAAATATATTTGTCCCGCGGGTACGGTAGGCGGTGCGATAGGTCTTCTTATCAATCCTAACAACGATGGACTCTTTGCTATGCTCGGTCCGCTCTTCACCTGGAAATTCGTGCTAGCGGTAAGCATTATAGTCGGCGCGGTATTCATTTACAGAATATTCTGCCGCTTCCTCTGCCCTCTCGGCGCGCTTTACGGCTTGTTCAACAAGATTTCGCTCTTCGGTATCAAGCTCGAAAAGGATAAGTGCATCAACTGCGGCAAGTGTATCTCCGTATGCGAGATGGATATTCACCACGTTGGTGATATAGAGTGCATTAACTGCGGTAAGTGCGCAGGCGTCTGTCCCACCAAGGCTATAACATGGAAGGGTGCGAAGATTATTCTGCCCGAGAACGAAATAGCTATGGCAAAGACCGAAAAGGAAAGGGCTGCCATTGAAGAAAAGAGAAACAAGAGAGTAAAGATAATAAATATCATTCTTGCTTCTGTTCTCGCACTTCTGCTCTGCGGATCGCTCGTATACTTCAACTTTATCTATGACGATGGAACAAATCAGCCTCCTGTAACCGACGATAACGGTAATGAGGACGATATTCCCGTTGGAAGCGAAATCGGCAACAGATGTCCTTCCTATTCGCTCGAGCTGGTTGACGGCAGCGGTACGGTAAGCATCAACGACTTCAAGGGCAAGATAGTTATCGTAAACTTCTGGGGCACGTGGTGCGGTCCCTGTAAGCAGGAGCTACCCGACTTCAACGAAGTGGCAAACGAATATGACGGCGAGGTCGTAGTGCTCACGGTGCACAGTGTAGCCGAAAAGGAGGAAGCTCCTGCATATATTGCAGAGCACTTCCCCGATTCAAAGATGATATTCGCATATGATACTCCCCTCACTGAATACGTGGATATATACTTCAATCTGCTCGGTGGTAAATCCGCTTATCCGAGAACGCTTATTCTCGATGAGAATGGCGTAATTGTTCTTGCCCGCGACGGCAAGCTTAGCCATCAGCAGCTTGTTGATACCATTGAGGGAATTAAGAATAACTAAAAAATGAAAATGACGGAGCTTTTCGCTCCGTCATTTTCATTTGCCTGTGTAATAAACGGTTTCTCCCGCGGGAACGGAATGAGTGAGCCAAACGTTACCGCCAATGGTACAGCCGTCGCCTATCACCGTATTGCCGCCAAGAATGGTAGCATTCGCGTATATAACGCAATCGTTACCGATGTCGGGGTGTCGCTTGATACCCTTGATAGGATTGCCGTCGTCTCCAAGCTCAAAGCTCTTCGCGCCCAGGGTAACACCCTGATATATCTTGACTCGGTCGCCTATGGTAGTTGTTTCGCCGATGACTATGCCTGTGCCGTGGTCTATGAAGAAATACTCGCCTACGGTCGCTCCTGCGTGGATATCTATACCCGTCTTTTCGTGCGCGAACTCGGTCATAAGACGAGGAATGTACGGCACGCCTTTAACGTAAAACTCGTGCGCAAGACGGTATATGGAAATCGCGTAGAAGCCGGGATACGAAAGAATAATCTCCTCGGGAGAGCGCGCGGCAGGGTCGCCCTCGTAAAGCGCTATGACGTCCTTCAGCAGCATCTCCTTGACGTAAGGAATTCTGTCAAGCATCTCATACGCCACGCTCTCGGTATCAACGAGCGAATCCTCGTCAAAATACGCGTACGCGCTGGTGAGCTGTCGCTTCAAGGAAAGGAAGGTTATCTCCGCAATCTCCCTCTCGCTTTTGCCCTTATCGGCAGCGTAGGAAAAATACATCGGGAACATCAGATGCTGAAGTCTTTTTACTATCTCTATAACCTCGTTGCGTGACGGAACCATCACGGTATGCTTGCCAAAATACCTGCCTTTACCTACCGATATTTCCGAGAGGTTTTTTAGAAACTCCGATATTTTCTGCTCATGTGACATATTTTTTCTCCCTTCTGCCTCTTTTTGATAACTATTCTAGCATATATTTTGTTTTTTACAATAGTATACGCGTTTTTTAGAAAATATTTTAATGTTTTCTTTATTTTCGGTTGATTTTTCCAGACGCTTGTGTTATAATTTAAGTTGTAAAATTTTGTAATTAGGAGCTGGCGATGGGCAAAAGTATATACACATACTATAAAGAACGCCTTATTGAAATCGGTGGCAAAAATAAATGTCTTTATCTGAAAAACGTAGTTCGCAAGAATTCCTACGATATTGGTAGAATCTTCGAGGGACGCGAAAATAAGGTTGCACAGCTTCTTGACTTTCTGTGGTTTGCGGGCAAGGAGCCGCTTGCCCTTATCAGCAAGGACGAAAAACGCGATCTGATAGAAAATCTGGGTGGGGGAGATATAAAGGAAGAGCCTAAAACTCCCGAAAATCTCGATCTTGATGAATACGAAAAGGCCGAGAAAAAGCGCAAAAAGAAGATAGCCGACGGTGAGAGCAAGCTCATTGAGGCAGAAATCGCAAAGCTGCGCGAGCTCAAGCGTGAGGTTGAGGAAATCGAGAAGGAAACCGGTAAGTACGAGCTTTACATCGGTTATCCCTTCGTATTCGGCTCGATACAGCAGGGCCCTGCGAAAACGCTTATCAAAGCACCTCTCATTCTCTTCCCTGTTAAAATAGAGGTTGAGGGCGAGGATGTTGTTGAGATTAGCTTTAACCCAAACGAGAAGATACAGATAAACAAGGCACTCGTCTTTGCTTATGCACAGTCGAAGAAGATAAATATTGACGAGCTTGAGCTTGAATTTGACGATCTCTCCTCGTTCCGAAGCGTGCTTTCGGTTATAAAGCATCTCGGTGAGGCGAAGGTTAAGATTGATTGCACGGGCTCAAGAAAAATATATAATTACGGAAGATTCAAGGAGCCTGACGCTCAAAAGAACGAGCTTTCAGTACGCTATGCGGCAGTGCTCGGACGCTTCCCTATTTCCAACTCGGTATATAACGATTACAGCGTTCTTGAAAAGAAAAAGCTGACCAACGATGCAATAGACGAGCTGCTGCTCACAGGCAGTAAGTTCTCGAAGCGTCACGCAGCAGTCTTTAAGTCCTTCAAGAGAAAGCTATTGAAGCCAAAGAGAACGGTCAGCGGCTCAAGCTATATCGTGAAGATGCTTGACTACGCTCAGTGCGAGGTGGTCAAGAAGGTCGATAAGATGGGTAATATGGTCATCTACGGCCCTCCCGGCACGGGTAAATCGCAGACCATAGTTAATATAATCACAGATGCTCTCTGTAAAAACAAGCGTGTGCTCGTCGTATCTCAAAAGAAGGCGGCGCTTGACGTTGTATTTTCACGTCTTGGTGCTCTAAATGAGAAGGCTATCTACGTCAGCGACGAGGGCAAGGAAAAGCGCGCGTTCTACGAGAGATGCTACGCGGCGCATCAAAAAAGCAATACAGACAGCTACATTAACGTAGACAGTCTGAAAGAGGAATATGACAAGCTCCAGGCTATAATTGATGCCGAGGAAGCTACACTCAATGAGATATATCATATCCTCAACGACAAGCGTCCATTTGGGCTCTCGCTTGCCGAAATGTACTCCTCGTCCTACGTTCTTTCAAAGAACTCGAGTGAATACACTACCTACCAGGCGATGCTTCTTGCGAAAGACGTTCTCGCGCTCAATTACGGCGAGATGTCCGACGCGCTCTTCGCTATAAACGCAAATAATCTCGCAGAGACCTACTACAAGTTTATTCAGGCAAAGGAAAAGAACCCTATAATCGACAGCATGCTCCCGGATATTGACATTCCGACTATCGCGGAGGTCAAGGCAAAGCTCTCGGAGATACAGAAGTCGAGAAAGGGCTTCTTCGATATCTCAAAATATCCTTACACAAGACAGGTGCTCGCGCACTACGCTCTGCTTGAAGAGCCCGAGATGCTGCGCACGGTGGCAAAGATGGAATGCCGTCTTGAAAACCCGAAGAGTCTGTTCATTGGCGAAAAGTCCAAGGATATGGAAGCAAAATTCCGCGAGACTATCGAGGCTATTGAGAAATTCGTGGCAGAATATAACTGTCTGCACAGAGTGTTGACGAAGGACGGTTATATCGCGGTAATCGACAATATCCTGCGTGGCAATACGTCGTATATCAAGCTTGTACATGAGGCGCTTGACAATTACATTTCCTCGCGCGATATAAGCAGGCTTATCAAGACGCTTGATAAGAATATGCTGACGGTGCTCAACTTTGCTTACGAAACGAGCAAGAACTACCAGAATTATACAGATATACTCGACAAGCTGCCTATCATTCGTATGTACCACGAGCTTACGCTCGCTGAGGAGAGCGACAAGGATCAGCTTGCAAAAATAGTGGATTACCCCAATATTTCCGCGAGAATATACAGACTCAAGGAAAATCAGCTCAGCGTTTCTCACAGAATCTGTCAGGGTAAAGCGAACAGCGATTACAAGACGATGTTCGACACAGCGGAGAATGCGAAGGACTATCTCTATCAGATATCCAAGGACAAGAAGCTCTGGCCCATCAGAAGAACGATGGAAAGCTACGGCAGCTTTATCCTCTCGCTCTTCCCCTGTTGGTTGCTCTCGCCGGAAAACGTTTCAACGCTTTTGCCTCTTGAAAAGAATCTGTTTGATATAGTAATCTTCGACGAGGCGTCGCAGGTGTTTATTGAGAGCACTATACCCACTATTTACCGTGGTAAAAATATAGTCGTTGCGGGTGACGCAAAGCAGCTTCGTCCGTCGGCGACCTTCATGAAGCGTTATCTCGGTGCAGACCCCGACTCGCTCGACGATCCCTCGGTTGCGGCAGCGCTTGAGGTTGAGAGTCTGCTCGATCTCGCAGTATCGAGATATGACAGCGCAAATCTTACCTACCATTACAGAAGCCGTCATCAAGAGCTTATCGACTTCTCTAACTGCGCGTTCTATTCGTCAAATTTGCAGATTGCGCCCAATATTTATACGGGCAAGAATCTGCGTCCTATCGTTCGTCATAAGGTGGCAGGCAGATGGATAGACAGAAAGAATCCCGTCGAAGCGGCGAAAATAGTTGAGCTGCTCAAGGAAATTTTCGCAACGAGAAAGAACAACGAGAGCATCGGTATCATCACCTTCAACAGCGAGCAGCAGACCTGCATCGCAGATGCAATAGACAAGGAAGCGCACAAGGATGCGGCATTCCTCGCGCACGTATCGAAGGAGAGAATGAGAACCGACGACGGTGAGGACACCAGCCTGTTCATCAAGAATCTCGAGAACGTACAGGGTGATGAGAGAGATATTATCATATTCTCTATCGGCTATGCGCCGAACGAGCAAGGCAAGGTTTATACCAACTTCGGCTCGCTCTCTGCTGAGGGCGGCGAGAACCGTCTGAACGTTGCTATCACCCGTGCGAAGACTAAGATAATCGTCGTCACAAGTATAGAGCCGGAGGAGCTCAAGGTTGACACCGCAAAGAATCTCGGCCCTAAGCTGCTTCGTGAATATCTCACATACGTTCGCGCCGTTTCCGACGGTGATAAGGCGCACGCAAGCATTATTCTTGAGGGACTCTCCCCTGCTGAGCCGAGCGATGACAGAGCTCTCACTACTGCGCCTAAAATTGAGATGCAGATGAAGGAGAGAATCGAAAAGCTTGGTTACAAGGTTGACCTTGGACTTGGTAATAAGAACAGCCGCATTTCTCTTGCGGTATATGATGATTCCTGCGAAAAGTACCTTATAGGCGTCGAGCTTGACAAGGACGCATTCGCGGCATCGTCGTCTGCTCTCGAGCGTGACGTATACAAGCCCAAGTTCCTCGAGCAAAGGGGCTGGACTATTATGAGAGTCTGGTGCCGTGATTGGTGGCTCTCACCCTCCAAGGTCGTTCGTTCGATAATCACCGCGGCGGAAAAGAACCGTGTTGGCGGTAAGCCTCCGAAGGCATCGACAAAGGTGACAGAGGACGCTATCGAAAATGACGAGGATTGATTTCTTCATCAAAAGGTTACGGTTTGTTCCGAAAGGGTTTATAAATTAAAAGTATAATTATTAAAAAATAAATTTTATAGGAGAATTAAATCATGCAGAATTTACTATTTCTTCTCGACACTGCGGCTGATGGCGCTGGCAATCCCGGCTCTCCAATCTCCGGTATCATTACCTGGGTAATTATGATCGCGCTTCTTATCGGTATGTTCTTCTTCACCTCTCGTTCTAACAAGAAGAGAGAAAAGGAAGCGGCTGATATGCGCGACAATCTTCAGGTAGGCGACGAGGTTACTACCATCGGCGGTATCATCGGTAAGGTTGTTTCAATCAAGGAAGAAACCTTCGTGCTTGAAACCACCAAGGAAAAGACTCAGATTCGTTTCCTCAAGGCTGCTATCAGAAGCGTTGACGTCAAGATTGCTGACATCACTGCTGCTGCGGCTGAAGAGGCTAAGGCTGAAGAGAACGAAAGCAAGAAATAATTTGTCATAAAAGGGCAAGCCTCCGAATAAGGTTGTATAGACTTATTCGGAGGTTTTCTTATGCTTAAGGGAAAAAAATACATAAAGAATGACGGCGCTGTTAAATTTTTAATTTGTCTTGCCTTTTCGGCGGCTATGATAATTCTCTCTTCGTTTATCATGGCTCTGGTGGCGAGCGCGTCTAGCGACCCTACCGGAATGGTGGGTATATATTCGCTCGTAGCTATGGTAGTTTCTGCTGTTTTTGGCGGCATATTCTCTGGCAGAACGCGCGGCGAGGGCGGTGTGGTATATGCGTTGCTCGTCTCACTTGCAGTGGTACTTATTATGCTTTTAGTCGCATTGATAGTCTGCGGCGGCAAGATTGGCGGCGGCGCTTTTATGAACTACGGCTGCTATCTCGGTGCTTCGGCGCTTGCGGCAATTCCGGGTAAAAAAAGAAAGGTACACAGAGCTCATAGGTAAAAGAAGAACAGACCTCACGGTCTGTTCTTTTTTTACATTTTATCTTTTAGTCTTTCAATATAATAAGGAAGCGCTTCCTCGAAATTGACACCGTAGGTGCGTCGGTTCTCGTCCTGCATAGTCAGCTTTATGCACTCGAGGGTGTAGTCAACCGCAACGGCAAGCGCACTCTCAACGCTGTGCCCCTGCATCATAGCTCCGAGGGTAGCCGAGGCAAAGATGTCACCTGTACCGTGATACGCCACGGGCATTTTATCGTTGAAGTAGGAAAAATAGGTGCCGGTAGTGCTGTCGTAAGAATATACACCGAGCTTCGCGGGATCGAAGGATATGCCAGTCAGAGCCGCGCGCTTTGCGCCGAGGTCGGTGAGCTTCTTCAGCACGTCGCGTATGTAGTCCTCGGTATAGCTTTCGGGATAAGGAATATCAAGCATAAAGCAGGCTTCGGTGAGGTTGGGAACGACGAGGTCAGCCTTAGCCGTGAGGGCTGCCATAGCTCTCGCAAAATCGGGGGTGAAGCCTGTGTAAAGTTTGCCGTTGTCAGCCATTGCGGGATCAATTACTACCGCACATTTATCGGTCTTGTGTCTATCTATAAGGTCACTCACAAGGGAAAGCTGACGGAATGAGCCAAGGTAACCCGTGTATACGGCGTCGAAGTCTATCGAGAGCTCCTCGAATGCCTTGGAAATCTTCTCTATCTCTCCCGTCAGGTCACAGAAGGTGAACTTCGGAAAAGCAGTATGGGTGGAAAGAACTGCCGTAGGCAAAACTCCAGCCTCTACCCCTGCTGCCGAGATTATAGGCAACGCTACGGTGAGCGAGCATCTTCCGACGCAGGAAATATCCTGTACTGTTAGTATTCTTTTCATTTGTTTTCTCCTTTTTGGAATTCCTGAATTTTTATATTAGCGCCTAGGGCGCATAATTTCTCCATTAAGCTCTCATATCCACGAAGAATAACCTCCGCAGCGCTTATTTCACTTTTGCCAGCGGCAACAAGAGCGCAAAGCAGACAGGCAGCACCGCCACGAAGATCGGGGGCGACTGTTCTTGTGGGAGCAATGCGCGAACGGTTTATTATAGCGCGGTTAGCTCGAACGGTATAATCAACACCGAATGACGCGAGTGCTTCAAGATAGCCAAAGCGTGTCTGCCAGACGGTATCGGTGATTTCGCCGCCTGCATTGTATGCCATAAGCG
The DNA here is from genome assembly GCA_017936125.1 of Clostridia bacterium. The sequence continues at coordinate 15,575 of JAGBGE010000037.1, forward strand.
GAGCGACAATCGGTTGCAGATCGGTGGGAAAGCCGGGGTATGGCTCGGCGATTACAGAAATATACTCTACCTTACCGCTAAGGCTGGCGGTTACGGAATCATCATTTACGTCAATATTTGCGCCAATACGAGTAAGAAAAGCAAAGAATGAATGCATATCACGAGTCGGGCAATTCTTGACGGTAACACTGCCGCCCGTCATCAGACCTGCCGTTATGTAAGTCCCTGCCTCTATCATATCACCGATAACGGTAATATCACCTCCGTGAAGTGCTCTGCCCTCTATGCGTATCTCGGTTTCGGTGCGCTCGATAGAAGCACCCGCGGAAATAAGAAAGTCGATAAGCGCGTCTATATGAGGCTCGGTAGCGAAGCTGTGAATGAGCGTTTCACCCTCTGCCGATACCGCCAAAAGAATGGCGTTCACGGTTGCACCGACCGATTGCTTATTAAAGTTAATTTCCGCACCTTTCAGACGGTCTACCGTTATTCTATCGTCTGACACCCTTGCGCCAAGCGTAAGACAGGCGTCAAGGTGCATATCTATCGGACGCGTGGCAAAATTGCAGCCGCCAAAGGTGGATATTCTGCATTCTCCAAAGCGTGAAAGGCAAGCACCGAGAAGATAGGTCGACGCTCGGATTTTCGACGTCAGGCTCTCGTCAGCTACACGGTATGAAAGCTCACGTGTGTCGATATAGGTTAGGTCACCCGATTTCGTTATCACAGCGCCGAAGCCGCGTATTATTTCAAGAGCCACCTGCACGTCACCGATATTCGGCAGACGGCGGATTTTCGATATACCACGGGTAATAACCGTGGCGAAAATAATAGGTAATGCGGCATTCTTCGAGCCGCTGACGGATACCTCGCCCACAAGGCGAGAGGGGCCGTTCACTATGATTCTTTTCATACTCGCTCCCAAACCGATAATAATTCATTCTTATCATATTCAGGCGGCGGTGTGTAGGTTACTTTTTCATCTCAAAGTAGGCAACGGTAAGCTCGACAACCTGGCTGTAGCTGACTACACCGTCAGTGCCGTTGGATTCAAGGTAAAGGTCGTTCACCCACTCGGAGATATCGGCAATTATAGTATCACCGTACTTCGCCGTAACAGCATTCGACGTTCGAATATCCACGCGTGCCGACTCCGAGAGTCCTTCGGCTATATTGTAGTAGGCATCACTGTCAGTTTTATATAACGCAGATGCGATGTAACTATACATATTAAGCGCGGCACTGTAGCGAAGATTACGGTCATCAGAGGTCGAGGTGAGAAGATAAGCAACGAAGTTCGCCTCGTTTTCACGCAAGATTCCTCGCTGGTGCGACATCTCGTGCGCAGCGGTGAAGATAGTATCATATGCTGGATACGCGGTATTCACGTTCGCCTCGCCCGTAATATAGGTGTAAATGCCGCCAATGCGAAGATAAGACATAAAATTGCCGAAATATACACCCTTGGCATTGCTCTCAAAATTAGCGGGCAAGCCGTATTCGGATTCAAGCGCGGAATAGGAAGCAAAGATTTTATCACTCAATTCGGGGTAGGTGTACTCAGGGTTAAAGACACCGTTTTCGTCGCGAGGCACGATATCGGCAAGCGAGTTGACCTCGTCGCGAAGCGAAGTCATAACCTCGGAAAGATTCTCGACTGTGATTTCGGTATCGGGAAGCGACATCTGCACGGATAGCGGTGTCGTTCTGTAGCCTATTCCGAGCGCCAGCGTATGTCCCGAGAAAACGAGAAGCACGACTGCAAGTATATTCACTATATATCGAAGTCTGCCTTCCCTGTCCGAGAAGCGACGAAGCCCCGCGTATATTACCAGAAAGAGAATAAGCGGTATCGAAAGGGCGATAATCTCAAAAAGCGAAAACGGGAAGATGTCACCGAATGTCGCCATTACTCTGCGAAACTGCTGGGAAACGGTGGAATTGATAAGGTCAGCAAAGCGAGGTGAAAGCTCGGAAAGCACCGCCAAAATTAAAATCAAGACAAAAATCACAAAGGAAATGCGCGCAAACAGTGATATTATTTTCTTTTTTCTTTTTGCCATTTCGCACTCACTTTCGTTGATTTTTTGGTTAAAATGTAGCGTATAGTTTACTTTTCTGACAAAATATCTATATTTCTGCTCACCGTAGCGCGCTTGCGCCAAGCAAATGCGCGAAGCGAAAATTCTTCATCTGACATTGAGTCAAGTATCTCTCTAGTAAGATTCGTGACAGTGTCCTTATAGAAAAATTCTATCGGAGTTTTTGCTTTATTCTTATTATGTGGGCAAGCAGTCTGGCAAATATCGCAGCCCCAAAGGGTGTTGTATTCACGCATAAGGGCGCATTCCTCGCAAGAAAGCTCCCCCTTTTTCTGTGTTATGGCAGATAGGCAATCCTCGCCTTCACCACGCAAAATACCCGTCGGGCAGGCTCTCTTGCAAGCGCCGCAATGCTCGCAGCGCACGATTTCCTTGGGAGAATCGGCGCCAAGAATCGCGGGATCTATATCGGTAACCGCATCACCTATAAAAACGAAGCTACCGTATTTTTCATTTATTATAAGTCCGTTATCCCCCGCTATGCCAAGGCCTGCTATGAGCGCAGAGTGACGCTCGTCTATCGGGCTATGGTCACCGTAGCCCTTGATATTTGCTGACGGAAAATTCTTAAGAAGCAGATCCTTTAATCCGCCGTTAATTTCTCCTATCGCCAGATGATAGTCAAGCGAGGCGGCGTAGCGCGAGAGATTCTCGGTTTCGGTCGTGTAATACGGCACGAGATATATTATAACGCTTCTCGGCTCAAATCCCTCACGCTCGATAATTCTCTTGCTCGTTTCGATGCAATCGGAGTAGTTGAGGATACAAAAATATTCTACACCTTTTGAGCTAAAATATTCCTTAAGTAGATTTTTCATTTCTATATCCCCTCCTTTCGCATAATAATAGATTATACACCCAATTTATTAAAAATGCAAGATATTTCTTGACTTTATTCCTGCGCGATGGTATAATTATTTATTATTTATATTAAGAAAGGTAAGATTTGGTTCATGAATCTTTTTAATGATGGACTTTTTTCTATTCTGGTTAATGACAATAGTATAAGCGACGGAGCTGTATATTACGCTCTGCTTATCGGATTTATTTTTATATCTATTGCCATTTCATATCTACTCGGCAGTATAAACTCCGCCATTATAGTTTCGCGCGTTTTCTACGGTGAGGACGTTCGTACCAAGGGAAGCGGTAACGCGGGTCTTACGAATATGATTCGTAATTACGGTAAAAAGGGTGCACTTCTTACCCTGCTCGGCGATGCTTCAAAGGCAATATTATCTATTCTCGTCACTGCTCTCCTTCTCGGCTTCGGCTATAATAACGGCATTGCTCTGAACGGATACTGCTATCTTGCTGGCGTTTTCGTTGCTATCGGTCATATTTTCCCTATTTATTACAAGTTCAAGGGCGGTAAGGGCGTACTTGTAACCGCAATTTCAGCGCTTATTCTCTCTCCCGTTATTGCTATTATACTGATAACCGTATTTGCTGTGATTTTTGCAATAACGAGATACGTTTCGCTCGGCTCTATTACCGTTGCCGCGCTCTACCCTTTCGCTGTCGCACTTTACGTCGGCTTAACCTGCGGAATTGAGATGCTCAGCGCATTGCTGCTTGTCAGCGTTATTCTGCTCGCGGTAATTATTATATGGTGTCACAGAGAGAACATCAAGCGTCTAATAAACGGCACCGAAAACAAGCTTTCGTTCAATAAGAAGGACTGATATGCAAAAAAACGACTTTATTTCTCTCGTGCGCTCCGCGGCGGAAAAGGAAGTGCTCAAAAAGCTCGTCCTCTCGAGGCCGAAGGCAAGCGAGGTGGCTAAAATATCGGCAAGACTCTGCGCTCATAGGCAGAACAGAGTTCTGGCTATGGAATACTCTCTACCGGGAAACACCGTTTCGCACAAGAATATTACGCTCGATAAAATAGAAAACGAGCTATCTTTGCTGCTCGAGGAATACAGGCAGGTAAACCTTATCACAACTCTCGGTGACGCAGAGTGGAAGTGCGCGAAGGGTGGCAAGGAGGTCGTGCTTGGCGGTGAGAATCTAAAGAGGAAGCTCGATGGAAGCAGGCCTGCATTTGAGTCTGCTATCGAGTCGCTTGATAAAAAGAAAAATTATATTCTCTCGGGTGACGAGGAATTTCTCATCAAGCTCGGCATCAGCTCTCGCGATGGCAGAGTACACGACAAGAAGCAAGGAAAGTTCAGACAGATAAACAGATTCCTCGAGCATATCGAGGACGTATACGATAGACTTCCCAACACGGACGAGCTCTGTATCTACGACCTTTGCTGCGGAAAAAGCTATCTCAGCTTTGCGGTATATTATTATCTCACAGAGGTCAAGAAAAGAAGCGTATATATGCGCTGTGTAGACCTGAAGCGCGACGTTATTTTCTGGTGCGAGGGGCTGGCAAAAGAGATAGGATATTCGGGTATGCGCTTCGAGGTTGGCGATATCTCAAAGATTGAGGTGAACGATGCGCCCGATATGGTTATCTCTCTTCACGCCTGTGATATTGCAACAGATATCGTGCTTGATACTGCGATAAGGCTTGGCGCGGGAGTTATTCTCTCAACGCCCTGCTGCCATAGATACCTAAACGGTAAGATTGCGGCAAGCGAGCTTTCATTCGTAACGAAATATCCGCATCTTGCCAACAAGCTCGCAGAGGCTATGACAGATTCTATAAGACTCGCCAGACTTCGCGCAGGCGGTTACACCGTTGCGGCGCTGGAGCTGACCGACCCTGAAAATACACCCAAGAACACGCTCTTGCGCGCGGTGAAGAATGACAAAATAACCGATGCGGCAAGAAACGAGGCGAAGCGTGAGTATGAGGAAATACTCGCATTCGTGCTTGGTGATGGGGCGAAAAATTATCTTTCGGAGATTAAATAAAATGATAAAATACACTAAATCGGCAGAGGAAACCGAGGCTGTCGGTGCTCTTCTCGCCGAGATGCTTGATAAAGCGGGAAAAAAACGCGCCTTTATCGCCATGCGAGGTGAGATGGGCGTTGGCAAAACCGCTTTTACAAGAGGTTTTGCTTCCTATTTCGGTATTTCGGGTGTTAAGAGCCCGACGTATACTATCGTCAATGAGCACCGTGGCAAGGTCAACCTTTTTCATTTCGATATGTACCGTATAACAGACGGTGACGACCTTTATTCCACAGGCTATGACGAATATATCGAGTCCGACGGCTACTGCGTAGCGGAATGGTCGGAGAATATTGAGGACTTTATTCCTAATGATGCTATTTGCGTTACGATATCGAGATACGGTGATGACGCTGAAGGAAGGAAAATTGAGATAGATTATGAAAATACTAGCATTTGACGGCACGGCAAAGGCAGCGAGCGTCGCTGTGCTTGACGGTGATCGCGTGCTCGGTCACTATACGGTGGATAACGGACTCACACAGAGTGAGCTGCTTCTGCCTATGGCGGAGAATTTGCTCGAGTCGCTGAAGATGACATTCAACGATATAGAGCTTTACACCACCTCAGTCGGTCCCGGCTCGTTCACAGGCGTCCGAATCGGTGTTTCGCTCATAAAGGGACTTGCTTTTGGCAAAAATATTCCCTGCGTCGAGGTTTCCACGCTTGAGGCACTCGCGGAAAACCTGTCCGGTATTCCCGGAATAATAGTTCCTTGTATGGACGCAAGACGCGCGCAGGTATATTCCGCAACCTTCAGGTCTGACGGTGATAGCCTTTCGAGGCTCACAGAGGATAGAGCGATTGCGCTCTACGACCTGGCAAGCGAGCTTTCGAGCTATGACGAAAATATATACCTCGTCGGTGACGGCTACTCAGTAGCAAAATCGGCTATGGAAAAGGCAGAAGTCAAGACTATGAATACACCCGAGCTGCTAATTCTCGAAAGCGCAGTTTCGGTAGGCAAGGTAGCGAAGAAAAAGTACGAAAAAGGCGAATTCGTATCTGATAGCAAGCTCGCCCCCATATATTTGAGAATGCCCCAGGCAGAGCGTGAAAGACTCGAGCGCGAGGCGGCAAATAAATAAATTCACCTACGGAGGACGCTAATATGAAAAGAAAGCTTTACATTGGTGCGGATAGCGCAGGATTTTTGCTTAAAAAGGAAGTAATTGAGCATCTTATAAATAGCGGCTACGAGTGCGTAGACCTTGGCTGTGATTCCACCGAATCCTGTCACTACCCTATCTTCGCAAGCAAGGTCGCTGAGGCTGTGCAGGGTGAACTCGACAGCTCTTTTGGTATTCTTATCTGTGGCACGGGCATCGGTATGTCGATGTGCGCAAACAAGTACAGGGGAATCAGGGCGGCAGCGTGCTCTGATACCTATTCGGCAAAGATGACGAGATGTCACAACGATGCAAACGTTTTATGTATCGGTGCGAGAGTTATCGGCCCGTGCCTTGCGCTTGATATTGTCGACGCCTTCCTCTCGGCAGAATACGAGGGCGGCAGACACGCTATTCGCGTTGGTATGATGGCTGATATTGAAGCCAAACAATTAAACTAAAGAAAATCTCTCTATGCCGTCACCGTCTGTGAGTCGGTCGGCATGCTCTGAGAGGAAAACTCCGAAATCGGCGGTGAGTCCATTGGCGAATTCCAGAATACACGGAAATTCGACGGTCTCACCGCCTTTTCCGTATTCCTCTATCGACAGAAAGTATTTGTCACTATCGAAATAAACGTCGCTGACGGGTGGAAAATTCTCGGTAATCTTCCTCAGTATGCGGCAAAGCGCGCGCAAATCATCAAGAGAATCGAATGCGTAAAAGCTGCGACTTCGCGATAATACCTCAATTTTACTCGACCTTGCAACAAGGCGAGCTGAGGACTCAGGAAGAATGCCCAGCTTGGTGACGAATATCTCGCAACCACCGTTTTTAATTGGGTAGAACTGTATGAGCACCTTATCACCCGCCGGGTCGAAGCCCACCTCGCTTTTCGCTCGGTCGAGCACTCGCCAGAAGGCTCTGCGTATCCCCTGCCCGCCCGTTGCCGTGCTCTCCGCATCTAGCTTATATTCCTTCATTTCTTCTGCGTTCGCAACTATCTTGAGCTTAGACTCACCAATCAGTAAAAATTCCACCTTGCGCCTCACCTTCTTTTATTTCATTATACTGATTTTCGCATTTATTGCTACCGTAAAATTATGTATATCGCGGTTAATTCCGGCAATTTTCTTTGTTTTCTTATAATATTTAGCGTATTTAACTTTATTTTCCAAAAAGTAAATTTTATTATTTTTATTGCAATTAAGCAAATTTGTGGTATAATATATCTTGGTGAGTTCGAGACCTTCCTCACCGAGCCGTAAGGCAAAAAAACAAAACTAAAGGAAGAAAATCTATGAAAAACAAAAGACGAGAGATTACTCTCTACACCACGAGAGGCGCGCTTATCGCCTCTATCTACGTAGTGCTGACGCTATTATCGTCAGTGCTCGGTCTATCGAGCGGAGTTATACAGTTCCGTTTCTCCGAGGCGCTATGCATACTGCCGGTTTTTATGCCCGAGGCTATACCGGGTCTATTTATCGGTTGCCTTATCTCCAACCTGATTGCAGGCGGAGTTATATGGGACGTGATATTCGGTAGTGTAGCCACGCTTATCGGTGCTGTCGGAACGCGAATGCTCGCGAAGCTGCCTGAAAAATGGAAGTGGGCGGCAACGGTACCGACCGTAATATCTAATATGGTAATAGTGCCATTCGTACTTATTTTCGCATACGGCGCGCCCGACTCCTATCCCTTCTTGATGCTCACCGTCGGTATCGGTGAGATAGTCTGCGCGGGATTTGGCGGCGCGGGACTTTACTACTTACTCAAAAGAACGGCAGCAAGATACTTCAAATAATCTCTCGGAGGTTACGATATGCTCACTACCGATAAATATATGCTTGAATTAGCGCGACAGTACCCGACAAAGAGGGCTGCGGCGAGCGAGATAATAAGGCTCAACGCGCTGCTTAATCTCCCTAAGGGAACAGAGCATTTCCTAAGTGATTTGCACGGTGAATGGGAGGCATTCTCGCATATACGAAGAAACGCCTCGGGCGTTATTCGTCACAAAATAAATATGCTTTTTGGTAACGAGATAACAGATGAAGCCGCGGCAGAGCTGGCAAGCCTGATTTATTACCCTGACGAGAAGCTCGATGAGGCAAGAGAGAAAAACGAGAACACTCCCGAGTGGTACCGTGAAAACATCGTAAGATTGCTTGAAATATGCAGACTCGTCGGAAGTAAATACACCCGCGCGGTTGTACGGGAGCATCTGGTAAAAAAGGCGGGAGATTTCGCCTATATTATCGAGGAGATTATCGCTGACGGAGATGATGAGAAAAAGACTATTTACTGCGAAAGCATCATCAAGACGGCAATTCGCATCGGTGCAGCCGATGACGTGATTATTTCGCTTGCCTCGACTATCAAGAGCCTCGTAATAGACCATCTGCATATAGTCGGTGACATATTCGACAGAGGTCCTCGCGCCGATCTGATACTCGACGAGCTGATGAACGAACGCTCGATTGATATACAGTGGGGCAACCACGACGCGCTTTGGATGGGTGCCGCGGCAGGCTCACGCCTGTGTATCGCAACGGTGCTCAATAATTCGATTACCTATAAGAATCTTGACGTTATTGAAATCGGCTACGGTATTTCGCTGCGTCCTCTTGCGCTTTTCGCTGAGGAGGTATATCGTGATAGCGATATTTCCGCCTTTCTGCCCAAGGGTGAATCGGGTGGCAATTTCTACGGTGGCGGTGACGACTCTCTCGTTGCGAGAATGCATAAAGCGATAAGCATTATTCAGTTCAAGCTCGAGGGGCAGGCTATCAAAAGAAATCCCGACTTTGATATGGAGTCAAGACTCCTGCTTGAAAAGATAAATAGAAAGCGTGGCACTCTGACGCTCGACGGCAAGGAATACAATCTTCGTGACTTTGACTTCCCCACTCTTCTCGATAATCCTTATGAACTGACTGATGGCGAGCGCGAGGTTATGAATTACCTTAAGGTCGCATTTATGCGCTCGGAGAAGCTCACAAGGCAGGTAAGATTTCTCTATGAAAAGGGCGGTATGTATACTGTTTATAACAACAATCTACTCTATCACGGCTGTATTCCTATGACAGATGACGGCGAATTTCTGGCACTTCGCGCAGCCGACGGAAGAAGCGGCAAGGAGCTGATGGACTACTGCGAGGAAATGGCGCACGTAGGCTTCTTCGCAAAGGACGGAAGCGCTGAGAAACAAAAGGGTAAGGATTTTCTCTGGTTTCTCTGGTGCGGCAAGGACTCTCCGCTTTGCGCAAGAAAGAAAATAGCAACCTTCGAGCGTCTGCTCATTGAGGACAAGGGGGCGTGGGTTGAGCCCAAAAACGCCTATTATCTCTCATGGAATCATAAGGAAATTGCGCTCAAAATACTCAAGGAATTCGGTCTGCCAAGCTACGGCTCGCATATTATAAACGGACATATTCCCGTAAATAAGGGTGAAAATCCAATCAAGGCAGGTGGAAAGATAGTCGTTATCGACGGTGGATTCTGCAAAGCTTACCACGGTGCGACGGGTATCGCCGGATATACACTCGTCTACAATGCCGAGGGGCTGAGGCTTCTCGCGCACGAGCCATTCACAAGCAAGGAAAATGCTATAAGAAATAATGCGGATATAATTTCCTCTACCACCATCTTTGAAAGCAAGGCGGATAAAATGCGTATCAGAGAAACCGACAAAGGCAACGAGATACGCGAGAAAATCGCTGACCTTATGGTTTTAATGGAAAAATATGAAAACGGAATTATAAAATAAAAAACACCACCAAGGCAGTAAAATCTCTGCTTTGGTGGCATTTTTGTAAATAAATATTATCATTTGGAGTATTTTTCAAGTATTTTCTCGGCAACTATGAGTCCGTCGCGAGCCGAAGAAACTATACCTCCGGCATAGCCCGCGCCCTCGCCTATCGGGTAAAGTCCCTGGATGGCGGAGGACTCAAAATGCTCGTTTCTAACCACCTTGATAGGTGAAGTGGTGCGTGTTTCGGGACCTGTCATAGCGGCATCGGGATAGTAAAATCCCTGCATCCAATCGTCAAAATCGGGTATTGCCGCTCTGATAGACTCTGTGATAAACTCGGGGAGATATTCCTCGGGGGCAATATTCTCAACGCCGAGTGAGTATGAGGGCTTAACGGAGCAAAAGGTGGCAGTCCTCTCTCTTTGCATAAACGAGTGCATAGTGGTCGAAGGTGCCTTATACGAGCTGCCTACTACTTCGAATGCGCGGCACTCAATACTGCGCTGAAGCGCAAGACCCGCCAGCACGTCGTCAGAGCCAAAATCTGACGGTGTGACGGAAACGAGAAATGCAGCGTTTGAATTATCAGCATTTCGGGCATACTTACTCATACCGTTAGTTACTATGCCGCCACGCTCGCTTGCCGCAGGAACAACCGTGCCGCCCGGACACATACAGAAGCTGTATACACTCCTGCCGTTGCTAAGATGCGTGACGAGGTGATAGCTCGCAGAACCGATGTCGCTCGGGCGGTTTTTGCCATACACTATCTCGTCGATATATTCACGGGGGTGCTCAATTCGCATACCAATTCCGAAGCCTCGTGGCTCAAGGCGCGCGCCCTTATCCTTAAGTAGCGCAAAGACGTCATGCGCGCTATGGCCTGTGGCGAGAATCAAATTCTCGGTTTCAAATTCGATAGCAGCACCGTTATGCGCAATACTTCCGCCTACCACTCTGCCGTTCAGAATCTTAATGTCGGTGAGGCAAGAGGAAAAATGCACCTCACCGCCAAGCGAAATTATCTTTTCTCTTATGCGCTTGACGATGGTCGGAAGCTTGTCAGTACCGAGATGCGCGCCACTCGCAAATAGAATATCCTCGGGTGCGCCTGCCAGAACGAACTCGGAAAGTACCTTGTAATTGTATTTATCAAGCGAGCCAAGCTTTAGCTTGCCATCGGAATATGTGCCTGCTCCTCCCTCGCCAAACTGAACGTTGCACTCGGGGTCGAGAATGCCGAGAGATTGGAAGGTGTCAACCTTTTTTGCTCTCTCGTCTACCGCCAGCCCACGCTCGTAAAGAATTGGACAAGCGCCTGCCTCGGCAAGCAGAAGCGCCGCAAAGAGTCCCGCAGGACCTGCGCCGATAACGACAGGGCGGGTGCTCATTTTCACAGTCGGAATTTCAAGCGCGAGGTCGGGAGCTTTAGCAACCTTTTTCCTCATTTTGAGCAGCCCTGCTTCCCTCTCGGGAGAAAGCGATGCGCCTATCACGGCATCGTAATGGATATTGTTTTTGTCGGAAATATTGAGCGTGCGCTTGATAATTTTCAGCTCACGGACCTCGTCGGCTGCAACGGGCAAATGCGACGTCAGGGCTGCCATAACGTCGCTTTGTGTGTAGTTATACGATAATTTTATGCTAGTTTTTATCATAACCGATTCCGTCCAATCATTTTCAACTATATTATACATCAAAATAAGCGCTGTGTCAACGGAGTAGAGGTGCAAAAAATATTGTTTTTTACACTGTGCGTATTGACTTTTAAGGTTTATGGGTGTAATATATATGATATAAATATTTTATTTATTTAGCGAGGTTTAGTTTATATGATTAACGAAAAAATGAGAGCTCTTGGAGCAAAGCGTTCGGTTATCCGTGAGCTTTTTGAATACGGAAAAAAGAGAAAGGCCGAGATAGGCGAGGAGAACGTATACGATTTCTCGCTCGGAAATCCAAGTGTGCCAGCACCCGAGGTTGTGAACGATACTCTCGTAGGGCTACTCCGTGAGGAAAGCTCGGTTGCGCTTCACGGCTACACCTCTGCACAGGGTGATGCAGCGGTGCGTGCGGCTATCGCTGATTATATAAACAGAACTCACGGCGAGTCGGTAAATGCTGACTGCCTCTATATGAGCGTTGGCGCTGCGGCGGCTCTCACCTGCTCGCTCACAGCGGTTGTAAACGAAGGTGAGGAGGTTATCGTGCCTACTCCCTACTTCCCCGAATATAAGGTATTTATCGAAAGATGCGGCGGTGTTATCCGCGAGGTTGCCTGCGATGAGAGCTTCCAGCTCGATATTTCCGCTATCGGCGCGGCTATAAACGAGAAAACAGCTGCTATAATTATCAATTCTCCTAACAACCCAAGCGGTGCTGTATTCAGCGAGGAAAATATCAAGGCTCCTGCCGAGCTTCTTTACGCAAGTGAGAAAAAATATTCACGTACTATATATCTTATCGCAGACGAGCCTTACAGAGAGCTTGTATATGGCGGTGTATTCGTGCCCTATCTCACAAAGTATTACGATGACACTCTCGTATGCTATTCCTTCAGCAAATCGCTCTCGCTCCCCGGTGAAAGAATCGGCTACGTGCTGGTATGCCCGAGGTGCAAGGACTTTACTGAAACCTATCAGGCAATCTGCGGTGCGGGACGAGCACTCGGATTCGTTTGCGCGCCCAGCCTTCTTCAGAAGCTCTTGCCTTACTGTCTCGGTGAGACGGCAGACGTTGATATATACGACAGAAACAGAAGACTGTTGCTTGAAAAGCTCACGGAATACGGATACGAAATGGTGCGACCTGACGGTGCGTTCTATCTATTCCTCAAGGCACCAAACGGTGACTCGGGTGAGTTCTGTGAGAGAGCGAAGAAGCACGAGATACTCATAGTGCCGAGCGACGATTTCGGCTGCGGCGGATACGCAAGGATTTCCTACTGTGTAAAGACCGAGCAGATTGAGCGCGCGCTCCCTGCATTCAAGGCACTTATTGATTCATACGAGGCATAAAAATGAAAAGCAAGCTTGATAAAGCAAGAGAAATTATCAACGAGGTTGATAAGGAAATGGCTGACCTTTTCGTCAAGCGTATGCGCGCGGCGGAAATGGTAGCTGAATATAAAAAGGAGCGTGGACTCGGCATATATGACGCAGTGCGCGAGGAGGAGGTCGTAAGACGTAACTCGGCGCTGATTGACGACGAGGAGCTGCGTGAGTTCTACGTGAATTTCCTGCGTAACAATATGGAGGTTTCACGCGCTTACCAGAAGCGTCTGATGGAGGGTATGCGTGTCGCATACTCGGGAACGGCAGGCGCATTCGCTCACATAGCGACAGAAAAGCTCTATCCCTCGGCGGAAAAGGTGGCGTTCGGTGATTTTGCCAGCGCTTATCGTGCGGTTGAGAGAGGAGAATGTGATATTTGCGTTCTACCAGTCGAGAACAGCTATAACGGTGAGGTTGGTCAGGTCACAGACCTGATGTTCTCGGGCTCACTCTACGTCAACGGAATGTACGATCTGCCTGTAACGCAGGATTTGCTCGCCGTAAAGGGCGCGGCTATCTCGGATATAAAAGAGGTTGTGAGTCATCCCCAAGCGTTCGGTCAGTGCGCTGATTATATCGAGAAGCACGGCTTCGCTCGTCACGAGTTCGCTAATACTGCCCTTGCGGCAAGGTACGTGAGAGATCTTAACGATAAGTCGGTGGCGGCTATTGCAAGTCGTGAGGCAGCGGATATTTTCGGTCTAGACGTGCTCGACCACGATATAAACGAGAGCAAGAAAAATTCTACTCGCTTCGCTATCTTCTCACGTGTGGCTAACCGCAAGGTCGGCAAGGAAACCGGCATACATTCCATACTTCTCTTTACCGTAAGGAATGAGGCAGGCGCACTCGCAAAGGCGGTTGACGTTATCGGTAAATACGGCTTCAATATGAGAACTCTGCGCAGCCGTCCTATGAAGGAGCTGCTCTGGGAATACTACTTCTACGTTGAGGTAGAGGGAAATATACAGACCGAGGCAGGTACTTCTCTTATGGAAGAGCTCGGTGAGTTCTGCGACAGACTGAAATTTGCGGGAACTTATATTAAAATCTGATTTTCGGGAGCTATTATGACTACGCTTCATATGAACCTCGGTGAGAGGGGATACGATATACATATCGGACGCAGTCTGCTAGACAAGGCAGGCGAGATTTTTAATCTCAAAAGACGCGTCTTTATAGTAACAGACTCGGGGGTGCCGAGCGAATATGCGAAAATAGTTGCCGCCTTTGCCAAAGTGGCGAAAATCGTCACCGTGCCCGAGGGCGAGGGCTCAAAGAGCCTAGCGGTTTACGGCAGGTTACTTACAGAAATGGCGGAGTTCGGTCTGACGAGGACAGATTGCGCCGTTGCCGTCGGCGGCGGTGTTGTGGGCGACCTCACGGGGTTTCTTGCGGCAAGCTATATGCGCGGAATAGATTTCTATAACATTCCGACAACCGTACTCTCGCAGGTAGACTCGTCTATCGGCGGTAAGACGGCAATTAACCTTGCAGGAATTAAGAATATAGTAGGCGCTTTCCATCAGCCTAAGGGGGTTATCATTGATACCAATACGCTCTCTACTCTGCCGAAAAGGCAGGTGGCAAACGGTCTTGCCGAGGCGCTGAAAATGTCGATGACCTCGGACTCCGAGCTTTTCTCGCTCTTTGAAAACGAGGAAATTGACGAAAATAACATCGAAAAGGTTATAACCTCAGCGCTGAAAATTAAAAAGGCGGTTGTCGAGGAGGACGAGCGCGAGTCGAGTGTCAGAAAGATACTCAACTTCGGTCACACCTTCGGTCACGCGGTAGAAGCAGAGGAGGAAATGCACGGCTTCTATCACGGTGAATGCGTAGCGATAGGTATGCTGCCCGTATGCTCGCAGAATGTGAGAGAGAGGCTTTTGACTATACTCAAAAAACTTGGTCTTCCCTATTTATACGGCGGTGATATTGAAAAGGCGCTCACATTTATCAGTCACGACAAGAAGTGCGACGGCGACAAAATCAATATAGTGCTTGTAAACGAAATTGGAAGCTATGAAATAAAGAAAATGACTGTTTCGGATTTCTGCGAAATGGTGAGAAATACAGCCTTTTCTTGAGGTGGAAAATGAAAAATACTTTCGGTAACAGTATCACGGTTACGCTTTTCGGTGAGAGTCACGGCGAATATATCGGCGCAGTGCTCGACGGAATCGCACCGGGTATTAAAATTGATAGAGAAAATATAAATAAAAGACTCGCACAGCGTAGACCAAGCGGTAAGATTTCTACCGCGAGAGTTGAGGCTGACGAGTACATAATCGCAAGCGGTGAGTTCGGGGGTTACACGACCGGTACGCCTCTTACGCTGCTTATTCCCAACACGAATAAGAAAAGCGGTGACTACGAAAAGCTCGCCCTGACTCCCCGCCCCTCTCACGCGGACTATACCGCGGAGTGCAAGTATCACGGATTTCAGGATAAGCGCGGCGGCGGTCACCTTTCGGGAAGAATTACGGCAGCGCTCGTAGCGGTTGGCGCAATTCTTGAGTCTGCGCTTAGCGATAAGGGTATATATATCGGCACTCATATCACAGAGCTTCACGGCGTAGCTGACAGGGGCTTTGACGATTATAAAGAGGACATTTCGGCACTTAATAACAGCTCGTTCCCTGTTCTGCGTGATAGCTCACGTGAGAATATGACGAAAGAGATTGAGAAAGCGGCGGCTATGGGTGACAGCGTTGGCGGTATTCTCGAAAGTGCTGTTATCGGACTGCCTGCCGGTGTGGGCGAGCCTTGGTTCGACACACTCGAGAGTATGCTCGCGCACGCGCTCTTCTCTATCCCCGCGGTTAAGGGAGTAGAGTTTGGACTTGGCTTCGCCTTTGCCGACGTGTACGGCAGCGAGGGTAACGATGCGTTCAGAATTGAGGGCGGTCAGGTTGTGACAGAAACCAATAATGCAGGCGGAATAAACGGTGGAATATCTAACGGTATGCCGATAATCTTCCGCACGGCTATCAAGCCGACTCCGTCGATATTCAAGGCGCAAAAAACGGTTAATCTTTCCGATATGACCGACACAACGCTTGAAATTTCCGGCAGGCACGACCCTGCTATTATACACAGAGCGCGCGCTGTTGTTGACACGGTGACCGCTATCACGATTGCTGATGCGCTGACAGTCAGATTCGGCACCGACTATCTCGCTACGAAGGACTGATATTATGAAGTACGGTCTTATTGGAGAAAAATTAGGACACAGCTTTTCTAGAACAATTCACGAGATGCTCTCGGATAATTTATACGAGCTTCGCGAAATTCCTAAAGATGAGCTCGACGGCTTTATGAAGTCAAAAAGCTTCTCGGGAATTAACGTGACTATTCCTTATAAGGAAAGCGTTATTCCCTACCTCGATGAGATAGACGAGGGGGCAAGAGAAATTGGAGCGGTAAACGCTATCGTCAACAGATGCGGTAAGCTCATTGGCTATAATACCGACTTTTACGGTATGCAAAAGCTCTTTCTGCACGCGGGAATTGACGCGAAAGGTAAAAGAGCGGCTATTCTCGGCAGCGGCGGCACATCGAGGACTGCTATGGCTGTGCTTCGCTCGCTGGGTGCTGATGAGATACTTCGTGTCAGCCGAAGCGGTAAAGATGGAAATATAACCTACGATGAGCTTTATTCGAGGCACTCGGACATAGAAATAATCGTCAATACTACACCGATGGGAATGTTCCCTAATATAGACGGTGCGGCGGTTGACGTAAGCAAATTTGAAAATCTCTCAGGCGTTATAGATGCGGTATATAATCCCATAAGAACGCAGCTAGTGCTTGATGCTATGGCAAAAGGAATTGCCGCAGAGGGTGGGCTGTATATGCTCGTTGCTCAGGCGGTGAGAGCCTCCGAGATATTCCTTGATACAAATTACAGCGAGGATATAATCGAGAAGATTTACCGAAAGATTAACGGTGAAAAAGAAAGTATTGTTCTTATCGGTATGCCCGCCTGTGGAAAAAGCACGGTCGGCAAAATTCTAGCGAAAAAGACGGGCAGAACGCTCGTTGACACCGATGAACTGATTGTAAAAAAGGTGGGAATGGAGATTACGGAAATCTTCCGTCAGTACGGAGAGGATAAATTCCGTGATATTGAGAGCGAGGTTATCGCAGAAATTTCGGGTAACGGCTCGCTGATTATTGCTACCGGTGGTGGTGCGATTTTAAGAGATAAAAACGTTCGTTCGCTGAAGAAGAACGGCAGGTTGTATTTTATTGATAGACCGCTTGACGCGCTCGTACCTACCGACTCACGCCCATTATCCTCTGACAGAACGGCTATCGAAAAGCGATATGAGGAAAGATACGGAATATATTCCTCTGTGTGTGACAAGAAAATAGACGCTGACTGTGACGCGGAGACGGTGGCAGAAAAAATTTTGGAGAATTTCTAATGAAAATTTACGTTATAAACGGCCCTAACCTCAATATGCTCGGTATTCGCGAACCGGACAAGTACGGCAAGGTGGGATACGGAGAGCTTTTAGAGATGATAAATAAGCATTGCGCAGAAAACGGAATTGAAGCAGTGTTATATCAATCTAATCACGAGGGCAACCTTGTTGACAAGATACAGGAAGCCTACTTCGAGGGGGCTGACGGAATAGTTATTAACCCGGGGGCGTATACACACACGAGTATTGCTCTTCTTGATGCTGTCGCGGCGGTGAAAATCCCGACGGTAGAGGTGCATATCTCAAAGGTCGAGGAGCGTGAGGACTTCCGTCAGGTGAGCTATATCCGTGCCGCCTGCGTAAAGACAATCACAGGTCACGGTGTGAACGGCTACATCGAGGCTATCGACTTCCTAAAGGGAATGATACAATGAGAGTTGAAATTAAAAAAAGCCTGGCGAGAGGCGAGGTATACGCACCGCCGTCAAAGAGTATGGCGCACAGACTACTTATTGCTGCGGCAATGTGTGAGGGCGAGAGCAAAATAGACGGTATTTCCTCCTGCGAGGACGTACTGGCGACTATGGATTGCCTGCGCGCACTTGGCGCTAAAATAGAATATAGCGGCGAGTCTGTCAAGGTGTGTGGCGTGAACATGCTAACCGCTCTGGCAAATGGCGAGCTATGCTGCCGTGAAAGTGGCAGTACGCTCAGATTTTTTATTCCTCTGCTCTGGCTTTCGGGAAACGAGGCAAGGCTTGTCGGAAGCGAAAAGCTGCTCTCAAGACCGCAGAGCGTGTATCTGGAAATCGCAAAAGAAAGAGGTCTATCCTTCGAGAGAAGTAGCGATAGTATTACTGTAAAAGGCCCACTTACAAGCGGTGAGTACCGTGTGAGAGGTGACGTGAGCAGTCAGTTTATCACAGGACTTCTCTTTGCGCTTTCGCTACTTAAAGAGGACTCTAGAATTGTCATAACTACTGCGCTTGAGAGTCGCTCGTACATTGATTTGACCATATCCGCTATGGCAGAGTTCGGTGTCACGGTTGTATGGGAAAATGATAGCGCGCTTTATATTAATGGCGGGCAAAAATATATCGCTAAATCTGTGCGTGTTGAGGGTGACTACTCGGGCAGCGCATTTACCGATGCCTTTAATCATATCGGTGGCGAGGTTAAGGTGCTTGGGCTGAGTGAAAGCAGCGTTCAGGGTGACAGGGTTTACCGAGAGCTATTCACTCTGCTTGACAAGGGTGATGCGGAAATCAATATTGAGGACTGTCCCGACCTTGCGCCTATACTCTTTACGCTTGCTGCTATGAAAAGCGGCGCGACCTTCGTCGGCACGAAAAGGCTCAAAATCAAGGAGAGCGACCGAGCAGAAGTAATGGCTGAGGAGCTTTCAAAATTTGGCGCAGATATTTGCGTTATGGAAAATTCGGTCAGGGTTTCCCCTGCTAAACTACATACACCAACAGAATTGCTGTCGGGACACAACGACCACAGAGTCGTGATGTCGCTTGCGGTTATCGCGAGTGTATACGGTGGAGTAATTGACGGCTGCGAGGCGGTCAAAAAGAGCTACCCCGACTTCTTTACAGACATAAAAAAACTTGGAATAGAATTTATAACTTATGAAGCTTGATAAAAATACGAAAATACTGATAATAGGACTTGGCGTTATCGGCGGAAGCTACGCAAAGGCGCTCACCGATAAGGGATACACCGTTAGCTGTATCACTAAAGAGGATGCCGACATAAAATATGCGCTTGAGCGCGGTATGATC
The DNA here is from genome assembly GCA_017936125.1 of Clostridia bacterium. The sequence continues at coordinate 34,732 of JAGBGE010000037.1, forward strand.
AGCTACGGCACTACAGAGGTTGACGAGGAACTCATAAAGAATTCCGAGCTTATAATTTTCGCGCTTTATCCCACCGCATTCGTTGAATGGGTGGAAAAATATCAACATTTATTTACAAAAGGCAGCCTTATCACCGACGTTACCGGTGTTAAGAGCAGCGTTGTATATAAGGTGCAGGAGATGCTGCGTGATGACATAGAATACATCCCTGCTCACCCTATGGCAGGTCGTGAGAGAAGTGGCGTTGAGTATGCCGACCCGTCCGTTTTCAACGGCGCGAACTACATTGTTACACCCACCGAGAAGAATAGCAGAGAGGCTATAAGAATGTGCAGAAGGCTTGGTGAGGAGCTTGGATTCGCACGAATTTCCGAGCTTTCGCCCGAGGCGCACGACGAGATGATCGCCTTCCTCTCGCAGCTGACGCACTGTATAGCGGTCGTGCTTATGAACTGCAACGACTCCGAGGGACTTGAAAAGTACACCGGCGACTCATTCAGAGATCTGACGAGAATTGCAAAGATAAATGACCGAATGTGGTCTGAGCTCTTCCTGATGAACAAGGACGCCTTGCTCACAGAGATGGATAAGTTCATTGAGGAATTCACCGAATTCAGAACCTATCTCGCAAACGAGGACGGAAAGCGCATGAGAGAAAAGATGCGCGCATCCGCACAGAGAAGAACGCTTTTTGATAAGATAGTTAAATAATTTTTTATATACGCAAAGGAAGACAAAGCAATGAACATGGAATTTTACCGCAAGCTGCCCATACCAAAGGATATTAAGGAGCAGTTCCCACTCACTAAGGAGAGCGAGAAGGCTCTCGCAGGTCGTATTGACTCGCTCAAAAAGGTTTTCACAGGAGAATCGGACAAGTTTATACTTGTAATCGGTCCCTGCTCCGCCGACAGAGAGGATGCGGTGCTTGATTATATTTACAGACTCCGTGAGGTTGAAGAAAAGGTTAATGACAAGATTATTATAGTACCTCGTATCTACACCAATAAGCCGAGAACAACAGGCGAGGGCTACAAGGGTATGCTCCATCAGCCTGATCCCAACCAGAACCCCGATATGCTCAAGGGCATTCTCGCAATAAGACATTTACATATGAAGGCTATTAACGAAACCGGCTTTGGCTGTGCTGACGAGATGCTCTACCCTGAGAATTACAGATATCTCTCCGACCTTCTCGCTTACGTTGCTGTCGGCGCGCGCTCTGTGGAAAACCAACAGCACAGACTCACTGCCAGCGGCTTCGATATTCCCGTCGGTATGAAGAACCCCACGGGTGGCGATATCGGCGTTATGATGAACTCCATCAAGGCGGCGCAGTCCTCACACGTATTCCTCTATCGCGGTTGGGAGGTTAAGACGCAGGGCAATCCCTATGCCCACGCAATTCTTCGCGGATACGTGGACAAGCACGGAAAGTCGCACCCTAACTATCACTACGAGGATCTCTACGATCTCTATGAAACCTATGCGGCATCGGGACTCGAGAATCCCGCGGTTATCGTAGATGCTAACCACGCGAACTCCGGAAAGAAGTATCTCGAGCAGATCAGAATCTCGAAGGAAATTCTGCATAGCTGCCGCTACTCGAAGGACGTACGCTCAATCGTTAAGGGCCTTATGATTGAGAGCTACATTGAGGACGGCGCGCAGAAGATCTGCGACGACTCTGTCTACGGCAAGTCGGTTACCGACCCCTGTCTCGGTTGGGAAAAGACCGAAAAGCTCATATACGACATTGCAGAGGTGCTGTAAAAGGCAAAGAAACCAACTCCCTACAATTTATATAAGAAAATGCGACGGAAAAATTCCGTCGCATTTTTGGTTTTATCCTCCAAGGTAAGCTTTGCGGATATCCTCATCCGCGAGAAGCTCGGCTCCTGTGCCCGTCTTGGTCATACTGCCTATCTCAAGAACGTATGCTCTGTCGGCTATCGACAGGGCTTTTTTCGCGTTCTGCTCAACGAGAAGAACGGTTGTTCCCATAGAATTTACCTTCTTTATCATATCAAATATGATATTTACGTAAAGAGGCGAAAGTCCCATACTGGGCTCGTCGAGAAGCAGAAGCTTCGGGCTCGACATTAACGCACGGCTCATCGCAAGCATCTGCTGCTCACCGCCCGAAAGCGTACCGGCTATCTGATTCTTTCTTTCCTCGAGTATCGGGAAATTAGCGTACATTTCCTTGAGCTTATCCTCAAAGGCTGACTTATCCTTTTTCGAATAATAGCCCATCTGGAGATTCTCAAAAACCGTGAGCTCCTGGAAAATTCTTCTTCCCTCCGGAACCTGCGCCATCCCCTGATACACAAGCTTGTGCGCGGGAATGGTGGTAATGTCCTCACCAAAGAGGCTTACAGTACCTGCAGATTTGGGAATAAGTCCGTTCACGGCGTGCATAATAGTGGTTTTACCGGCACCGTTAGCACCGATAAGCGCGACTACCTCGCCCTCATTAACCTCGAAGGAAACGCCCTTGATCGCCTTGATAAGACCGTAATTAACTTCAAGATCCTTGACTTCAAGTAATGCCATTGTTTTCCTCCTTTTTTAGTTATCGTCGCCGAGGTACGCCTTAATAACCTCGGGATTCGAGAGTGCGTCTGCCGTCTTGCCCTCGGCAAGAGTGGTACCGAAATTGAGAACCGTTACGTTATCGCAGATACCCGTAACGAGATTCATATCGTGCTCGATAAGAAGTATAGTCATATCGAAATTATCTCTTACAAAGCGAATGGTGTCCATAAGCTCTGCGGTTTCCTGTGGATTCATACCTGCCGCAGGCTCGTCGAGAAGCAAGAGCTTGGGATTAGTCGCAAGAGCTCTCGCGATCTCAAGCTTTCTCTGCTTACCGTAAGGAAGATTGCACGCAAGAATGTTGCGCTCCTCCTCAAGTCCGAAGATACGGAGAAGCTCCTTCGCTCTCTCACGCATCTTGCGCTCTACGGCAAAGTGCGCAGGAAGTCGGAACATACTAGCGAAGGGATTGCATTTCATTTCAGGATTGTTATGAAGTCCTACCATTACGTTACGAATAACCGTCATATTATTGAAAAGACGGATATTCTGGAAGGTACGTGCGATTCCCTTTTTGTTTATCGTTTCCTGCGAATTGCCCTTCAGCTCCTCACCGTTGAGGAAGAAGGTGCCTGTCGTGGGAAGATAAACGCCTGTGAGCATATTGAAAACTGTGGTTTTACCGGCGCCGTTAGGGCCGATAAGACCGTAGATTTCATTCTTTTTAATCTTGAGGTTAACGTCCTGCGCCACCTTAAGACCGCCAAAGGAAATTCCGAGATTTTTAGTTTCAAGTACATATTCTGCCATTACTCGTTATCTCCTTTCTGTGTCAGGTCAGTCTTGTCAGGCTCTACAACGCTCTCAACCACCTTAACGTCAACCGAAAGGACCTCGTCCATAGGAATCTTGGTGGTGATTACGTCCCAATCGGCTGTGTCGTCATGGATATACGAAGCGTCCTTCTTGGGAAGAATTTTCTCAAGAATATTCTTGAGAGTGTACTTTTCTCTAAAGCCCTTGAGAGCGGGAGCGTTCTTGTAAATAACCATTACGATAAGGATAAGTGCGTAAATAAGATTCTTTACCGCAGACATATCGCCCGAGAACTCCGACTTGAGCGCGAAGTTGATATAGGTAATAAGGGTTGCGGCAATTATAGAGCCGTTGATGCTGCCCATACCGCCGAGAACGACCATAACGAGTATCTCGATTGAATAGTTATAAGAGAACGCAGAATAGCTTACAGGAGAGAGCGACGCACCGTAAAGAACGCCTGCAATTCCTGCAAATACCGCGGAAACGACGAATGCAAAAAGCTTGTAGTAGGTAACGTTGATACCCATAGCCTTGGCAGCAATCTCGTTATCACGAATCGCGGTGATAGCTCGTCCGTGCTTGGAACGAATAAGGTTCTGTATTACGAAGAGCATAATAAGAACGACTACGAATGCGGGAATGAAGAGAGGCATAGCCTTTTTGCCCTGCATAAGCATTGCGCTGTAATATTCCGACTCAAGTCCCATAGCGCCGCCAAAGAACGGAAGATTACGACAGATGTTACGAACAATCTCACCGAATGCAAGCGTTACTATCGCGAGATAGTCACCCTTCAGTCTGAGCGCAGGAAGACCTACTATGAAACCAAAAAGACCTGCAACCGCACCGCCGATAAGCATCGAGATAACGAGGCAAAGCGGAAGCGAGGGAATGAACTGAAGAAGATAGTTTGAAGCGAATGTTCCAAGATAAGCGCCCACGCACATAAAGCCTGCGTGACCGAGTGAAAGCTCACCGAGCAAGCCAACCACAAGGTTGAGAGATACGGCGAGAATAATGCTATAGCCTATCTGCAAAAGGAGATTCGGTGTCGAACGGTTGAGCGAGCCTGTGAAATAAAGCACCGCAAAGAGAATGAGCGCAGCACCTACAACTATATAGTTGACATAGTGCTTAAACTTAAAGCTCTTCTGAATATCCTTAAAGTAGGAGGTTTTTTCTTTAGTATTCATTTTTTACCTCCTTAAACCTTCTCACGACGCTTCTTACCAAGTATACCCGTAGGCTTTACAAGAAGTATTAGAATAAGAAGTGAGAATTCAATAGCCGTTGTGTAGGGCGCAAGCGCGGGAATGCTGAGCGAAATCTTCTCAATAAGTCCGAGAAGCACACCGCCGATCATAGCGCCGGGGATAGAGCCGATACCGCCTATAACCGCTGCGGTAAATGCCTTGATACCGGGCATCGAGCCGAGAGTCGGCGAGGTAGCGGGAATCTGCATAAGATAGAAAATACTCGCGCAAGCCGCAAGAGCCGAGCCGATAGCAAAGGTAATAGTGATAATTTTATTAACGTTAATACCCATAAGTCTAGCCGCAGCCTTGTCCTCTGAAACAGCGACCATAGCACGACCGGTCTTGGTAAACTTAACGAAAATGGTAAGCGAAACCATTATTACGGTTGCAACCGCGAGAGTGAGAATGGTGGAAATATTTATACCTGCGATATTGCCCGAAATAGCAAAATCAACAGGCTGCGACTTCGCACCGAATATAAGCTGCGCAGTTCCCTGAAGAAGATAGCTGACTCCGATTGCAGTAATAAGAACCGCAAGAGGTGAAGCACCGCGAAGCGGGCGGTAAGCAAATCTCTCAACAGCTATGCCAAGCACCGTACAGAAGCCGATGGAAAGAAGAACTGCTATGATTTTCGTAGTAAGACCTTCGCCAAGGAAAAGCGTAGTAAATACGGTATATGCGCCTACCATTATGATGTCACCGTGAGCGAAGTTAAGCATCTTCGCAATACCGTAAACCATCGTATATCCAAGTGCAATTAACGCATAAATCGCGCCAAGACTAAGTCCGTCAATTATTGTTGGAAGCATAGTAAACTCCCTTTCTTTTTAGTAATATGTCAATTATTGTTTGCATTTAGCGGTTATTGATACATTTTTGAAAAACCTCTAAAACGCAAGATAGGCTCGTACAGAGCTATGCGCTCTGCACGAGAACCTATCAAAATGATTATTCGTTTTTAGCTTAAATTAGTTGAGCTCTACGATGTTGGGCTCCTTGGTGCAAGCGCCGCTTGCGTCCCAAGTCATCTTACCGGTAAGACCGTCATAGCTGAAATCAGAAGCGGTAACGGTGTTTACGAGAATGTTACCAAGCTCCTCAGCGCTGATGGAATAATCGGTAACGCCAGCCTTCTCCATAGCTGCTGCAATAACCATAACAACGTCGTAAGCGTCTGCTGCGAACTGGTCAGGCTTAACGCCGTACTTAGCCTCGTAAGCTGCTACAAAGTTCTTGGTAGCTTCGTCAGTTGCGTTAACGTCGAAGGGAGTGATGTACATGATCTTGTTGGTAACGTCCTCAACGTAGCCTGCGATACCGTCAAAGCCGTCACAACCGAAGAATACAGCATCAGAACCCTTGGAAACGGATGCCTTGATGAAGAGCTGTGCCTCGTTGTAGTAGAAGGGCATAAATACTACGTCACAATCCTTGAGAGCCTCTGCCTGAGTGCTGAAGTCGGTCTTGTTCTCTGCATCGAACTTCTGCTCGTTGTACTCAACGCCAAGCTTTGCCATCTCTGCCTTGAATGCATCGTAAATACCGGAAGAATATGTGTCGGAGGTATCGTAAAGAGCGCCTACCTTAGCATAACCCTTATCCTTAATTTCCTGTGCTGCAAGAACGCCTTGGTCGGGATCACCGAAGCAAAGACGGAAGGAGTACTTCATATCCTTGATTACGTTGTCTGCAGATCCGGAGGGAGTCATACAGAATACACCCTCTGCGTTAGCCTGCTTTGCGAATGCTTCACCTGCACCGGAGGTAACGCCACCGAGAGATGCCTGCATACCTGCGTCAGCGAGAAGCGCGTAGTTTGCTGTTGCTTCCTTGGGATCAGCCTTGTCGTCCTTCATCTCGAACTTGAACTGAACGCCGCCCTTAGCGTTGATGTGCTCAACTGCAAGGAGTGCACCGTTGTTAACCGATATACCGTAAGACGCTGCGTCACCCGAAAGAGGACCGGTCGAACCGAGGAAGAATTCCTTGTTCTTGTTCTTGCCGCCGCAAGATGCAAGTGCGGGGATCATAAGTGCTAATGCAACTGCTCCGCATAAGATTTTTTTCATTGTGTTTTTCATAATGTTTCTCCGTTCTGCCATCATGGCCAATTGAAATATGCCACTATTATATTCCTTTTCATATCATTTGTCAATAGTTTTTTATATGAGAATTTCTAATACCCCCACAAGAAATGTTTATTGCTGCATATCCTCTATAATAAATAAGGAAGGAAACTGTGAAAACATACTGTAATCAGCGTATATTTTTGCATAAATAAACACAAAAAATATGGAAAATTATACATTTATTGCAGCTTATTTATGAATCCACCGCACATAACTATGCCATTTTCGTAAAGAACTGCCGACTGTCCGGGGGCGGATTTCTGCGACTCGTCGAAGGTGAGTATCGCCGTTTTGTCGGGATAAAATGTCGCGCGCGCCTTGACGAGAGGGGCTGTGTAACGCAGCTTGACCGAAAGCTCGAGTTCGATCTCATCGGTAGGCTCGGGCATTCCCGAATATACCATATCGGTGAGCCTCACCGAATTGCTGCCAGAAATCACGGGCGAGAGCGTTACGGTATTGTCAATGGGGTTAATATCGGTAACGAATACACGCTCACCGAGCGAAATTCCGAGTCCCTTGCGCTGACCGACGGTGTAATGGATAATGCCCTTGTGACGACCGAGAATCTTTCCATTCTCGTCAATGAAATCGCCCTCGGGGCACTTCCCCATTCTCGACTCAACGTATTCGGTGTGGTTACCATCGGGCAAGAAGCAAATCTCCTGGCTATCCGCACGGTTGGCGGCGGATATACCGTCCCTCTCGGAGATTTCTCTAATCTCCGCCTTCGTGCCACTCGAAAGAGGCAGTACAAGGTGAGAGAGAATCTCCTGGGGGAGTCGGTAGAGCATATAAGTCTGCTCCTTGCGCATATCCTCGGGAAAGGCGAGCGAATATCTGCCGTCAAGACATACTACCTTGGCGTAGTGGCCTGTTGCTATCGCGTCAAAGCCGTTATCCATAGCAAAGTCGTAAAGATTTCTGAACTTTACCCTTTCATTACATATAATACAAGGATTAGGCGTTCTGCCCGAGGCGTATTCCGTAGCAAAATTGTCCTTTATCGCCTCAAAATTCTCACGGCAGTCAATCTCGTGAAGCGGAATACCTATCGAGGCGGCTGCCTCACGGGCGGCGTCAAGCTCCGTGTAGTCGTGCATTATAAGAACCGCGCCCTCGACCTCGTTGCCATCGGCCTTTAGCTTATAGGCGGTATAGGCACTGTCAATGCCACCGCTTATACCAACAAGAATTTTCATTTATTTCTCCTGAAAATTTCAGAATAGGATTATATTTTCGTGGGCTTTTTTATCAAATACGCAGTTTTTCCACGATTTCCTTACGAAAACCGTGGAAAAACCGTTTATTCTTCATCGTCGTGTGCTTTTTCTATCTCAAAATCAACAGGTCTGCCTATCTTGTTATAGTAGTCGGCAACCGCTGTCTTGATAGCCTCCTCGGCAAGAACCGAGCAATGCACCTTTACGGGAGGGAGTCCGTCGAGAGCCTCAACGACTACCTGGTTAGTAAGCTTGAGTGCCTCATCAATAGTGTGTCCCTTAACGAGCTCGGTAGCCATAGACGAGGTTGCAATAGCCGCGCCGCAGCCAAAGGTCTTGAACTTGCAGTCGGTAATTACGTCATTCTCGTCAATTTTAAGATACATCTTCATTATATCGCCGCACTTAGCGTTGCCTACTACGCCTACGCCGTCGGCATCCTCAATTTCACCCACGTTTCTCGGATTGGTGAAATGATCCATTACCTTTTCACTGTATTTCATTTTTCTTTCCTTTTAATTCTTATTATTTTTTACAACGTCTTCCCAGAGAGGACTCATATTGCGAAGCTTCTCCACTATCGGAGCAACGTTCTCGATGATGTAATCAATATCCTCGTCGGTAGTATCTCTGCTGATTGAAAGGCGGAGCGAGCCGTGCGCCTTCTCGTGCGGAACGCCCGTAGCGAGAAGAACGTGCGAGGGATCAAGCGAGGCAGATGAGCAGGCAGAGCCTGTCGATGCGCAGATGCCAGCCATATCGAGCCACATAAGCATACTCTCGCCCTCGATGAACTCGAAGCCGATATTTACAAGACCGGGAAGTCTTTTTGTTCTGTGTCCGTTAAGCGAGGAATAAGGAATCTTGGTAAGCTCCTCAATAAGACGGTCGCGCATTGCGGCAACTCTGGGAAGCTCCTTCATATTCTCCTTGGCAAGCTCAAGCGCCTTGGCAAGTCCTACGATATAAGGCAGGTTCTCTGTGCCGCCTCTCTTGCGCTTCTCCTGACCGCCGCCCTCAATAAGATTGTTAATAACTACACCCTTGCGGATATAGAGAAGTCCTATACCCTTGGGAGCATGGAGCTTGTGTCCAGAGAGAGCGAGCATATCAACCTTAAGCTTGGAGAGGTCAATATCCACGTTACCTACCGCCTGAACGGCGTCGGTGAACATCAAAGCGCCCTTAGCGTGAGCAATCTCAACTATCTCCTCAATAGGCTCAATAGTGCCTATCTCGTTGTTTGCGTACATTATAGCGACTACGGCAGTCTTGTCTGTGACTACCTGACGGAGCTCGTCAAGGTCGATAACACCGTCGGAATCAACTCCAACATAGGTGACCTCAAAGCCCTCTTTCTCAAGCGCCTCACAGGTGTGAAGCACTGCGTGGTGCTCAATTTTGCTGGTAACTATATGATTTCTGCCCTTCGCCCTCATTCTCATAGCTGCGCCGCGAATAGCCCAGTTATCAGACTCGGTGCCGCCCGAGGTGAAATATATCTCACCCGCCTGACAGCCGAGGACAGCGGCAATTCTCGCTCTCGCGTCGTCGAGAATATCCTTCGCCTCTATGCCAATCGAATGCTGGCTCGAGGGGTTGCCGAAATCACGCTCAAAGCAAGGAAGCATAGCGTCAAGCACTTCACGCGCGACGGGAGTCGTTGCTGCGTTGTCGGCATAAACAAATCTCTTCATTGTCTTTCCTTTCATATTATTCTATTAATATAGAATACACTATTTTATTTACCGCGTATATTGTATACCATTTTTGTGAAGATTGCAATATTTTTATATAACTATAATTGTTAATTTTATATGAACAAATATATTCTCTAATGATAATTATACATTTTCCCGAATGTCAAGTAGTTATTTGAATTTTTCCTAAAAAATTTTTGATATTTAATTTTTCTAGTTCACGGACGAAGCGCTTTTGGCTGTTTTCTCCGTTGAATATCGCTCTAGGGTAGTTGTTGATGTAATCTTGGACGTTCTCTATGTATTCTTTGCTATATGAGCTTATAACCGTTCCTTTCGGTATGAACCTTCTTATGAATCCATTCTGATTCTCGTTACTTCCTCTCTCCGAAGAACAATAGGGGTGACAATAGTACACCGACGTTCTTTTCTTCTTTGTGTACGGTGAATATTCAAGACCATTTACATCTGAAAACTCCGTTCCGTTGTCGAAAGTTATCGTTTTGAATATTTTTCGGAAGTTTCCGCTTCCTATTCTTCGTTCCAGACGGTTAAGCATAGCTACCGTGCTTGCTGCCGTCTTGCCCGGAGATTTGAATATTAACTCCATGCGGGTGAGACGTTCTGTCATTGTCAGAACAGTTTCACCCTTCTTTATTGTTCCTATTACTGAATCTCCTTCCCAATGCCCGAAGGTGTTGCGCTCAGCAACTTCTATCGGGCGCTTTTCTATGCTATGCGCTACGTTCGGCAGCTTCTTGGTTGCCTTTTCTACCTTCGTTTTTTTCTTCTTGCCTTTTCGTAACAAATCTTTATTACTTACTTTTAGGAAAACTCCTTTTTCTATGTAAGAATAGAGAGTTACACGGCAAACGTTAGTTTTGAACTTTAGATTTTTTTCTTTGATCTCGAGCAGTATCGCTCCCGGGGAATATCCTTTCTTTATCATTTTCTCCACGTATTCTGCAAACTCTCTATCATTTCCCAGCTTTATTGGTGCTCCCTTTGCAGTAGCTCTTAAATCTGCCGACATTTGCGCTTTATCTGCAGAATACTTCTTCGTTTCTGTCCAATCGCTATTACGGTGCATGTAATAACCTCTTTTAAGCTCATAGTATATTGCCTGAAAGGTATAGCCTAACTGTTCCGCTATCTGCTTTACCGGGACGTGTGCATTATACAATGCTTCTAATTGATACCTTGTTCTCTTGGTGAATGTTTTATAGCTTCTTTTAGTTCTTGGCATTTTGGATACACTCCTTTCAGGTCTATACGACATTTTATTGTTTGCTTCTTCCTTGCTCGTGAATGGCAAAAGAATGCGGCGTTCCACGCTAAACCGCTTGTGGAATCGCCGCATTTTTTCTTTTGCTAAATTCTTCGCCCATCAGGAAGAATAATATTGACTTCCAGCTCACACCCGAGGCCTTTTACGAGCTTGTCTAGCTCTCGGAAAGTTATCGTTTCTCCGTTCATTTTCCTTGATAAATTCGCCTGTGTTTGCTCTGTTTTCTTTGCTAATTCTGTCTGCGACATTTCCATTTCTATCATTGCTATTTTTAATTTTTTAAGTATTTCCATTTTTCTTACCTCGTTTTTTAGTAATTCAATTATATATCATATTTGTTATATTGTCAATACTTTTGCTATAATTTATTCAACTTTTTCTGAATACTTGGGCGTTACCTTACGGTCGGGCTTTCAAAGCGACCGCATAGCGTTCCAATTCTCAATCCCTAACGCAATTTGCACTGCGGTGCAAGGTGAAATCCTCTTTCCGTTCCCCTTTAGTCTAAAAGGGGAAACCTTTTGCTCTATCGGCAGATATTTCAAAAGGCGAGAAAAACTTATTCCGTCCGCACCTCTACCTCGGAGCATTTTATATCATTGTGTTACCGCTGTCAATGCATTCTGCCGTCATACCGTTATAGACTAAAAACAATTTATAAAACTTTTTCTAATACTCGGGGAAAAACTTTTCTAAATTCTTTTTGCCGAATTTGACATCTGTACCACAACGAAATGCTCTTTTGCCGAGGTCAAGGTTCAGTCGGCATAAATTTTTCTTTCTTTCGCTCTCTATAAATATCTACCAATCCGCAAAAGAAGGTACGGTACCTTCGGTGAGAGGTATGGTATTCAATCAGCATAAATTATTTTTCCCGCGGTTGCGGTTGTACTGTTCGGCTCGCTCGGTATAGGGGGCGTAATCCTATACATGCCCGGTTGGTCGGGGCTTAAGTTCACCAACAGCGACCGGGGACGGCTAAATATCCCCGGGGTTGTAATGCAGAATATCTGACTCTGATATCTAATTTTTAATACTAAAGGAGATTTTACTATGGCACTCAGATGGGATTGGGACAAGAAAATTGGCGAGCTTCTTATCAAGCAAGATGATAAGGAATTTAACATTGATGTTTATCAAGGCAATGCCCTCGCTATCTTCATTAACGAATGGACAGACAAAGACGGAGTTGAAAAATATTCAATGTACAACTTCTTCTGTGATAAAGAGCATTTCAAAAATTGCACAAAAGACAAAACTTGGAACTATGCGGCAGAATGGGTTAAACTCACACTCTGGGAAGTGCCTTCTGATTTATGGGTACTTCTAAAGGACCTCGCCAAGCGTGGCGTTAATATCGAGATAAGGAGAAAAGACGATGCTTGAAACCTTAACTAGAGAAGAAGAACTGCGAAACGACCTTGATAACTTGCATTTCGCGCGTAAGTATTACTTCGGAGTGCTTGCCGAGCTTGAACAGCTCGGCAGGTTCGGCTCTCCCCAATATAAACAAGCGGAGAAGAATATCCGAACTCTGAACCACAATATTCAAAGATTACAAAAGGAGCTTGAAAATGAAGAATGTAGATTATGAAATCCTACACTACATAGTACAATATCATGTTATTTTTGACGTTGCTATATATGAACAATACTTTGATACAGAGGAAGCAGCGATAGCTTTCATCGAAGCAAAGCATGTTCACTGGATGAACTTCAGATTATTAAAACTACAATATGCCCCAGAATATACGCACAAATTCAAACAAGTAAACAAATACGAATAAGGAGAAAGAGCATGAACAAACCTAAAAAACTTAAGCATCTGAAACAGGGTGAATATTTCACCCTCAGACCTGTCGCAGAGCCGAAGGAGAGTCAAGTATACATACGTGGCGAATATGACCGCTACGAGAAAAAATACGAGTGCATCAAATTCTCTGATATGTGCAGCACTCGACTCTTCAGAGGTGATAAAGAAGTATATACAAATTTCATATTCTGAAACAACCGAGGTGGCTTTACCGCCTCGGAAAATCTCTCCCCCTAACTGTTTGCAGTTAGCCTTTATTACCGAACCACCCCACACCAAGAAAGGATTTTTTTATTATGGAAATTGTAAACGAAGAAGATTTGAAAAGATATGCAGTTATAGATTTCTTCGATGTCATAATTTATGATAGCGACGATTATGATGAATGCTTGAATTTTTATAAATTATTTGGCGAAGAAGAATATCTAAAAGGCATTTATGATTACAAAGAAAATAAATACATAAGAAAGGCAATATTATGAAAATAGCATTAACATCAATTCAACCACCGCATACAGATAATATTTTCAGCGGTAAGAAGCGTATCGAATGGAGAAAGACGTTACTTCCTCTCGGGATTCACCATATCTATGAAACCAAGAGGAACAACGGCGCAGGAATGGTCGTAGGCTCTATGGAAATAGTCAGACACTATTCCTTTAACTCCGTTAGCGAGATACCTGACTATATGATTGAGGCAGGTTGTGTCCCGAGATCCTTCCTCAAAAGCTATGCCGGGAAAAAGAAATTATATGCTAACATCATTATTAATGCCAAAAAGTTCGATGGACCGAAGCTCATTTGCGAATATAACAATTACCACAAGGTCGAAAATTGCAACAAATGCGGAATGTGGCAAACTCCGCCTTATCCATGTAATAACTGCCCTAAAAACAGTATTGTTATTAAACCACCACAGAGCTTTATGTACGTTGAAGAAAACGAATATAAGTTGTACATAGATTTATGGTAATATGAAAGCAAAGATAATAAAACTTAGTAATTATGACATAGAAAAGCTTGATGAATTACTTGTATTTGCTATGGAAGAAATGATGTCATTAAACAATCAAAATAAATATAGCAATCCACCTATTTTTACTATTGAAGAAAATAATCATTTGAAAGACATGATGGATTTTACATGTTCGCTTTTGAAGCAAATAAGACGTAGCTAAATAAAAACTCGCAGCTTTTCTCTGCGAGTTTTCAATAAAGTATTGACTTTTTAAGAAAAATAGCATATAATATTAGCAAGGTAGCGAACTCAACCTTATCGGTTGTTTATGTCGGCTTAGTTCCGACCCGCACCGCTGAGCATATGCTCTGCGCCGAGGTTTTTACCTCGGCTTTTTCTTTTTATATTTTTCTGTATGTATTATAGCACGATGAGTATCGTGACTCGACAATTTAAAACGTTCTTTTCCTTCAGGGAAAACACGTCTATCATCTAATGCTAAAGGTTGCTTTGACATACGGTTTTTATCAAACCTTTGGTAATCTACCCCTGTTCTTTTTTTGAGTCCGTACTTTTGATAATTTAATTCAAGTAAAGCTGGATCATTTTCTTTCTTTATAGATTTTAATTTTGATACAGAAATATTTTTGCCGTTATCTCTAACAACAACATAATTCCTTTGCTTCTTGGTATCTCTATCAATATATTTAGTCTCGCCGCGATAGACTTTACCTACATTAGATTTTTTCTTCATAATTTCACCCCCTTACTTATCATTTTCTTGCTTACTTACGAGATCGGCCACGAAGTAGCTGTTCTGCATCTTCAGCTCGTCAAGCGTTGCCTTCGAGCTCTGATACTCGTCTAGGTCCTCGATACCAAGAGTAGACTTCAGACTCTTTGTAACAAAGAAGTCAGAGAAGCAGTCAGTAGAAAATCTATCTGCATATATCCTCTTGTTGTCGAGGTAATAAACCTTCGCATCAAGCTCACCGTCTTGCGTGCCGCTTTCGACCTGAAGCTTCATCTTGCTATAACCGAACACGTTATACGTATTCTTATAGTAACGCTGCATGAGAGCTGCCAGCTTCTTGAATAAATACATCGGGAGAGTATTATCTCCCCTGACATGCCGATACTGCAAATAAAGACCCACGAATTTATCGTATATCAGACTATAAAGCAGCTCCTCGAGTGCGAAGAAAGGCATAGCGAGCTTCGTATTGCCGCTATCACGTATATGTATTATCTCGCAGAGGTCACGCGCGTCAGCTCCCCATGACTCCGGACGTTGCTCGTCGGTGAAGAACTTCACGAAAGGAATATAATCTATCGTTGCCGAGTGCCTAATCATTTTAAGCCAATCATTGAAACCGTCATTCTTTTGATTCGCAACGTCGTCTTTCTTCTTAATCTCCTGCAACTGCAGATTATTTTTCCTTTCTTTTCCGACTTCGGTTGTACCGCCAACACCGAACTCAAAGGAATCCTTCTTCGGATCGTCCTCTCCGAGCTTCTTGCCAAGCCTTAACGCATTATAGTCTATGATATTTGCATACCGGGAAAAATCGTATATAAACTTACTGTTACGCTTGTAGAAGTCATTATCTCTCATCGGTAAATTGCCGTTATCGAAGATAATGCTATCCGAGCGAACAGAAAAGTTCGAGATAATAAGACTAGATTTTATAACGTAGATAAAATACTCCTGAGCGTATGACTCAATTACAGACCATATATCTATGACCTTTAATTTATCGTCATACTTCAAGCCGTATTTTTCATAGTCATACCCAAAGATACAATTTTCGTAATGCAAATTGTATCTTTTTTTTAGATGCTTTCGTATAGCCTTTCTTGTACTTACATCAGACGTCTGATACGTTTCAAAACAATATTTCAAATGGCGTATATGCCGTTTGATCGTTGCAAGACTGTAAACCTTATGATCTCGCATAGCTCGCTTCATAAAGTTTTCCAGGTTGCACCAAGGGAAATATGGAAACTTCAAATCGTTTTCAATTAGCAGCTCCAATGCTTTTTCTCGAAACATCTTTTCTTGCAAAAGCATCATATCTGCTATCATTGTCGTTTTCTTTTTTCCCATAGTGCCGCACGTCATTGTGACTATCGGACGTTCATTTATAAAGCCGCAGTTCATAGCTTCGTGATGCTTCAACACTCCGTAGCCTATCTTCCTACGGCAATAGCAGAATATTAAATATCCCACTATCGGCCATACCCAAGCCGGAACGAACGCCATCATTACCGACATATCGCAAAGCAGCTTGTAGAGCTGACGGTAGATATTGAGAAAATCAAACGATGTTACGAAATAAAGATAGAACGCGATAAATTCACAGATAATAACGATAACGTTGAAATTGTAGAACCATATCAGAAGCCACAATTTGCCGTAATTTTCGTTTTTATCGAGAAAGGCAATAAAACTGATCACCCATTTTTTAATCGGCAAATAGATACACTCTCCTAGCCATTTGACAAAGGTCAAAGGCTTGCTATCTCGGTTATAATTCTTATTCTCGGTTGTTAAGTACCTCTGAAAGAGCATATAAAGGAGCAGTATCAGAGGAACGACAGCTACGAGTATTACTTTTGAAAGAATCTCCGCAGCTTCGCCTACGGCCACACCATAAGCTTCAAAATTCTCTTTAGTTATAATGACTTGCCAATACTTTTTCCATAGCATTACAAATTCTTCCCACGTTTCAGGAAGTCCCCAAAAGGGCGTTAGCGGCACAACAGAATAATCGTTCACCGTAGGGTATATATCCCAACCAATCTCAAACAACACGTCTATGTAATATGCAACGCTCCAAAATAGGTCAATTAAGCTCTCTTTTATTCTGATAATGCCGCTAGGGAAAACGAATACCGCCACCGCCAAGAAACCCAGCGTAATGGCGGTAGCAATCCCGTGCATATAGTATTTTCTTATTTTTCTTAAAATCTTATTCATGCTTTATATACGTCCTGCCGTAAATATAAAATATCCTATGAGCAAAGATACTAGCAGAAAAGCTAGTACCTTTGCTACGTTAACCAAGTTCTTCATTACCTGCGGCGCTCGCTATGACGAATTGCTTCATACATACCGTCTGCCATACCTCTGTAGGCATCACGCTCGTTCTGATTCAGCTTTTTCTGCCCGGAACGTGCATTACGAGCGCAAGTTTGCATAGCCTTGTCCACTTTATGTACGTTCGACTTGCTAACGCTTAACGAAGCCTTCGAGACTGCATATCCCCAACGCTTACCCTTCGCATAAGGGGTATTGATTTTCTTTGTTTTTGACTTGGTTTTTGTTGATTTCTTTGTCATTTGTTTTTCTCCTTTGAATTGTTATACTATGCTACTTTAAGAATTAACGTAGGTTCGGCATTTCTAATTACAGCATCTCTAGTCACCGAATATGTGTAACCATTTCTAATATATCCTACACATAAATCATTGCTACCAAATTTTTTTATCTGTGTAGTCGAAGATACATAATACGAATCTACATTATATTGGCTATCACACCATTCACCAAATGTCATATCGTATTCATAAAAATATGTAACACCATCAATAGTAAATTCAAATAATTCCACTGCACCACAAACCGCACAAGAATGATTTGTATAAGTATGCTCGGTTATAGTTAATTCGTCTTTTGTCTGATAATCGCATCTAGAACAATATTTATAATTTGCATATCCGGCTTCTGTACATGTAGCAGCTTTGTCGGGAAGAGTTAATATATCATGACCCAATGCCGGAATAACTTCATCAATAGTAGAGTATTCGCAACGAACGCACTTTTGTCCTGCAATGTAACCTGCTTCAGTACATGTAGGTTCTTTAGCATCTACATCTTGAAACAAGTGCTCTTGAGGTAAAATTTCTTGCTCTACCACATATGCGCAATTTTCGCATACCAAAAGACTTTTACCGCCTTCGGTACAGTCTATTAAATAAACAACCGAATCGTAGCTGTGTTCGCAAGAGGTTGCACTTGAATTGTTACTCGAGCCGTTGCCCAAACTACCGCTTGAACCACTGCTTGAAGAAGAACTGTTAAAAATCGCTATTACTCCAGCAATTACAGCTACAGCCAATAGTATTGTAATTAAAATTTTTAATTTGTTTTTCATAACAATTACCTTTTATAGTGCATTTAATTCATAAGAACTATTCTTAATTATTTCATCGTCAGCATATACAGCAGAACCATCACTATAACGAAGTATATCACTATATCCTATACGCAAAGTATTATCCTCTAAGATAACAAAATTATCTCCATTCCAATTACTGTCTGGATTATAATCACTTCTAATCCACGTACGCCATGTCATACCCAAAGGTGCGCTTAATTCTTTGTTATTTTTACCAGCAATCAAAATAGAAAATTTTATTAGAATACTACCATATGTATAATTTTTGCCATGTATAATTTTTTCATCAACTGATACAAATTCGCCTGTATCAGGATCAAAAACACCGTTCAAATCATCAGTTGATAATGAAATATAATTATTAACTTGAACATATCCTGCAGTGTTAAAAGAAGAAGTCAACCATGCTCGCCAAGTAATATCGCCGATTATCGAATAATTTTCATTATCAATACTGAAAGATGCAAATAATTCATAATCGCAAAGCTCGCATACGTTTCCTACAAATACATGCTTTGAAGAATCAACAGGAATAACCGTTTCGTTTATGATATTATGGCAATATTCGCAAAACTCAAATGATTTTCCTGTTTCTGAGCAAGTAGGTTCATATGCAATTTGTAATATATAATTGTGGCCTGTTGCTAGAATTGTTTCGCCGCCTTCTTGGTAATTGCAATTATTGCACTTCTTCAATGCAGTCTGACCATTAGTCGTACAACTTACTGTAGCTTCTGAAGCTACATACAAATCGTGACCTAACGCAGGTATAATTTTAGCGGAATTACCGTAATCACAAACCATGCATTTTTCAAATGCCGTACTTCCATTTTGTGTACACGTAGCAGCAACCGCTTCACCGGAAATAAGACTATGCTCAGTAGGAGCAATATTCGTTGTCTTTGTATACTTACATTCTTTGCAAGTTTCCGTCTTTGTGCCGCCCTGAGTACAGTCCGTTAAGACAGTAACAGTTTCAAACGTATGCTTATGCGTTGAACTGTTCGAATTGCTACCCGAATTAGAACCGCTATCTCCGCTGAAAAGTGCTATACAAGCTCCGATTACTCCTACTATGAGCAATAGAGAGATTATCGATGTTACTAAATTCTGTTTATTCATTTGTATTTTCATTTGTTTTCTCCTTATTCTTCAGTTATTAAATGCATAAAAGCTTCATAAAAATACATAGGCACTTCTTCGTTATCAAAGGAAATAGAACTCTTTTCAACCCAGCCGTCTAATTCATAAACGATATAATTTTCAGACAATGGTCCTAAAGTTAAAGAACCGTATTGATAGCTAATAGAATTATAGCTTTTTCCACCATAACTATAATTAACAAATATCGTAGGTATAGATGTAGGTACGGGTAAAACTTCCTTAAATTCAAAAGTACCGTTTAGTACTATGGTTTGAGGTGTACCGCAAGAAACGCATATGTAATCAGAGTTATATTCATGGCCTATTGCTTCAACCGAAGTAACCTTTTCATAATCACACCGTGCGCAGCGTTCATATAAATTACCGTTTTCGGTGCAAGTAGCGGTGTTTTCGCTAATAATATCATGACCTAAAGCGTCGATATCCTCGCCTTTGGTTGTATAATTGCACTTCAAGCAATATTGGTATGCCGCGTAGCCGCTTTCAGTACACGTCGGCAAAAGCTTTGATACCGTCTTGAGCATATGCGTATGACTCGCACCGTCACTTGACGTGTCCGAATCGTCGACAATCTCGCTGTCCGAGCTTGAATTCGTTCCGCCTGAGCTCGAATTATTGCTAAATATAGCGATACAACCACCTATCATACCTATGATAAGCAGAACGCATATTATCGGCGTTATGTAATCTTGTTTTTCCATTTTTTCTCCTGTCTGTTGACTTTATTTTTATTTTATGTTACAATTCTCTTATCTCAATGCGATAGGAGAATTGATATGAGTAACGATAATTTAATTTGTCCAATTTGCGGTGAACCGACCTTTTTGGTGTACGGCAAATATCCAAGAAAAGACGGACTTTGTAAAAATTGTAGCCAGAGACTTTTCAATGAAGAAATCAAACAATGCGAATATTGCGGCAAATGGCACAAAGCTAACAAGCCCTGCGAATGCAAGACAACTGATAAACCAGTTGAAAAAGAATCAATAAAAGAAAAAGCAAACAAGGTTATTATTGTTAATGAAAACAATAAATCAAGATGTATAACTTGTGGCAAAAAAATAGACGGACTTCTATTTTGCACAGAATGCTACCGCAAATATAATAAAAAAGAATTACTCTTCAAAATTACAGGTTGTTCTGCTGTGGAACTTCTTGACGAAGATTACGAAGGCAGATATACCTGTAAAGATGGACATGTAGTAAAAAGTAAATCCGAAAGAGATATAGACAATTATCTATTCGAAAACGATATCCCACACGCTTATGAGAAACCATTGCCGTATGGAAAAAGCGAAAAAGAAGTTTTACACCCGGATTTCTATTTACCGCACTATTTAGGCAAAGGTAAACATGTCTATATAGAGCATTGGGGATACAACGAAAACAATCTTCACTACGCAAAAACAAAAAAATTCAAAATGCCTATATATGAAACATTAGGCATAACTTTAATTTGTACATACGAAAAAACAGATGCAGGTAATATAGACGCAATTCTCGAAAGAAAATTGAATAAACAATTTATTGAAGAATGCAAAATTAATTTTGAAGAATAATTCTAAAAGGCTCGCTCGCAAAGAGCGAGCCTTGTTTTTTTACCACCAAATTTTACGGCTTCCGTAATTATCAGGTTTTCCTTTCAACTTATTTATCAAGTCACGATTCGCTTTTGTATTAGGAATGTACCTGCTAACGACTTTACCATTTTTATTTTCTGCCTGATATGAAATACTTTTTGCCTTTGGTGAAGCCAAAGAAAAAGTAGTATATCTGTTTTTTTCTATAACCGAGCTTGGACGAGATACAATGCTCCTCGTATTACTTTTCTTAAATGCCATTTTTAAATTCCTTTCCGCCCATTAAGCCGGGCAAGGCTTATTTTTCTATTTATTTTGTTTGAACAATGATACTATAAATTCAAACGGTGCAGATATTATCGTGATAATACACCGACCTATGAATTTTATGCCTGTCCAAATTATCTTGAAAAATGCAGAAAGAGGCCCGGTGAATATAGACAATAATAGCAAAAGAATTATTATTCCTAGCACCATCATTATCTTTTCCCACCATTCGCCGCTTTCCAAATTTTCCAAAGTATTCTGGATATTATCATCTACGCCTATGTTATAATCGGGATTACCATCATCAGAAACAATATCGCTGACTACGCCTAAATTGTATGTTCCTGTTTCCGTTGCAAAATGCAACCTAAGTATTGATACACCGGTTACTCGTTCAGAGAAAAACGTCGTTGCACCCGTAGCACCCGAAACAACACTATAATCAGTTTCCAAAAACAAAAATACGAATTCTGCCGTATCTATACTGTCTCCGTCATATACGATTTTCTCATTTTCAGAATCATCAAGCATTGATTTGAACTCAGATATGGTTTGAATTCTGTCCCATTCATAAGAATGACCGAGAATACCACCGCTTCCGTTATTTCCTTTTTCCCAATCGTAAATATCGACAGTTATAGTACGCTCATTTTTTGTAGTAGGCTCTCCGGTTAAACCCGGCCCTTCGCTATATGAATAATTGCATATATCATATTTAATAGTTGCGTCGTATATATCAGTTACATCGTAATCAGGAATCTTAAAGGCTACAAAATGAGAATCACAATACTCTTGTTTAAGAAGGAAACCGTCGCTATATCGAACAATACCGGTAGATACGATATCCACATCAACAACGTCTATGTCAGCAGCTTCGTATTTAAGGGAACCGTTATAATAATAAGCGGCTACAAATTTTCCAACCTTGAAACCTTTATATCCAGTTACATCGTCGGTCCCAGCTTCGTGTACATCGCCGAGATCTTCATTAAAATCACGATAAATTGCAGCGATGTTATAATAACGATACAAATCTTTCGAAACTGTGAAATCATTAACAACGTATTTATCTATCGTTCCATAGCTGCTTAGCCATTTTAATGTGTATAATTGATAATTCTGCTCGAGATCCTCGTAGTGCTTGGTTGACATATTAATATGCGTTGCTTTTAAGTCAACAGAATAATCGCTAGGTTGATAAACGTACACAAAAAGCTCGCCATTCTCACCCTCGGCTACCTGTATTACTTGCAGAGAGTAATCGTTTTCTATTGCCGGGTAGTCGCTAGGGTTGAAATCTTTATCTTTATTTAAGTCGTCTAGCACGTTTGAATAGGTGCTCGTTGCCGCCGATGCCTTTATTGAAAAGAGGGAGAGCATCGACTCTCCCCCTATCGTAAGGACTAAAGCGAGACAGAGCACAAACGTTGCTATTCGCTTATATTTTGTCATTACTTATCGTAACCGAAGATGTAGCACTCTGCATTTGCAGGCATCTTCACGAGAAGGTTATAACCGTCCTCAACACTCTTAAGATTGATCTCGAGCTTTACCCACTCGCCAGCCGCAAGGTCTGCCATATTCTTTTCAACCTTACGCACAAGCTTGTTTTCTGATGTAAGAACTACTGCTGCCGAATACTCGTCGCTTTCCTCGGTTACACGAAGATAAACGTCGTAATTCTTATAAGCTACGGGAATAAATTCTGTAAGCTTCTCGCCCGCAGACTCTGTAATAGTTACAGTCTTACCGTCCTCGCCATATGTAAAGGTAGAGCCAGTTACAACGTTCTCGGAATTGTAAAGATTTCCGGTTTCGTACTTATCTTCCTGATTCTTGTTTACGGTGATCTTAAGGTCATTTGCAATACCACGTACTTCCCAGAATCTAATCTTGAAATCATCAAGATCTACGTCATCAGGAATTTCGGGATGAATTACAATACGGGCAAGACAAGCGAGGGGATAATCTTCGTCATATACTCCGGTAAGACCGAGCTTAGATTCAATAAATCTCTCGTCATGATCGTAGTAGTATACGTCGTAAGTGATGTTGCTATCAAAATTCTGTTCTACGCGAAGACCTACACACTCAAATGCTTCTTTTGTGTACAGTGTCTTTTCGCTCTTTACGTATTCGCCCTTCTCGTCAAGAGAACCTACCGAGAATACGCCGGGGGAAATGGTCTTTGTATCGTTATTGAAAATAGTCACAACACCTGCTACTGCACCGACAATAACGCCGCATGTAAGTATTGCTGCTACAAGCCCCTTCCAATTAAACTTTCTGAAAAACTTTTTCATTTATTTTTTCCTTTCTGTCCTTATTGCCGGACAAGGCATATTTGTAAATTATATATAGAAAAATCGGTACATATCACACTTTAAGGTCTATCACGTGGCTTGTTGTTTACCATATTGAACACCTTTAGACTCCAAATATTCTTCTAAAGGAATCTCCTCGCAAATATTTGCAAAAGCTTCCTTGAAGTCTGTTTTCTTTTTCTTTGTTTGATCCGTCACGGCAGATATTTCATTCTTGAAATATGTCGGGAATCCTTTCGGACGTCCTCTGTCATCAAGCTCGTTATATAAAGCGATTTCCGTTTTCGTTATCTCTACGTAAACGGTTATACGTCTATAAAGCTGCTTTAAGGACTCCGAACCGTTATATTGTAAGTGCCTATACCATTTACACAATGGTGTTGAAGAAGTTATAATTATCAATTCTCCATTAAACACCTTGTTTCCGTATCTAGCTTTTATACTCGAAGATGTATGATTGTCTATTACCTTTAGAAAATCCTCAAAATGCTCGAATGTTGTATCACGCATATCATCAAAAATCATAGATTTTTGACCAAGGTAATCTTGCATTAAGTCATTTGAGGAAGAAGAAATGCAACAATCATAACCACGACTAGCCGCGAACTTTTTAGCGTAAGTTGTCTTTCCTGTACCCGGCTCGCCATATATGAACATTACCTCAATTTCACGGTTCGGCTCTAACGATAGAATTTGACAGTGCAGCTGCCAAAGCTTCTGCAACGTACCGAAAGCCGTCTTTTTCTCTGCAACAGGTAAAGTATCTATGTATTTTAATTGCTCTGCATAAGAGTATTTTTTGAAATCTCCGAGAATTTTTGATTTTTCGATTTCAGCCTCGAAATCGAAATTCGCCACTACTTCTGATGGCGAATACTGATATTTATGTTTTTGGGAAGGTTGTCCGTGAGTAAGATATAAAAGCATATCTGTCGCACGGCCTTTTATTCTTTCTATTTGTGATTCCTGAACACCGAACCATTGAGCGACAATTTTGCTATCTACACCGCTTTTGCCAAAATTGACGTATATGTGATAGTGCGGAGAAGTATCTTTATCTTTATCGTGAAGAATGTAAGCATACTTTTTGATAGTTTTGTACCTTCGAAGTATATCTCCTATAGGTTCTTTGAAATATTCCACTCTTGATTCGATTTCATACTGCTTTAACTTCATATTATTACCCCGTGAAATTAAGTGTTGAACTCGAATTAAGTTATCGCTTGTCAAAATGAGGAAAACTCACCGGGAAGGTGGAATGCTTCCACCTTTTACCCGGGTTTTTCCACGTTTTGCCTACGGCGCTGGACAAGCCCTCAGCGCCGTAGGCGTTAGTAAGATATTTAATTATATAAAGATAGACCATTCTCTGAGCTAAAAAACAATGCGTTTTTCACTCGGTTTTTTCCACCTTTTCCACCTTTTGCCCAATGTAAGAGCAGTTTAAGAAAATGGCAAAAAGTTTTCGCCATTAAAATGGAATCTCGTTACCGTCAGAGTCTGTAAAGGTAAGCTCGCCAACCTTTGTATCTACATTACAAGAAATTCCGCACTCATCACAAACGAGATAATACGCAGAACCGTCCTGATCGTCAACACGCATTACCTTGCTACACTTAGGGCAAGTAATCTGACGAGGGTTAATGCTCTCAGGTCTCTCCTTTGCAGGAACTTCGGGTAGAAGCTCTGCAACAACGTTGAGGGCTGCTACACGGCCCTGATAGCCGGGATCCCTGCCGTCGAACTTATCGTTCGGGAAATACTTTACTTCGATAGGTATAAGCTGGTCGTTAAGGCCAAGATAATAATTAGTAAACTGCTTGTCCTTGCCATCCTTTTCATAAGTACCTGTTCTCTTGAACAATTTGATTTCTACTGTCATTTTTCTTTTTTTCCTTTCTTTTATGGCTAATCGCCTTATTTATAAGCCTATACGGCATTATATTTACCGGGAGAACGACTACTATTAGCGCACGGTGCGCTTTTCGCCGTCGTTCAGGGCAGAAATGCAAAAAAGGAGGACTCTATGAGCAGCCCAACGATGCGACTCTTCTTTTTTCTTCTTACCGCCCACGTGGACGGCAAGAAGAAAAAAAGAAAATGCTATTTGAACAGAGCTTTTCAGGAGACAACTCTATTCAAATAACATTATAAACTTTATATAATTATACATTTTGCAATAAGCACTTGACAAAAAAGCAAAAAAACTGTATAATTTATCTGTATAAAATTTTATTATATTTAGAGGTGGCTATTATGTATAACATAGGTATTGACCTTGGCGGTACTCACATCAAGGTTGGACTTTGCAACGAGGCTTTTGAAATTCTGGACAAGGACTCTGTTCCTACCGGTGCGCATAGAAGCGGTGAGGAGATTGTCAGAGATATGGCAACCCTCAGCGAGAGAATTATCAGAAGAAATCATCTTGAAATAAGCGATATAGATTGCGTCGGCATTGCTACTCCCGGAACAGCTAACGGTGATACCGGTGTCGTTGAGTATGCGAACAACCTTCCCTTCAAGGATTTCCCTATCGCCGATATTTTCAAGAAGTTCCTGCCTGTAAAGCGTGTCGTTATCGCTAATGACGCTAACGCCGCGGCACTCGGCGAGGCGCTCGGCGGATGCGCGAAGAACGCAAAGAGCTCTATAATGGTTACGCTCGGCACTGGTGTTGGCGGTGGAATTATTATCGACGGCAAGATTTTCTCCGGATGCATCAACTATTCGGGCGCGGAAATCGGTCATACGGTAATCCACGCAGGCGGCAGACTCTGCTCCTGCGGCAGACGCGGATGCTGGGAAGCATATTCCTCCGCTTCGGCACTTACTGCTATGACTAAGGAAAAGATGAAGGAGCTCGCATCCAAGGGTGTTCCCTCTCTCCTCTTCGAATACGCTGAAAGCGAGGGCAAGGTCAGCGCAAGAACTGCTTTCGACGCAAAGAAGGCGGGCGACCCCTACGGCGCGGAGCTCGTACGTGATTACATACACTATCTCGCTATTGGTATTACCAATATGGTAAACATCTTCCAGCCTGAGGTTATCTGCCTTGGCGGCGGTGTTTCCAACGAGAAGGACGACCTCGTTTCTCCTCTTTCCGAGATTGTAAACGTTGAGCAGTACAGCAGACACGGAAAGGTTAAGACCAAGATCAAGATTGCAGAGCTCGGTAACGACGCAGGCATGGTCGGCGCTGCAGGTCTCGGATTATAAGCAAGCGCTTAATAAAGAATAGATTTCAATAAGAAAAGCAGCCTTTTTGGGCTGCTTTTCTTATTTTTTATTTCTCTCTGCGCTGTAACGGAAAAGTCCTATTCCCGGAAGGAAAGCAACGATAAACTGAATCGGTATTCCTACTATAAAGAGCACCCAGATGTTTATTTCCGCGCAGACAAACGCTGTGAGATGAGTGGATAATATAAACGTCCAGAGCAAAAGACTGACTATGATGAAGTTGAGTCTGCGCCTGCCCCAGATACAGTTAAACACGAGCCAGACAATGCAGCTCGCAGGCATAGCGAAGACGTAGGCGAGCCAGGCAGGGCTAGCAGGTGAGGTCGATACGAGAATCGCAAAAACGATAGTTGCGATAAGCCATGCGCCTGCAACGGACATAATAGTAATCAAAGCTCTGTTGCGATGCTTGAGGCTCATAAGCTCCTTGGTAGGATGGATATTATCGCCGTGGTCCTCCTCAAGAAGATAGTCAAGCGTAACGCCGAAATAATCGGCTATTTGCTTAAGAACGACAACGTCGGGGATCGCTTCCCCCGTTTCCCGTACTTAAAGATATTGGTTATGTATGAGTGCCTACGCCTATTTGCAAAGGCACTCATATCTTTGTTTTTACTCAATTTTGCCGATTAAGCGGTAGTAGATGTCAATATTTTGCTCACGCATACCGTCCACGGTGGTTGCTTCGTGAATGACGATCTTTTCAATCAGCGTATTCAGAAGCTCCGCTGTCAGTTCGGTGGGATTGGCATACTGTTTGAGAAGTGAAATCCAAGTTTCCGCATCGACAGTTGTTTGCTTTTCAGATTCAAGCTCGGCAGTCAGCCTTTCGATCTTCTCGGTAAGCTCCTGCTGCTCGGTCTGATATTTCTGAGACATCATGTTGAAGTTGTACTCCGTGATACGACCGTCCGACCAGTCCTCATACAGCTTCGCAAACTTACGGTCAACCTCTGTTCTGCGTTTCTCGGCTCTTGTCAGCTCTGCGCTCTGCCTTTTGGCATTGGCGGCAAGCTCCTGTTCGCTGCCTTTCAGTAGCTGATGCAGAAGCGCCTTTTCGTCAACCTGCGCCTGTCTCCACAAATCCTGTATTCTAATCAGAACGTAGTGGTAGAGGAAGTCATAGCGGATATAGTGGGAAGAACATTGTTTTAACCCCTGTCCGTATTGACTGCAAGTGTAATGGCTGTAAGGCTTG
>JAGBGE010000004.1 GCA_017936125.1 Clostridia bacterium
AAGCCGCCGCCGGTGCCGCCAAGGGTGAACGCAGGGCGAAGAACTACGGGGTAGCCGATTCTTGCCGCAACCTCGACAGCCTCCTCGAGCGTGTTGGCAATATCCGAGGGAATAACCGGCTCACCGATAGACTCGCAAAGCTCCTTGAAAAGCTCTCTGTCCTCTGCTCTCTCGATACTCTCGCTCGAGGTACCGAGAAGCTCGACGCCGCTTTCCTTAAGAATGCCCTTCTTCTCGAGCAGCATAGCCATATTAAGACCTGTCTGACCGCCGATGCCGGGAACTATCGCGTCGGGACGCTCGTATCTGATTATCTTTGCGATATATTCAAGAGTGAGTGGCTCCATATACACCTTGTCTGCTATCGTGGTGTCGGTCATTATGGTAGCAGGGTTGGAGTTGACTAGAATAACCTCGTAGCCCTCCTCCTTGAGCGCAAGACACGCCTGTGTGCCTGCGTAGTCGAACTCCGCCGCCTGACCGATAACGATAGGGCCGGAGCCGATTATCATAACTCTCTTGATATCAGTTCTCTTTGCCATTTTTTATTTCCTCCGAATAATATTAACCAAGATTTTCATAGACCGCCTTGCCGTCGTAGACGGTGAGCAGGCATTTTCCAAACACTCGAGCGTCACGGAAGGGAGTTGCGCGTCCCTTACTCAAAAACTCGTCGGGACTTACAGTATATTCTTCCCCAATGTCAAAGACTGTAAAGCCGCAATCGGAAGAAATGCCGAATCTTTCTCTCGGATTCTCCGACATTAGCTTCACCAAATCGGGAAGGCTCATTTTTCCCGTGCGAACGAGCGCAGTATACAGCGTCGCAAACGCAGTTTCTATTCCCACAACTCCCATCGCGCTGCCCGAGAGTCCCTTTGACTTCTCCTCTGCCGAGTGAGGCGCGTGGTCGGTGGCTATCATATCTATCGTGCCGTCGAGTATACCCTCGAGGATTGCCTCTCTGTCAGCGGGCGAGCGAAGCGGCGGATTCATCTTGAAGCGTCCGTCCTCCTGCAAGTCAGAGTCGTCAAGAAGTATATAATGCGGTCCCGTTTCGCAGGTGACGTCGACACCGCGAGCCTTTGCCCGACGAATGATTTCTACACTTTCCTTTGTTGAAATATGGCAAACGTGGTAGGGACAGCCGACGCTCTCGGCAAGCCTTATATCCCTCTCTATCGGACCCCATTCGCTCTCGGAACAGATTCCCTTGTGACCGTGCGCTCTCGCGTACTCGCCGTCGTGGATATAGCCGCCGTGAAGCAGCGAATTGTCCTCGCAGTGCGCGACTATCATTTTGCCGAGCGCCTTGGCTCTTTCCATAGCCTCGCGCATCATTTCCTCGCTCTGCACGCCCTTGCCGTCGTCGGAGAAGGCAATAGCGTCATCAGCCATATCCTCCATATCCGATAGCTCAAATCCAAGCTCACGCTTTGTAATGGTCGCATAAGGGTAAACCGCTATGCAGGCGTCACGCCTGATTATATCAAGCTGGACGTCAAGATTCTCGCGAGAGTCGGGAGTCGGGGCAAGGTTCGGCATAGAGCAAACCGCCGTATAACCGCCGCGCGCAGAGGCGCGAGTGCCGCTTGCAATAGTCTCTTTATAAGAAAAACCCGGCTCTCTGAGATGAACGTGAACATCACAGAAACCGGGAAGAATAACAGTATTATCAAAAATGCAAGAGGGGGCAAAAAGGGATACATCACCCTCAAAAGCGGAAAGAGAAGCACCGTCAAAAAGCATATCGCGCTGATGCATAGTGCCATTTTCATAAACCTGTGCTCCACGGAATAATGCCTTCATAATTTTCTCCTAATTTTTTATTTTAGATATTATATCATAATATAAAATTAAAGTCAATAGAAAAATCAAAGAAAAATCTCCCCGAAGGGAGATTTATTCTTTATTCTGTACGAAGCGCTACAACAGGGTCCTTCTTTGCCGCGCTCTTTGCGGGTGCGAGACCCGAAATAAGCGTCAAGCCTATGCTGAGGCACACGAGGAATACAGCGTTGCCGGCGGGAAGCGCAGCAATATTCGGATAACCGATGAGGGGCGTGAGAATCACGTTCACCAAAGCGGAAATCAGATATGTCGCGCCGATACCGATAAGACCTGCGATAAGTCCGATGATAAACGTTTCAGCAATAAAGAGGTTGCTGACGTCGCGCTTTCTACCGCCGAGCGAGCGTATTACGCCTATCTCCTTGATTCTCTCAACCACAGATACGTAGGTGATAATACCAATCATAACCGTCGATACCACAAGAGATACCGAGGTGAATGCGATAAGAGCGTAGGAAATAATATCTATCATCGTATTTATCATACGAATAACAAGCTCGAGAGTATCGGTGTAGGTGATTTTATCGTTTTCCTTGTTCCAATCGTCGAGATAGCCTGTGACAAGGTCCTTGTCGTCGAAGGAAACGGGATAAATCCTCACGCTGCTTGCGAGCGAATTACCACCGAGAGTACGGATAAAGCGCTCCTTGGTTGCCTCGTGGTCGAAGCCGTTGCCGCCACTCATACCGCCGCCGGAAATAGAGGGACCTACTGCTCCGTATGCAGTTTTCGGCTCGTTTTCGCCGTAGGAATACTCGTAGGTATAGCTTATATAATACTTAGCCGCAGCCGCCTGAG
This sequence comes from Clostridia bacterium, assembly GCA_017936125.1. Next base: position 2,650 of record JAGBGE010000004.1, read on the forward strand.
TCGTATCACTCTCGTCTATTGAGTTGATGTACTCAAATATCTCGGAGTCCTTATTTGCCTCAAGCATATAATCGGTAAAGCTCTTGGTGTAATATATTCCCGAGGAGAGCGAGCCGAAGCTGACGGTGTCTTTGGGCGTGAGTATGCCGACTACGGTAAGCTCCTTGCCGAGAGAAGAATCAAACTCTGCGGAATAGGGGCTATACTTATAAGTTATTTCCGTTTCGTTAGTTGCGGGATTTGTAAATTCAGTCTTTTGGAATACGGTATTGTTGGGATACCAGACGAGAGTCTTACCAAGAAGCTCGTCGTAGGAGAAATACTCCTTATAAACCGCTTCATTATAGATAGGATTGCCTTCCTCGTCCTTCTGAGTCGCCTTGTTGACAGCCTCAAGGAATTCCTCCTGCGTATAGAAGCCAAATCTAGCGAGAAGCAGATCGGAAATCTCATCCTCCGAGTTGAGAACAAGCATTATTTCTCCTGCCTCGCTCGCAACCCTGCTTCCCTCTCCCAGCAGATTATACTGCGAGAGGATATAGTCGCTGTTATCGGGCATCTCGGCAAACGAGGGGGCGAGCATACCAATATAATCGGCATAATCCTTGAACTCTGTTTCCTTGAGAAGCGAGGTATACATAGAGGTTATCGCGGTAATAGACATTCCCCTGCCCTCGCTGTCGCTATTCATTTTGAAGTCGGTATAAAGATTATTGTTAAGGTCAATGCCATAGCCGAATATCATCGACTGATAGTATTCCTTTGGCATAGCCTTGAGGTAATCTATATATTCCTCTGTTATAACGTTCTCAACCGCGGTGTTCTCACGGGTTTCGTCCATTTTGGCAATATACTCAACGAGCGAGGAGATATAAACCTTATCCTTCAGCTTTTCGGGCAACGCCTCGTTAATCTCGTTGTTCATCATATCCGAGAGGGATGAGAAATCGTATGCCGATTCGGTTATCGTAATCGGGTTACCCGAGAGCATATCGTCCTGCATTGAAGCGATATATCCCTTGATACCGCCCGAGAAGGCAAGCACGAGTGCAATACCTATTATACCTATCGAGCCGGCGAAGCCGACCATAGCGGTTCTGCCCTTCTTGGATATAAGGTTCCTTGCGGAAAGACGAAAGGCGGTAAAGAGCGACATCTTCGCCTTTTCCTTTTTCTTACCCTTTACGCCTTGCTCCTCTGCGACCGCCTTTTCTTCCTCAGCCTTGGCAGTAGCGTATTCCTCATCGCTCACAGGATTCGAGTCCTCGATTATATTACCGTCGAGAAGTCTGACTATTCTTGACGAATACTGCTCGGCAAGCTCGGGATTGTGCGTTACCATTATAACGAGTCGCTCGCCCGCTATCTCACGGATAAGCTCCATTATCTGCACGCTGGTTACGGTGTCAAGAGCACCCGTAGGCTCGTCGGCAAGCAGAATTTCAGGCTCGTTGACAAGCGCTCTCGCAATAGCTACTCTCTGACACTGACCGCCGGAGAGCTGATTAGGCTTTTTATAATATTGGTCGGAGAGCCCAACCTTGTCAAGCGCCGCCTTCGCGCGTCTTACTCGCTCTTCCTTATCAATTCCCGCGATAGTGAGCGCAAGCTCAACGTTGCCAAGCACCGTCTGGTGAGGAATAAGGTTGTAGCTTTGGAAGATGAAGCCGATACGGTGATTTCTGTAAACGTCCCAATCTCTGTCACGGTAGAGGCCGGTGCTTCTGCCGTTGATGATAAGGTCGCCCGAGGTATATCTATCAAGTCCGCCGATGATGTTAAGAAGCGTGGTCTTTCCACAGCCCGATGGGCCAAGCACGGAAACAAATTCCTTGTCACGAAAGACGATGTCAACGCCCTTCAAGGCATTAACCGTTTCCGACGAGGTTATGTAGTCCTTTTTGATATTGCGAAGCTCTAACATTCTGTTTTTCCTTTTTTTACCTGAATTTATATGGCCTATTATATACTGATTTTATGAATAAAGTATATACGCATACAAAATTATTTGAAAATACTCGAGGTTTTATTCAACCTTTAACTGCTTTATCCAAATTCCCTTCTTGACTAGAATAAGACCGGCAATTAGCTTCAGGTTATCAACCATAAGCATTATCGGGAAAAGATAGTATATGGAAATATCGGTAAAATAAGTGAGAATCAATGCCACGGGCATAACCACGGTCCAAGCGTAAACGCTGTCGAAAAGCATAGTAACAATAACCTTACCGCCCGAGCGAATGGTATAATAGCACGCGGTTGCCAATGCGCCGAACGGCATTGATATACCGAAGCAAATTATCAGATAGGTCGCAAGTCCTCTGACGAGGTCGCTCGTTTCATAGAACATAGGAACTATCGGGGAGAGCGCAACCTGAACAAGACACATACAGCAGCCTGCAAAGACGGTGAACGCAAGCAGCTTTTTATCGGTATCACGCGCCTCGTCGAGCTTTCCCGCGCCGAGAAGATTGCCTATCATTATTCCTATGGAATTACTGAGCGCAAAGTATGAAACGCTGAGAAGATTCTGCAAGGTAATAGCAATATTTATCGCTGCGACAACCTCAAGTCCTCTCGTGGAATAGCATTGATTTCGCATAGTGACGGAGAGTGACCAGAGGCACTCGTTGCAGAGAATGGGGAGTCCCTTGATAGCTATCTGCTTTGCCAGCTCCTTCGGCACCTTGAACGAGCGGAAAACGCCGACTGCAAACGGGCATTTCTTCGAGTTCGTATGAGTCCATATAACGAGAATCAAAAGCTCGGCAAATCTCGAAAGCGAGGTAGCGATAGCCGCGCCGACAACGCCCAAGGCAGGGAAGCCGAAAAGACCGAATATAAGAAGTCCGTTGAACACAAAGTTTGTAGCGACAGCCACGACACTCGAAATCATAGGAACAACAGTCTGCCCGGTCTCGCGAAGCGTGGACGCATAGACCTGCGAGATAGCGTAAGGAATAAGTCCTATTATTATGTAAACGAGATACTCCTTGCCTGCTTTGAGAGTCAGCTCAAGATCGCCCTCGCTGCCCTCGTGCAAGAACATCGAAATAAGCGAGTCACCGAAGAAGGTGAAAATTCCAACTCCGAGAAGCCCGATTACAGCGCAAATTATAAATTTAGCGCGCATAGTATTACGCACACCCTCGTTATCGCCTCTGCCGTTATACTGCGCGGTGAAGATACCCGCTGCGGAAATCGCGCCGAATACGGCAAGATTGAACACAAACATAAATTGGTTCACGATAGCAACGCCCGACATCAGCTCTGTGCCAAGCGAGCCAACCATAAGGTTATCGAGCAGGTTGACGAGATTCGTCACCGTGTTTTGTATTATTATAGGAATAGCTATTCTCAGCGTTCTTGCGTAAAACGCCTTGTCGCCTATAAGTTCCTTTAGCTTCATTTTTTTGCCTCTCTGAATTTATTCAAGCATAATTTTAGCACATATTTTCTCTAAATGCAATAGCTTTATAAAAACAAAGCGGCAGACTGTAAAATCTGCCGCAAGCTTGCTAAAAATGCGCGAATATGTAATGTTTAGTTGTCAAATTCGGATTATATTTCAAATCCAACGAGCAATCCGCCAGCTTCCGCATAGAAGGAGCAGAGTCCTCTGGTGGTAGAAATTATAACCTTTGCCTCTCTGTACTTCTCAAGAATTTTCTCCTTGAGCGTTTCCGCAGCAGAGAGATTATCGGCGTGGTGTATTCTGATCTTACCGCCCTTGTAGCCCTCGAGTCCGAGCCGGTTTACTATATCTGCTATCATGCTTTTAATACCGCGCGACTTGCATATCATCTCAAGCGTGCCTACGTCACTCGCTCTGCCTATCGCGCGAATGCCGAGAATGCCCGCCATTTTCGCGGCGAGGTGGCTGACTCTGCCGTTGTTGGCAAGGTTGTGCATCGACTCAAGCGCAAATAGAAGTCTGACCTTATCGTGATAAGCAATAATCTCCGCCTTTACGGTATCAAAATCCTTACCCTCTAATATTAGGTCGCGTAGCTTATAGATAACAAGCGCATTCTCCGCGCCTGTGGAAAGGCTGTCTATAACGTGTATCTTTCTGTCGGGATGCTCCTCGAGATACATTTTCGCCGCGGTGGCGGCAGAGTTGTAGCTGCCGGAAAGTCCTGAGGTGATAGTGATACAGAAAACGTTCTCCGCATCGCCAAAGGCGCGCAGATATTCCTCGCTGTTGGGACATGAGGAGTGTGACTTACCCTTATACTTTTTGAGATCAGAGAGCATACCGATAACGTCAAGCTCTGCGTTGTCCACATACTCTCTTTCGGTAGTGTTAATTTTAAGCGGAACACTCTCAAAGGCTACGCCGTCAAGAGTAGTGAGATCTGCTGAGGAATCGGTTACTATCTTAAAGCTCATAGTATTTTTTCCTTTTCTTTTGTAGTAATTATATTGTAACATAATTAACAGAAAAAGTCAAGGTGTAAACGATTTTTAACTATTTAATCAAAAAGTTAATCAAAAAGCGAGGTTGAGAGATATCTATCCTGCGTGTCCGGGAAAAGAACTACGATATTTTTATCTTTATTTTCAGGGCGTGTGGCGACCTTGACTGCTGCGTGCATAGCCGCGCCCGAGGAAATTCCGACGCGAACGCCGTCGCATTCCGCGAGCATATGCACCGCCGCATATGCCTCATCTGTCGAAACGGTGATAATTTCATCGTAAATTCGGGTATTCAGTACCTCGGGAACGAAGCCTGCGCCGATTCCCGCAAGTCCGTGCGCGCCAGCCTTGCCACCCGAGAGAACGGGTGAGTCTGACGGCTCAACGGCAATAATCTTCACATCGGGATTTTTTGACCTCAGATATTCTCCGACGCCCGTAATCGTTCCGCCCGTGCCAACGCCTGCGACGAAGATATCCACTTTGCCGTCAGTATCGTTATATATCTCTGGCCCTGTGGTTAAAAGATGCGCCTCCGCGTTAGCTCTGTTGGTGAACTGACTCGGGATAAAGCTGTTCGGAATTTCTCTCGCAAGCGCCTCTGCCCTGTCTATCGCTCCTTGCATTCCGAGAGAGGCGTCGGTCAGCTCGACCTGCGCGCCGTAGGAGCGCATCAGTAGAATTCGCTCGCGCGACATATTGCTCGGCATTACGATTATCGCCTCGTAGCCTCTCACCGTCGCTATCATAGCAATGCCGATACCCGTATTACCGCTGGTAGGCTCGATTATAACCGAGCCCTCTTTGAGAAGCCCCTTTTTCTCTGCGTCGTCAATCATAGATTTAGCCGCTCTGTCCTTTACGGAGCCGGCGGGATTGAGGTATTCGAGCTTGGCGTAAATTTTCGCCCCGGTGCCAAGTAGCTTCTCGGTATTTTTAAGATGTAAAAGAGGAGTATTGCCTATAAGCTCCTCGATATTTTCATATATTCTCATATTTTCTCTCCCTTCTCGGAGTTTCTGTTTTTTTATTTTACCACAAATTACAGGAAAATGCAACACAGGTATTTTTAATTATATATTATTTTCTCTTGACCAATTTTCTACCATATGATATAATATATTATAATTTATTTTTATGGAGAAACGAAAGTGAAAATTATAAAGAGAAACGGAGCTGAAGCTGTCTTTGACCCTGCGAAGATATATTCCGCGGTGGAAAAGGCGAATATGGCGGTCGATGAGGTTGACCGTATCACTCCAGATGATATAAAAACCGTTACCGACAACGTGTGCGCTAAATGCGAGAGCCTTGCGCGCACTCCGGGTGTCGAGGAGGTGCAGGACCTCGTCGAGCGTGAGATTATGGCGCTCGGCGCGTTTACCCTTGCAAAAACATACATAACGTATAGATACACGCGTGAGCTGGTGCGACGCGCGAACACAACTGATGACAAGATTATGTCGCTTATTGAGTTCGCAAACGAGGAGGTCAAGCAGGAAAATTCCAACAAGAACCCCACCGTCAACAGCATTCAGCGTGACTATATGGCAGGCGAGGTGTCGAAGGATATTACGAGAAGAATGCTTCTCCCCGCCGACGTTGTCAAGGCGCACGAGGACGGACTCATTCACTTCCATGATGCCGACTATTTCGCGCAGCGTATGCACAACTGCGACCTCGTCAACCTCGGTGATATGCTCGAGAACGGCACGGTTATAAGCGGTACGCTTATAGAGAAGCCCAAGAGCTTCTCCACCGCCTGCAATATCGCGACGCAGATTATAGCGCAGGTTGCCTCGAACCAGTACGGCGGTCAGTCGATAAGCCTGACGCACCTTGCGCCATTCGTCAATATCAGCAGACAGAAGATAAAAAAGCAGGTTATCTCAGAAATGGCAGACGCCGGAATTGAGGTAAACGAGGAGCAGATAAACCGCGTGACTGAAAAGCGTCTTCGTGACGAAATCAACCGTGGCGTGCAGTGCATACAGTATCAGGTTGTAACTCTGCTTACCACCAACGGACAAGCGCCCTTTATCACGGTGTTTATGTACCTCGGCGAGACCGAAGACGAGCAGACCAAGGCAGACCTTGCGCTTATCATCGAGGAGGTGCTTAATCAGCGCATTCAGGGTGTCAAGAACGAGGCCGGCGTGTGGATAACTCCCGCTTTCCCGAAGCTGATTTACGTGCTCGAGGAGGACAACGTTCACGAGGGCTCGAAGTATTATTATCTCACGAGGCTTGCCGCTAAATGCACGGCAAAGCGCATGGTGCCCGACTATATTTCCGAAAAGATAATGAAGGAAAACAAGGTTGACAAGAACGGTGACGGACAGTGCTACACCTGTATGGGCTGTCGCTCCTTCCTTACTCCCTACGTTGACGAGAACGGTAAGCCGAAGTACTACGGCAGATTCAACCAGGGTGTAGTTACCGTAAATCTCGTTGATATCGCGCTATCGGCAGACGGCGATATGGATAAATTCCGCCGCATCTTCGACGAGAGAATGGAGCTCTGTCACAGAGCGCTCCGCTGCCGTCACGAGCGTCTGCTCGGCACTCCGTCTGACGCTGCGCCTATCCTCTGGCAATACGGCGCTCTGACAAGACTCGGCAAGGGCGAGAAGATTGACAAGTACCTCTACGGCGGTTACTCCACGATTTCGCTCGGCTACGCAGGACTCTGGGAGTGCGTATACGCGCTCTCGGGAAAGAAGCTCACCGAGAAGGAGGGCGAGGAGCTCGGCCTTGAGATTATGAGAATGCTCAACTCCTACACCGCGAAGTGGAAGGCAGCCGAGAATATGGACTATTCGCTCTACGGCACACCGCTTGAATCTACAACCTATAAGTTTGCAAAGTGCCTGCAAAGACGCTTTGGCAAAATCGAGGGTGTAACCGACAAAAACTATATCACGAACTCCTACCACGTTCACGTGACCGAGGAGATAGACGCATTTGAAAAGCTCTCGCTTGAAGCGAAGTTCCAGGCGCTCTCGCCCGGCGGCGCTATATCCTACGTTGAAGTGCCCGATATGCAGAATAATATCGAGGCGGTGCTCGACGTGATGAGCTACATCTACGACCACATTATGTACGCAGAGCTGAACACCAAGAGCGACTACTGCCAGGTGTGCGGCTATGACGGTGAGATAGGCATTGTGAGCGATGATGGCAAGCTCGTGTGGGAATGCCCTGTGTGCAAGAATCGCGACCAGGCAAAAATGAACGTCGCTCGCAGAACCTGTGGTTATATCGGTACGCAGTATTGGAATCAAGGCAGAACAGAAGAGATAAAAGAGCGTGTTTTGCACTTATAATGTAAATCTATCTTTACTTTTTATACCTAAAGCTCCCGATTTTTCTCGGGAGCTTTATTATTTATCGGTATTATTTCATACCGTTCATCATATGAGTTATCGAGTCCTTTTTATCCTTTATAAACTTCTTGCTCTTGCTTACTATACTTGCAACGCCTGCCGCAGCTAGACCGAATACTGCCATTTTGGCGTAAGGATATCGCATTTTTCTACCCGTTTTATTCATAAACATTATATTTCTCCTTATTGTGAGGTGTTTTTATTTTTCCCGCAAAAAAGAAAAATATTTAACCGATTGACAAAATAGATATATTATTGTAAAATTATTATGTAAAATTATCAAAAGGGGCCGCGAAAAAATGATTAAATGCAAAAATTGCGGAAGTGAAAATACAGGATATTACGTAATATGCGAGGAATGCGCGACCGAGTTTGCGCCGAGTGACGAGGAAATACGACAGCTGATTCACGAAGCCGAGCTTGCGCGTGAAAGCTCTGATTTTGAAGGATATGTCAAAATTTACAAGTTCCTCGCCGAGCTTGGCGTACGCGAGGGTGAGCGCGAGCTTGCTCTTATGCTGGAAAACGGAAAGCTCCTTCCACGCAATACGGAAATGGCTATGCGCTATTTCTACTCTGCCGCCAAAAAGGGTGACGAGGAAGCGGCTTACAAATATTCAAGACTCACCCCTGCCGTAACTAGTGACTCGGCAGATTTCTGGCTGGCTTATTCCGCGATATGCGGCTATCACGACGCCTATGCAGACGCGGCTATTATGTACTCAAGGCGCGGAGATGAGGAAACAGCCGCTTACTACATAAGGCTTTGCGCTGAGGCAGGCGAAATCGACGCCATATATGAAATGGCAAGAAGACATCTTTACGGTATCGGTGTCGAGCAGAACGAATACATAGCTAAATGGTATATCGACAAAATTGAAAAAATCCCGCTTTTCGCCACCAAGCTATATCGAAGACTCCGCGGTGTCAAAGGCTCGACGCCACCTGCTAGTATAGCATTTGAAAGACGCGGCAGAATACTTCGCTCTCTCATCGCAGAGGCGAAAAAGCAGGGACTGCGTGCTATCTTAATCAAGCTCGCAGGTATATATGCGGAGACTAACACCGCTGACTCCGGCGTTGATATTGCCAATCTCTACATTGAGGGAATAGAGTTCCCGAAGGACGTTGAGCATGGAATCGCGCTGCTAGAGGCGGCTATGAACGCAGGCTCCGCGGTTGGCGCGTGCTATCTCGGTGACCTTTTTGCCGATGGTAAGCACGTTGAACGTGACAAGAATCGCGCGGTGGAATACTATAAAAAGGCCGTTGAGCTTGGCGGCGAGGGAGCTTACGAAACTCTCGGCGACGTATTCTATGACGGCAGACTCACGTCACCCATTCCTCTGCTCGCCTTGCAGCTCTACACCGACGGAATGAAAGAAGGCAGCAAGTCGTGTGAGAAAAAGGCAAGACAAATCCAGCTTGAGCGCGAGCAAAGCTATATTGAGGCATTGAGAATTGAAAAGGAGTCCCCCGAGGATGCATTCCCTCTGCTGCTAAAGTCTGTAACAGCGGGATACAATCTCGCGCACGCTAAAATCGCCTATTATTATGAGAATGGAATCGGAACAAAGCAGAATAACAAGGCGGCATTTAAGCATTACAGGATAGCCTACGAGCTTGGCGACGTGCGCGCCACCGAGGGACTCGGCAGATGCTACTCGAGAGGAATAGGCGTAGCCTTCGACTTCAAGACCGCTGTAAAATATCTCACCGAGGCAAAGAACTCGGGCTCTGCAACGGCAGACAGCGAGCTGTTTAGAATCTACGAAAACAAGAAGCGTCACATGACTCGCTCGCTATACTCGACCGCGATGCGTCTCTTTTACAACAAAAAATTCGAGCTCTCGCTCGAGATGCTCGGTACCTGTATGAGCTTCGCTATGCCGGAGGCTATATATTCTATCGGGTGTCTTTACGAATTCGGCATCGTTCTGCCGCCCGACAGACAAAAGGCGAGAATATACTACGACAAGGCTGCCGAGCTAGGCTACTCCGGCAAGGGAGCGCATAAGCAAAGAATGCTCAAAATGGCAAAATAAAGAAAATGGGGCTGCTTTATTTAGGCATAACCGAACGAAAAAGGTAGAGGAACTTTTAACTTGTTCCTCTACCTTTAGTATTACAATAGATTTACATTATTTATCAAAAGGATATGCGCGTCTTGAGTCAAGAGTATTTGCGTTAGTGGATTCTATGAGGAAATCTACTACTAAATCATAAATAGCAAGTTCCTCAAAATACTGCTCGCCGCCGCGATACTTAACAAGCTCTGCCGCGCGGGTCAGATAGAACTTCTCATACTCCTCAGCGGTAAAGTCATCGCGCGTCTTGTTCTCCTGCTTGAGATACTCGGAGACGTAATAGTTCACCTCTTCCTCGAAGGTTTCCGAAACAACCGTCTCGAACTCCTCGTCACCGGGAATCAGATTCTCCGCTCTTGCAATATAATAAATGATAAGAGTTTCTTTAACGCTATTCTTACTTATTTCGTAAAGATAAGACTGCCAATCGGTAATATCATAGTAACTCAGTCCAAGGTAAGCATAAGCGTATTCGTCAATAGTTTTGTAGCTTGTGTATTCGCCGGTATACTGATTCTGAATTTGTCCGCCGCTCTGCTTGAACTGACGCTCAACGAGTGCAACATAGTTATCATATATCTTCTTCACTTTGTCACGAGGATAATCGTCAACTTTAACGTTTTCACTCGAAAGAATATGATTCCATACAACCTCGCTTACAGCGGATTTGTACTCCTCCTCGTAATTCTTATCGAGAGTCTTTTTGATGTAATCACGGTATTTATCCGCAAGATTATCGCCCTCGTAATTATCAAGGAATTCGGTTGTTCCGTCGTTTTCCTCAATCATATTCTTTACAAACTCGTCGTCAAACTCCGGGGGAGCCTCGTAAAGCACGCCGCTCTCAACGTAAACCTCGAAATACGCGGTTTCGTTGCGGAGATCGGTGGTCTTATAATCATAGGGGAAGTAGGTTTCAACGACTATGGGATTATCCTCACACTCGGTGACGAAATCGACCTTAACGTCGGTGTAATTGTAGGTTGTGCCGTCGATGACCGCGCTGAAGCTCTTTGCCTCACCGATAATCGCATCAAGAATCTGCGCCTTGAAGCCCTCGCCGTATACTGCATCGACGTCATCAGAGAGCTTGATTCTCTCGCTCGTCGCCTTGGTGGACTTGTTTGACTCTGCGCCCTCTTCGAGCTTTGAATAGCTTACGTACGCTACGTGCGACTCGACAATATCGGTTGCAGAATTCTGAATCTTAACGAATTTAGCGTAATCACCCGTGTTAATTCCTACGAGGTTAAGCTCAAATCCGGGAATAAATCCGCCCGAGCCTATTTCAAGCGAAGAAGCCTTATCATCGGTCAAATTCGACATACCGTCAACAGGAACCTGCTCGCCGTTGTCGTCGATAAGATAACCGCGATACCAAATATCCACTACCGTTCCGGGAATAATGGTGAATGCCGAGGAAACCTTGTTGCCGCCGTAGCGCACAGCTCCCTTCTTGTCCGCAAGAAGAGAGAGAATGGCAACGTCTACGTCTATCTCCTTAGGCTTCGCGATATCAATATCGAAGGTGAGATTTTTATAATCCTTCTCGTCTATGGTTATGTATTCTGACAAATCGGATTTTTCATAGCTGAAAAATTTATCGTTTACAATAGCATCAACAAGGAAGAAAATGCCAACACCGAGAATTATCACTCCTGCCGCTATCGCGGAAATAATAATCGCGAGCTTCTTCGAGGAGATTTTTGCCTTTGGAGCTGCATTTTTCTTATTTTTTGCACCGTTTTCTTTTTTATTGCTCATAGGATTAAACCTTTCTATTTATTATAATGAGTCAGCGAATGAGGTGGCAAGCGTATCACATCTCTCGTTGTAATCGTGACCTGCGTGTCCCTTCACCCACTCGAACGTGACCTTGTGAATCTCGGTAAGAGCAAAGAGTCGCTCCCATAAATCAGGGTTCTTAAGCTCGTCCTTACCTCGCTTCCAGCCCTTCGCGCGCCAGGAATACACCCAGCCCTCAACGAAGGCGTCGACAAGATACTTCGAGTCGGAATAAAGCGTTACCGAGCATGGCTCCTTGAGAGCGGCAAGCCCCTCTATCGCCGCGGTAAGCTCCATACGGTTGTTGGTAGTCTCCCGATCGCCGCCTGACAGCTCCTTCTCGAACCTGCCATAGACGAGTATCGCACCCCAACCGCCCTTACCGGGGTTTCCGCGGCAAGCTCCGTCGGTATATATCTTAACTTCTTTCATAGATTTCCTTTTTTGAAAAAAACGGACGAAGAAGCTTCGCCCGTTTTTTCTATATTGTCCTTTGCTCTGCAGGACGGCAGAGCGAATTTAAGTCTTATGCTCTATTATTCAGCGTCTGCCTCTGCCTTAATGGTGTACTTAACAGTTCTGAAATCAATGTAATCAACACCGTCGATAGTCTCATACTTAGACTCTCTGTGGCTGTGACCGTGATCATCATTCATCTGAATGTTAGTGCTGGTGAGGTAGTAGAAGAGCTTATCAAACTGGAAGTATGCGCGAAGGTTGATCTCGCCGTAGTCGCCTACAAGCTGTCTGTAATATGCCTTACCAACTTCCTTCTTGTAATCTCTGATATACTTATCGTCGATGATGAACTTCTTTGCTTCCTCAAGAGCGTTAGCCTTGTTCTCCTCAGCCTGCTCCTTAGCTTCAGCGATCTTATCTGCTGCTGCATCACCGTAGGTCTCCTCGTAAGAATGCTCGTCAACCTCGTATGCGCCTGCATCAATATCCTGCTGAATGTAGCTGGTCATTACCGCAAGAGCGTCTGCCTCGCAAGCCTTTGCTACAACGTAGATCTTCATAATAGGCTCGATATAAGCCTTAGCCTTAGCCTCGATAGCACCGTCGATCTTATCCTCGGTGTTTACGTTAAGCTGCTTCATAATGTAAGCATTGAGGTTCTCGTAGGTGTCGTAGTTGCTAACGGTAGTACCGGTAGTGCTGTCTGTGGTAGTAGTGCCCTTATAGTACTCGTACTCGTAGGTATCGTAGATGTGATTCTTGTACTCCTTAACGAGCTTCTCGGGATAGTAGTTAACCTTAACGGAATTCTGGATAAGCTCCCAAACCGCGATCTCAACGCTCTCGGTGATGTGAGAATCGTAGGTTTCCTTAAGAGTATGGTAGGTGTCCTCGCTATACTCCTTAACGATAGCATCGCTGGCGGACTCCTCACCCTTTACAGCAGCGTCGATCTTTGCGTAGATCTTCTTTGCCTCTGCCTTCTGAAGATCGTTGTAAACCTTCTTGGCAGCATCTATAGTTTCCTTCTGTGCGGTTGTGGGGCTGCTTCCGCCTTCCTCAACTGCCTTCATATACTTGTCGTATGCCTTCTTGAGATCGGACTCGTCCTTATAGAACTCGTTGTCCTCTTCCTCAGCATCATAAATGCTTACGATATCTGCTACGAGCTCGGGAAGCTTAACGCCATCGCATACGTAACCGTCATCCTCGAATACCTCGAAGGACTCCGCAGTGATCTTAGCACCGGTGGTAATCCACTCGAGAATATCGGAAGCCTTGATCTCCTCTGCCGCAGGAACGGTAAGAGAATATACGGGATATACGTAGTAGGTAAGCTCCTTATCCTTAAGATTTACCTTCTCCGCACCGCTGGGACGGCAGTTGTCGGGGGTAACGTTCTTATCGGTAGTGTAGGTGTACTTGAAGGTAGCGATAGCCTGACCTGCGCTCATAACCTTGTAAAGAATCTTAACGTTAGAGTATGTGTAGGTAACGCCGTCGATTTCAACGTCAAAGCTGGTGCTGTCGTCAACCTTGATAGCTGTGCTGGAATCAATGTTAGCGCCGATAAGCTTAGAAGCGAAGGCATTAGCCTCGTCAACGTCTACAGCCTCGTATACTGCGCTCTCGGTAACGGTGGTCTCAGCGCCATCATCCTCAACCTTCTTGAAGGAACGGCTGTAGGAGATAACAACTCTGTCACCTGCCTTAACCTTGATAGCCTCGTCAGCTGCTGCCTTGAGCTCATCCTCGGTAGCCTCTGCATTCTCTGCCTTGAGAGCATCCTGAGCATCGGTCTTGAGCTGAGTAGCATTCATCATGGAATAAACGTAATCTGCAAGATCAGCGTCAGCTACAAGATTCTTCTTGATAAGCTTCTTGATCTCGTCTGCATCCTCGTCCTCAACGTCAATGCCGCCAAGCTCGATAACGTGAGCAGCCTTGGTAGAGGAAGCGGTTATAGACTTCTCATCCATCTCGGAGTAGAAGTAAACGTTGTTATCTGCGTCAACAGCATAGTAAACGTAGTAAAGAACGTCGCCTGCGCCGATAGCGCCGGACTCATTCTTATCCTCGTCTGCTGCGGCAGCGATAATAGCGTCTGCAATCTTGTCATAAACGGCAGCAAGCACCTTCTTCTGTCTGGTTGCCTCGTTGGTGGTAAAATCGCCATCCTCAATCTCGAGAGAAGCAAGAGCCTTCTTGAACTCCTCATAGTTGAAGTCTGCGTAATTGCTGAGGTCCTCTTCCGCAAAGTTGAAGCTGCCACAGCTTGCAAGCGAAAGAACGGACATAACAACAACAAGAACTAAAGCAATAATTCTCTTTTTCATGTCTTTCATCCTTAACATTTTATTTTTTTCATCTTCGCGCACAGCGCGTTTAAGTTGAGCAGAAACTATTATAGCATACAAAATCGAAAATTGCAAATGTTTTTTGATTTTTTTATAATAAATTTATAATTTTTTCTCAATAAGCATAAAAAAGCCGCATTTTCGCGCATAAAAGCGCTTTCAACTGTGCAATTTTACCATATTTATATTTATATTTTTAATTGAAACAGCATAAAAACAATTTCATACTTGACAAAAATCTCTTTCCGTTGTATAATTTTTTCATAAATAATCAAAAGAGGACGTATCAATGCTTGCTGACAAGAAAATAGTTTTCTCGGGAGTTCAGCCCTCGGGAAACCTTACGATAGGAAATTATCTCGGCGCTATCAAGAATTTTTCGAGATTCTCCGAGGAATACAAAACCTTTTACTGTGTAGTTGACCTGCACGCTATAACCGTAAGACAGGTGCCTGCCGAGCTTCGCCGCAGAACCTATGAGACTCTTGCGCTTTATATGGCTTGCGGTCTTGACGAGAAGAAGAATACTCTTTTCGTGCAGTCGCACGTGCCTGCTCACGCAGAGCTTGGCTGGATTCTCGACTGCTATACTATGTTCGGCGAGCTTTCCCGTATGACGCAGTTCAAGGACAAGAGCGCGAAGAACGCGCAGAATATCAACGCAGGTCTTTTCACCTACCCATCGCTTATGGCGGCGGATATTCTGCTTTATCAGACCGACGTCGTACCCGTAGGCATCGACCAGAAGCAGCATCTCGAGCTTGCCCGTGACGTAGCTATGAGATTCAACCAGGTTTACGGTGACACCTTCACCGTTCCCGAGGGATATATTCCTACAGATACAATGAAGATTATGTCGCTCGCGGAGCCGAACTACAAGATGTCGAAATCGGACACCAATCAGAACGCAGTAGTCTACATTCTTGACTCAAAGGACGACGTTCTTCGCAAATTCAAGAAGGCGGTTACCGACTCCGAGGCGTGCGTAAGATATTCCGAGGACAAGCCGGGCGTATCCAACCTCATGACAATTTACCGCGCATTCACAGGCAAGAGCTTTGAGGAAATCGAGCGTGAGTTTGACGGCAAGGGCTACGGCGACTTCAAGATGGCTGTCGGCGAGGCTTGCGCAGACGGACTCGCTCCTGTTAGAGATGAGTTCGCTCGTCTTATGGCAGACAAGGCGCACCTTGAGGCAGTTATGAAGGCTGGCGCTGATGAGGCAGCCTACTATGCTCGCAAAACTATGTCAAAGGTAAGAAGAAAGATAGGTTTTGTAAACTAAACATTACAAATATTAGCAAAAAGCGATTGTTTTGAGCCTCACGGTGATAGCAGTCGCTTTTATAAAAGTTTTTTTGGAGTTTTTATGAAAATCGTTCTGGCATCAAAATCACCGAGAAGAAAAGAGCTTCTTAGTGAGTTAATTAAGGATTTTGAGATAATTACAAAGGAAGTTGACGAGTCATTTTCTGATTATATTCACCCGCGAGAGGGAGTCGAGATTCTTGCCGTAAGAAAGGGTAAAGCAGTTGCCGATGAGCTTTCGGGGGATACTCTCGTTATTTCCTCGGATACACTCGTTGAGCTTGGCGGTATACCGCTAGGCAAGCCGGCTGACGAGGCAGAGGCGATTGATATGCTGACCAGCCTTTCGGGCAAGGCACATAACGTGCATACAGGCGTAGCGGTGCATTACAAGGGTAAGGTTTACAGCGGAGTTGCAACTACTGCTGTTTATTTCAGAAAAATAAGTCAAGATGAGATAATTGAGTACGTGAAAAGCGGTGACCCTATGGACAAAGTAGGCGCGTACGGCATACAGAGTGGCGACGGAAAATTCGTCGAGAAAATCGACGGTGACTACGACACAGTCGTTGGACTCTCGATGAATCTCGTGAAAAAACTGATAGATGACGTAAAAAGGGGACTCAATTAAGAGTCCCTTTTGATTTTACAAATTATTTTTTAACCTGCGAGAAGAGCCAGCTTTCAAGTGAGGGATATGCGCTTCCGTCACCTGCGAAGGTGATAGCCTTATCCCAGATGTTGTGGCCGGAGCCGGTGTAGGTGTAGAAAATAATATTATTACCGCCTGCCGCGACTATTGCGTTATACATAGCCTCTGTACCTGCGTAAGGAACCGCGGTGTCCTTCGTGCCGTGGAAGGTGTAGATGGGAATATTCTTGAGCACGTCTATCTTGTCGGTAGGACCGCCGCCACACATAGGAACTGCCGCAGCGAAGAGCTCGGGATAACGGGAAATAATATCCCACGTACCGAAGCCGCCCATAGAAAGACCTACGACGTAGATCCTGCTCGAGTCGATATAATCATAGCTTGAATACTCCTTGATAAGCTCCGCGACTGCGTGCAAGGGCTTGCTCTCGGGAACGTTGCTTTGCACGTAGTTACCTGCTGTCCAGGGAGTTTCCACCCACTTGTTCGGGTCGTTGACGTCAGAGTTCGTGTTGCCGCCCGTGGAGCTAGGGCACTGCGGAGCGATAATAACCGACTCTGCCCACTTACCCGTCTTATTTACCTTGAGAATTGCGTTCTTGATCTGCCACTCGTTGTTGCTGCCACGCTCGCCTGCACCGTGGAGAAATAGAACGAGAGGACGCTTGTCGCTTTCCTTATCGAGATCCGCAGGCTCATAGAGGCAGTAATTGAGAATATATCCGTTATCAATATAGGTCTGCTTATCAAATCCCGTTTCGGAACGGACAATCACAGACTCCGGTGTAATTTCCTTCGTTCCCGCCTTATCTGAGAAAAGCTTACCGCAATTACACTTATAATAGGACTTATTGCCGTGTACAGCATACTGCGCAAGCTTTGACATCACGTATACAGGCTTGTGAACGTGATCGTCCGCAACGTCATTATCTTCAGAACTTTGAGGAGGATCCGGAGGAACATTGTTACCAAACATACCGGTAATTTCACCGATAATGCTGCACGAGGTCATAGTCAGCATTATGCACACGAGCAAAAATGCCAGAATTTTCTTCATATTAGTCTTTAACATCACTTTTCTCCTTATGTTTTTTTATTTATTATAACATATTTTAATTATAAAGTAAAGTAAATATATCTAAAATACTTGACAAATTGCTTTTTCGTAGTGTATAGTTTAACTATAAAACCAAAACACGAGGCGCAAAATGACTAAAGCGGAAAAGAAACGTCGCCTTTCTCTGATAGTAGAAAGGCTAAAGGAAATATATCCCGAGGCGGAATGCGCTCTGCACTATGGCGGTGACCCCTGGAAGCTGCTCGTTATGGGCAGACTCTCGGCTCAATGCACCGATGCGAGAGTGAATATCGTATGCGAGGAGCTCTTCTCACGCTTCCCTACCGCTGAAGCTATGGCAGAGGGCGATATTTGTGAAATCGAGAGAATCGTCAAGCCCTGCGGTCTATACAGAATGAAGGCGGATAGCATCAAGGCGGCATCAAGAATGCTGGTAGAGGACTTCGGCGGAGCACTCCCCGATACTATGGACGAGCTGCTGCTCTTCCCCGGTGTCGGCAGAAAGATAGCAAATCTTCTGCTCGGTGACATTTTCGGCAAAGAGGCTATCGTCTGCGATACGCACTGTATCAGAATCTGCGGAAGGCTCGGAATGTATCCCGAAAAGGAGAAGGACCCGACCAAAATCGAGAAAATTCTGCGTGAGCTGATAGATATGAAGGAAGGCAGTGACTTCTGCCATCGCATAGTGCTTTTCGGCAGAGAAACCTGCACGGCGAGATCACCTATGTGCGATAATTGTCCGCTCTCAGACCTATGCTTACATAAGGAGAAGCTAAATGGAAAAAATTAAAATCTCTCTCCCCATAATAGTTGAGGGACGATATGACAAAAGCACTCTATCGGGCTTTATCGACGCGACGATAATCACCACGGGCGGCTTCTCTATATTCAATAATAAGGAAAAGCAAGCGCTTATCCGCAGGATAGGCGAGGGTGGAATAATAGTCCTGACCGACTCCGACGGCGGCGGTAAGCAGATACGCAAATTTCTCGCAGGAATACTACCGAGCGACAAGATACACAACCTCTACATACCGAAAATTGAGGGCAAGGAATCGAGAAAAAGAAAGCCCTCTGCAAGCGGAAATCTCGGTGTTGAGGGAATGGAAAAGGAAGTTCTGCTTCGCCTGCTGGAGCCCTTCAAAAGCGACGCAAAGCCTCAAAAAGACTATAAAATGCTAACTAAAGTTGACTTTTATGAGGATAAACTGACAGGTTACGATAATTCATCTGAGCGTCGCCGCGCTCTCTGCGACTTATGCAATCTACCCGACAATATGACTCCCAACGCCTTGCTTGAAGCTATGAATCTGCTCTATGGCTACGATGAGTATAAAAGGCTGGTTTTGCAAATTGATGATAAAAAAAGCCTTTAACATAAGGAAAAGACTCCCTTAACGCAAGGGAGTCTTTTGTCTGTCAGTGCTTTGATATTTTAGACAAACCGGAATTCAGTTTGGAAAATATTTTAATCATTCAATTTTATAGTACCTGTTTCACCTTATTCATAATGCTAAGCCACACTCGCATTATAGCACAGAAACCGCAGAAAATCAATCTGCGGTTTCTGTATTTTCCGGAAAACTCTTTTTTATTACAGCGTAGTTTCTTTGTAAGGCTCAAGGATAATGCGATCATCGAAGTCAAACTCATCGGGCGTGAGGTCGTCGACAAGACCGTAATGGGTGGGTCCTCTCGGTTGCATTATCAACCATTTTCTATCCATATTTTATATATTTCTCATTAACTTTTCTTATCATCTATCCATTTAATATCCACTTCATTTCCATTTAT
>JAGBGE010000005.1 GCA_017936125.1 Clostridia bacterium
TCCACTTCACAGGTATTACTCCCGCGCTTGGCGCTAACGTTGTTGAGATTTGCAAGGAGGCTTGCAAGGCGGCTAAGGCAAAGGGTATCAAGATTTCCTGCGACCTTAACTACCGCGGTAAGCTCTGGACTCGTGACGAGGCGAGAGCTGCTATGACCGAGCTCTGCCAGTACGTTGACGTCTGCATCTCCAACGAGGAGGACGCAAAGGACGTGTTCGGCATCGAGGCTGAGGCTACCGACATCTACGGCGGTAAGCTCAATCACGAGGGATACAAGTCTGTTGCAAAGCAGCTTGCCGACAA
Organism: Clostridia bacterium; assembly: GCA_017936125.1. Next base: position 305 of record JAGBGE010000005.1, read on the forward strand.
GTTTAACTTCGAGTACGTTGCTATCACTCTCCGTGAGAGCCACTCCGCGTTTGACAACGGTTGGTCTGCTATGCTCTATAACGTTGCAAAGAACGAGTACTGCTTCTCTAAGAAGTACGACCTTCACATTATCGACCGCGTAGGCGGCGGCGACTCCTTCGGCGGCGGTCTTATCTACTCGCTCCTTTCGGGCAAGGACACTCAGGCTGCGGTTGAGTTCGCAGTTGCTGCGTCTGCTCTCAAGCACTCTATCGAGGGTGACTACAATATGGTTACTCTTGCCGAGGTTGAGAAGCTTGCAGGCGGCGACGGCTCGGGCAGAATTCAGAGATAATAAATTAAAAATGTGGGGAGAACGTGCGTCTCCCCACGAAAATTATATATCACAAAGCGACGAATAACAGCTTCAGACTATCGTATAATCAATTTGATAAAAATCTAATGGGGGTAATATCTATGAAAAAGACGGTTATAATACTATTTTTGGCGCTCCTTGCACTTAACTTGTTCGGCTGTGATATGCTGTTTGGTCCTTCTTCAGACGAGAATTTTGATAACTCCAGCATCATTCCCGTGGAAAATCAAGAGGGATATTACACCGACGATAAGCTATCCTTCTGTGCTGAAATCAGAGGCTCTTATAAATCGGACAGACCGTTTACCCTGGATGCTGAAAACGAAAATTTGCGCGTTTGGGATAATATGTATTTATATGAATATGATTATTTCCAGATTATCGTAAATGAAAGTCCTACTATATTCTATTCGGTGAATAGCGAGGATTTGGAATACGTCACTGTCGACGACAAATTTGCGCATGCCACTGTCAATGAGGGTAAATCGGGAATTTATAAAATTACCTTTGATTTATCCACCAAATTATTTGACATGGAGTTCAAGAGTGAAATCACAACTCCCGTATATGAGGAAATGAATGGATGCGACGTTCATTCCTTGAAGTCGGGCTTTACACCGTTGACCGTTAATCCTGCTAATCCTGAGGAATTGATGATTGCGAATTATCCTATTGAAGCCGACGCTTTAATCTCCTTCTATAATCACGGAGACGTTCATCTCAGCAACTACAAGGTTATTTTGGACGAGTCCGTTCAGGGAAAGTACGCGTCAGCTATGGAGGACGGAGCTAAGCACGTATCCTTCCTCGTTGGCGGTATTTATAATCTTTATATCAACCCCGTTACCTATGATTTGAGAGTGGAGCTGACCAATCCGGATAGCGCTGACTATTCTCTGCAGGTATATGAAAACAGCGAGCCTGTGAAATTAACAGCGCCAGATTCGAGCCTTCCGTATATTTTTGTATATCAGGTCACGGTAAATAAAAATGCGTCTATTCCGATTTTCATCAGCGATGGATATGTTATGTACGATTTGGACGTCGTCGCCTCGGAATACGTAGATAGTATTTACGAGGATTTCAAAACTCCGGGTACTTATTCCTTGGAAATCAATCTTAAATCATTTACCGTAACGGCAACTTATTTGCCGCAATAATTTCGCGCGCTTAATTTAGAAAAGCGAGGCTTTGCGCCTCGCTTTTGCTTTTGTGTTACAAGCTCTCGAAAAAAGATTAACGCTTGTATAGCTTTCATTCCGAATTCCGAATTTCTGATTTCAAATTTTTACTTTTCTCTCGGCTCGAGGAATATCGGGCGGAGCTGCCGTCCCTCACGCATAGCGGAAAGCGACTCGGAGAGTCGGTCGAAGTCTGCGACGAGCGAATGCGGCTTGCCCTTTGGGTCGTCCTGGAGCATCGGCACGAAATAGGTCGAGCGACGGGTGATAAGACGAGCGATATTCGAGAGATTCTGCGACATCGCATCGTTTGATGCGAGGGCGATAAGCAACGGTCGGTCGGAGCGAAGATGCGCCTTTGCCGCCATGGTGACGGCAGAATCGGTGATTCCTCGGGCGATTTTTGCCAGCGTGTTGCCCGTGCAGGGTGAGATAATCAGGGAGTCAAGCGGCGCTCTCGGCCCTAGTGGCTCTGCCGCCTCGACCGTGTGTATGATTTCCCTGCCCGTGATTTCTCTGAGTCTTTTTCTGAAGTCCTCGGCGCGATAGAAGCGCGTGTCGGTCGAATAGGCGCGCTCGCTCATTATCGGCTGTACCTCGCAGCCCTCGGATATGAGTCCTTCAAGCGCGACGAGCGTTTTGCTAAAGCTGCAAAACGGGCCGCATATTGCATATCCTATCACTCGCTCTCCCCCTTTGCCGCGCGGATAATCGCCTCTGCGTAGAGTCTGCCTGCGCTAATCGGGTACATTGCGTCGGGAATAGACGCGAGCTTCGTGAGTCTCTCCGACGGCTCGAAGATATTTCCTGAGGCGAGGTCTATTATACGCGTTTTCTCGGGCAGGGCGGCAATTCGCTCTCGCGAAATTATGCTTTCGGGCGCGGTGTTGAACGCGACGTCGAGCGCGGAGAGGTCGCTCTCTGCCGAGATAATCTCGGAGTCAATTCCCGCGGCGGCAAGGTCGGCGGCTACGCTGTCACGCTTCGTATATACCGTCAGACTGGCGCCGAAGAAAAGAAGCAGGCGGCATAGCTCTCTGCCTATTCTGCCGTAGCCGATAACGCCTACTCGCATATCGGTAATATCAAGCGGAGTGTCGGAGAGCAGCGAGGCTATAGCGCCTCTTGCGGTTATCTCGGCATTGGCTATGAGAAAGTCCTCGTCAAGTCCCGCGTCGAAAATCCGAGCGCCGCGCGACTCCATCTCCAGCTTATGCTCGCTCGGGATATTGTAGCCTGCGACGAGCGTGTCCTCGCGGCAGAGTGGGTAGATGTCAACAAGCCTTGCGGATGTTCCCGTGATGTATTCTCTATCTCTTGTGGTCGGTATTGGCAGCAGCACGAGTCGAGCAACACCGAGGTCAACACCCGACAGACGCATCTCGCACTCGCGAAGCCTTTTACCGCCACCAAACGTACGAATTTCCATCCTATAATCCTTTTAGATATGAAAAATCGTGCCTTGCCGCAAGGAAATAAGTTTCGTACAGCTTGCGGATATACGGCACATTTTCATTATATGCTGAAATCCTGCCAATCGTTCCCTTTTCTTTTTTTATTATTCTCTATTGACAAATTTATAAAAAATGTTATAATATATTAGATAAAAAATATTTTTTTGGAGAAAAAACGTGAAAAAGATTACTAATTTTAAGTCTATTCTTGCTTTCGCGCTCTGCGCAGTTATGCTTTTGACTGCGATGCTTGCTCTCTCATCCTGCAAGGGAGAGAAGTTCTATTTCGAGCTCAGCGAGGACAAAACCTACTACACGATCACGGGCTACAGCGGCAAGAGCGAGTCTCCCGAGATCCCCGCTACACACAAAAATCTGCCTGTTAAGGAAATTGGCCGCGAGGTTTTCAAGGATAACGAGAAGATTACGAGCATCGTGATTCCCGCCAGCATTGATACCATAGGCTTCAAGGCGTTCGAGGGCTGCACGGCTCTTACATCCGTAACTATTTCCGTAGGCGTAAAGACTATCGACAAGGCAGCGTTCGCGGCATGCACATCGCTCACCGAGGTTGTAATTCCCGAGGGAATCACCGCTATCGACGACGCTGTTTTCCAGGATTGCACCGCGCTTACCACCGTCGGTATCCCCGAATCTGTGACCAACGTGAGCAGCTATGCCTTTATCGGTTGCTCGAAGCTCGATACTATTAACGTAGATGCGAAAAATCACCACTACGCAGTTAAGAACAACTGTCTTATCGACCTCGAGAACAATATTCTCGTCATTGGTATGAAGGACGCGACCATTCCCGAGAGTCTCGGCATCGTATCTATCGCTGCTACCGCATTCTACGGCAGAGCTATTGAAAATATCGTTATTCCCGGCACGGTTAAGTCTATCGGCACTCTTGCTTTCTATGGATGCAAGAATCTTGAGTCTGTCGAGATTCTCGGCGCTCAGACTATCGCTGACTACGCCTTCACCGACTGCCCCCTTCTTCGTAAGATGGTACTCTCCTCTGAGGTTTCCGAGATTGGCGAGCACGCATTCTCCTCTCTGCCAAAGCTCACTAACGTGTTCTACATCGGCAGAGCCGACGAGTTCAATACTACCAAGATGGGCGAAGGCAACAATGATCTCACCAAGGCTAACATCTACTTCTACACCGACGAGGAGCCTGCCGGCGAGGGCAAGTATTGGCACTACGTTGACGGAATCGTCACTATATGGTTCTAATTTGTAAATAATAATTAGCAAAAATGAAAATTATGCAGGAAAATTCGCTCCTCTGAGGCAGAATTTTTCTGCATAATTTTAATTCAGGAGATATATGAAGATTGCGATTATAGGCTCGAGGACTCTGCATGTAGACAACCTTGAGAAAATTATACCGAAGGAATGCACCGAGGTGGTTTCGGGCGGCGCTGTTGGTGTGGACACCTCCGCTGAGGAGTTCGCGCGCAGGCAAGGTCTGCCGATCAAACGCTTCCTGCCGGAATACGACAAATACGGCAGAGGCGCGCCACTCATAAGAAACAAGCTGATAGTCGAATATGCCGACGCGGTCTACGCCTTCTGGGACGGCAAATCGCGCGGAACTATTCACACGGTAAAATATGCAAGAGAAATCGGCAAGCCCGTCAGAATTTTCACACTGAAAATAAACGAGAACGGCTGATTTTCATTCCCGAAGAACAACATACAATGAAAAAGGACAGAGAAAAAATCTCTGTCCTTTTTCTATATCGTCGGAAAAACCGAATACTTTTGAATATTTACGCCTTGAGGGTAAGGCCGTACGCCTTGAACGCCTCGATGATAGCGTCTGTCGCGGGGGTGAGCTCCTGCTTGGTGAGAGTTCTCTCGTGAGAAGCAAAGGCGAAGCGGATAGTGATAGCAGAACTGCCGTCTGCGGTGTAAATATCCTTTACCTCTGCGCCTGCAAGCATCTCGCCTGCCGCGCTCTTTGCCGCGTCTACAAGCTCACCGAATACGATAGAGCCGATGTCTGCGGTGAAGGTGACGTCAATCTCGATTGCGGGGAACTTCGAGGGCTCCTTGTACTTCTGCTGTACCGCAGCGGTAGCCGCAAAGCTCTCGGTGGAAATCTCAACGAATGCAACGGCGCACTTCTTGTCGATATTCTCAAGCACGGTGGGATGAGGAACGCCGATGTAGCCTATCTTCGCGCCAGAAACGCAGACGTCAAAGCTGTTCACGGGATGCTCGAAATCGTAGTCGCACTCCGCGCTGACGAACTCCGGCTCGGTGTGAAGAATGTCACGGCAGAGCTCTGCCGCTATATCTCTCGCGCGAAGGAAGAGCGCTTCCTCGCCTGCGGTCTTGGAGTAGAGGACAACGCCGAGCTTGTTCTGCTCGTTGCACTCACCGTTCTCACGGAGTCCCTCTACGGTGTGACCGATCTCGAAGATTCCGAAGCTGTCGGAGTAGCCCTTATTCTCCTTAACGAACGCAAGGAGAGTGGGTATCATAGAGCGGCGGATTACCGCGTGGTCGGGGGTCTGCGCGTTGATAATTCTAACGTTGTCGGGAGTCGAGATGCCGAGCTCGTCGTTTTTCGCCTTGTCGGACCAGATGTACGAATGTACCTCGTGCAGACGGTAGCTCTTTACGAGAATATCCTTCATTCTGTCCTCGTCGGACTTGAGAACTTCCTTGCGAACGGGAACGAGCGGGCTGACCGAGGTGAAAATCTCGAAGTTATCGTAGCCGTAGATACGGGTGATTTCCTCAATGATGTCAGCCTTGATGGTAACGTCCTTGGTAGAACGCCAGGAGGGTACGGTGACGGTGAAATCGTCGCCCGAGAGGCTCACGCCGAAGCCGAGAGCCGTGAGAGTCTTAACGATGGTGTCGTTAGAAATCTCAATGCCGGTATATCTGTCAACGTATTTCTTATCAAAATTAAGAGTAATAGTGGGATAGTGCTTGACGTACTTGTCGGTGTAGGAGGAAATTACCTTCGCGCCCGCGTCGCACTCGGAAATAATCTTGAGAACTCTCTCGGTAGCAACACGGCAGAGCTCGGGGTCGAGCATCTTCTCGTATCTCTGCGAGGAGTCGGTACGCAGACCGAGTCTGGTGGTGGTCTTTCTTACCGAAACGCCGTCAAAGGTCGCGCTCTCAAGAAGAAGCGAGGTAGTGTCGTCCTCAATCTTCGACGCGTCACCGCCCATAACGCCGGCGATTGCCACGGGAACATCATCCGAGGTAATCATAAGCATATTCTCGTCAATATTTCTCTCCACTCCGTCAAGAGTCGCAAACTTGAAGGGCGCAGAGAAGGTCTGAACCTCGATTTTATCAACCTTTGCATTATCGAAAGCGTGCATAGGCTGACCGAGCTCCATCATAACGTAGTTAGTGAGGTCGGCAAGGAAGTTGATAGCGCGGCTGCCGCAGTAGTAAAGACGGATACGCATATTCACAGGGCTGACCTTGCGAGTTACGTTCTCAACCTTGATAGCCGAGTAGCGATAGCAAAGCTCGCTTCTGACGTCAACCGAAACGGCAGGAAGAGATGCGAACTGCTCAACGTCAAGCAGCTCAGGCTTCTTCAGCTCTCTGCCTGTGAGGGTAGCGAACTCTCTCGCCATACCGTAGTGGCTCCAGAGGTCAGGACGGTTGGTGAGCGACTTGTTATCAACCTCGAAGATTATATCCTCGATATCGTATACCTTCTTAATATCAGTACCGAGCGCAATATCGTCGGTAATCTCCCAAAGGCCCGAGTTATCGTCGGAAATTCCAAGCTCAGCCTCCGAGCAGCACATACCGTAGGAGGTGTAGCCTGCGAGCTTACGGGGAGCGATGGTGATTTCGCCAATCTGACCGCCAACCGTCGCAAGCGCAACCTTCATTCCCTCTCTTACGTTGGGAGCACCGCAAACGACGTCGACAATCTCGTCACCCTTATCAACCTTGAGAAGATGGAGCTTCTTTGAGTCGGGGTGATTTTCAACCGAGAGAATCTTCGCGACAACGATACCCGAAATATCGCTGCCCTTTTCGATTATATCCTCTACCTCAGCGGTAGAAAGAGTGAAATTCTTAATGAGCGACTTCTTGTCAAGGCCCGAAAGGTCAACGAAATCGCCTATCCAATTCATAGATAAAAACATCTCTCTACCTCCTTAAATAGATTTGAACTGTGAGAGCGCCTTGAGGTTACCCGAGTTGAAGTCACGGATATCCTTAACGCCGTATTTCATCATAGCAAGTCTGGTAAGACCAAGACCGAATGCAAAGCCCGAATATTTCTCGGTGTCAATGCCGCCCTCGCGGAGTACGTTCGGGTGAATCATACCGCAGGGGCAAAGCTCGAGCCAGCCGGAATTCTTGCAGGAGGGACAGCCGTCACCGCCGCAGATCTCACAGTTGATATCAAGCTCGAAGCCGGGCTCGACGAATGGGAAGAAGCCGGGACGAAGGCGAACCTTAACGTCACGCTTGAACACCTCGGAGAGCATGATCTTCATAAAGTAAATGAGGTTGGAAATCGAGATATTCTCGTCTATCATCATACCTTCCATCTGGAAGAAGGTATTCTCGTGACATGCGTCGGTAGACTCGTTACGGAAGCAGCGGCCGGGGAAGATAGCGCGAAGGGGCGCGCCGTACTTCTTCATAATATAGTTCTGCGCCGCGGAGGTGTGAGTCTTGAGCAGCTGACCGTTGTCAAGATAATATGTGTCCTGCATATCGCGCGCAGGGTGGTGCTTCGGGATATTGAGCGCCTCAAAGCACTTGTAATCGTCTACGATTTCGTCGTAATTCTCAATGGTGAAGCCCATAGAGATGAATATTTCCTCAACCTCACGGGTAGCGAGGGTGATGGGGTGATAGGAGCCGAGCTCCTCACGCATCTTGAGAGTGGGATTATACTTCTTCGCAGAGCGCACCTTCTCGGCAATAGCTGCCGCGCGAAGCTCCTCGCCTGCCTTCTCAATAGCCGACTCGACCTCGGTTTTAAGTCCGTTAATGAGCTGACCTGCCGCCTTCTTGTCCTCGGCGAAGCGGAGCTCGCTCATAAGCGCAGCGATATGACCCTTCTTGCCAAGATATTCAACACGAAGATTCTCGAGCGCCTCAGCGCCAACCGCCTCGGCAAGCGCCGCGGCGAAAGCAGATTTCAGTTCTTCAATTTTTTTCTGCATTTTATCGTCCTCTTAAAAAGAATTTATTTTAACTTTATAATTATATAATAAATATTTGACTTTGTCAATATAATTTTTAATTTCAAGCAGAGCCGATTCAATAAAGCAATTTTATGTTGCTTCCGCCAGTTTTTTCTTTGGTTACAACAATCTGCTTGTCAATACGCTCCTTCAACTCGGTAACGTGTGAGATAATACCAACAAGACGGTTGCCTTCTGTAAGGTTCTGCAAAGCTCGCATTGCCTGATCAAGCGATTCGTCATCAAGTGAACCAAAACCTTCATCAACAAACATTGTGTCGAGTTTAATGCCACCTGCGGAAGATTGGATTTCATCTGACAGTCCGAGAGCAAGAGACAAAGATGCCTTGAAAGATTCACCACCAGAAAGAGTTTTGACACTTCTTTCCGTTCCGTTGTAGTGATCTATAACATCAAGCTCCAAGCCGCTTTGGCTACGATTGTTCTCTGCTTCCTTACGGCGTTTTAATTCGTATTGACCGCCGGACATCACCATAAATCTCGTATTTGCACGTGCAATAATTCGATCAAAATAGGTCATTTGGATATACGTTTCCAACATAACCTTCTCCTTTCCGCTGATGTTTCCATTAGCAGTATTAGAAAGAGCCTTTACCCATGACCATTTTGCTTCAACCGCCAATACATCTGCGGCTTTTGCTCGTATTTCTTTTTCTGCAGATTCATTTGCGGATTTTCTAGCATTGATGACCTTTTTCTTTTTATCGATTTCACTATTTTGTGCTTTGAGTTCTTTCTGCTTTGCTTTTACCGAATCTTCGTCAATTTCTTTTACATCTGAAAGTGTATTTTCTGCTTCTTTAATTGCCGCTTTAAATCCGGCGATCTTTTCATTCTGCAAGTTCACTGCCTTTTCTGCGTCTGCGTAAGCATCTTCAAGCTTTTTCTGTTCATCTTGAAGATTCTTCTTGGAACACTTCGCTTTCTTCTCGCTTTCATATTTAAGCTTATGGGCGAGTTCTTCAATACGAGTTTTCAAAGCGGTTATGGTAGCACCGTTTCCTGATATTGTTTTTTCATTCTCGCTTATTAAAGCACTTAAGTCTTCACCTTCCGTTTTCCTCTTAGGAAGTAACTCATCTATTTCGACTCTTCGATCAATCTTATCTTGTTGTGCAGCAATATCGTTCTGCAAATTCTCGAGTGATGCGGAAATTTCTGCAATTTTATCTTTAATCAATCCACCAGCATCATCTATTGTTACGTTGCCGAACATCTCTGTAAGCATTGCAAGGACGGCATTTCTTTTTTCATCCGCCTGTCCTTTGGCTTTGGCGGCCTTTTCGCTAGCTTTTCGAGCTTCCACTTGTGCCGACTCGTAAGCAGTTTTGCTTTCTTCAAGTTTTTCTTTTGTTGGTGCATTTTCGGATTTTACCGCTTTTATTGGGTGTGTTGTTGAACCACAAACCGGGCAAGGAATTCCGTCGGCGAGAGTCTCAGCAATAATTCCTGCTTGCTCATCAAGATATAATTTAAACAGTCTTTGGTATTCTTTATCTTTCTGCTGAATGGTATTAGATAACCCGGAATACTCTTCTTGATCTTTCTTTAATTGTTTTTCAAGTTTTTCAAGAGCTTTTAATTCCTTAGCTATCTCCTTAACCGCTTTTCGTTTATCTTCTTCCTTTTGCTTTTTCGCCTCTAATTCCGACTTATCCTTATCTGCTTTTTCGAGCGTTTTTCTTTCCCCCGAAAGGACCTCTAACTCTTTCTTTAAAGATTCAAGGTTTTCTTTTTGCTCCGTTATTTTTTTAGATAGCTTGTCCGTTCCTTTTTGAAGCGTATCCCTTTCCTTGATCTTAGCATCCAATTCTTGATATTCAGGAAGTTCCGCTTCGATTGCTACGATTTGATTTCTGATATCCTCCACCTTGGGCTTGTTTGCTTCCTCAGATTGCAAATTGGTTTTCAACATCTCTAAGGTCTCTATTGCTTCACTCAGGTCGGAATTGGATTTTTCAAGCGACTTTCTCGCCTTGCTCCAAGTTTTGTGATTAGTTAACGTAACCGTGATTTCATCTAGGGATTTACTAATTCCCTTCTGTTCTTCATCTAGCTTTTCTTCCTCGATCTTATCGTTTCCAATAAGCGTTGAAAGAAGTTCGAGCGTTTCCTCAATCGAACACATACCTGATTTGGCATTTCTAACTTTAATTGACAAAACATCATCTTCGTCGCATACAATACCGTTTATATACTGACGTATGCTCGCAGATATATTGTCATATTCTCGGCCAAGTTTTCCTGATTCGCTCTTCAATCTTTCTTGAAGCACATAATAGCAACGGGTGCGGAAAATCTTTTGGAATATTCTTTTACGATCATCGGTAGAAGCCAACAAAAGCTTTAAAAAATCGCCCTGAGCAATCATCGCAATTTGCGTGAATTGATTACGATCAATTCCCATAATTTCTTCAACTGCACGATCGACCTCGCGAAGCTTAGTAACCACTCTACCATCCGGATAATGCAATTCTGCATTGGCCTTCTCGGTTGTAAAACCTTCACCTCTCGTCTTGGGACGTTCATATTCCGGATTTCGTTTTATGTAATATTCTTTTCCGGCATATACAAACGTCAATTCAACTTCAGTAGGAGTATCTGCATTCGCATACTTAGAACGAAACATAGTCGACTCACGATTATCTCCGCTCGCCTCTCCGTACAAAGCAAATGTAATTGCATCAAAAATCGTAGTTTTTCCAGCACCGGTATCTCCGGTGATAAGATAAAGCCCACTTGTACCTAACTTATCAAGCTCAAGCACAGTTTTGGACGCATAGGGGCCGAATGCAGACATTGTTAATTTGATCGGTCTCATTTTTCATCCTCCCATACTTGTTCTATTAAATCCTCAACGAAAGCCTTCTGCTCATCACTCATCGGTTGATTATTTTGAAGTTCATAAAAATCAGAAAACAGCTCAATAGGCGTTTTTGTTTCAACATCTACGGCGCCATCCACCTGAGACACACTTCTCGTGCGCTTATTATCGTAATCAAGCTTCATGAGGTTGTGATAAACTGTTCTGAGCTTTCCGATCGCATCAACGATATCTTCCTCATCGGTCAGCGTAATATGTATATAATCCTCTTGATATGATGTGTTTTCATAGAAACTTTTTAGCATAATTTCATTGTATTTGCCCTTAATTTCAACCATATCACGCAAAGGTATAAGCGGAACCGTTTTCACGGAAAGGCTGCCCTTTTCCGCGAGTTCAACAACGGTTACGGATTTATTATCTTTTGCTTCAGAGAATGAATATTTAAGAGGTGTTCCGCAATATCTCACTCTTTCAGAGGTGCAATTCTGTGGGCTGTGAATATGTCCGAGTGCAACGTAATCAAAACAGTCGAAAACAGACACGTCAACGTTATCGGAGCCACCGACAGAAACATCTTCAGAGTCCGATCGCATTGCCCCAGTAACAAACTGATGTGTGATTAGAATATTTCTCTCACTTTGATTTACGTTCATTTCAGCTATTGCAACACGTATCGCATCGGTATAGCTTTCAATGCTTTCATCAGAGAACCTCTTAACATGTACCGGTTTCACAAACGGAAGCATATATACGTTCACTACTCCGTGCTCGTCTTTCATGGCAAAAGGTTCGATCTGTCCGTTATACACTTGAGAAATATGTATTCCACTTTGATCCATCAAACGAGAACCAAATGACATTCTTTCGGGAGAATCGTGATTTCCGCTAATAACAAAAACCTGCAAATTTCTTTTTGCAAGTCGCGTCAAAAAATCGTCGAACATTTGCACGGCTTCAGCCGACGGAATTGATTTGTCATATATATCTCCTGCGATTATAACGCCAGAAGGCTTTTCATCATCAATAATGTTAATTATTTTCGTTAAAATATATTCCTGATCCTCAAGCATAGAGTATTCCTTTACTCGTTTGCCTAAATGAAGATCTGAAAGGTGAACAAACCTCATTATAAATCACTCCCCCGCGTTTTGATTTGAATCCCAAAGTGTTGACAAAAACTAAAACTGTCTTATCGGCTTGATTGCAGTTCCCTGCTCGTATTCACGAACCTCGCCGACGGCAAAGAAGCCCTGCTCGTCAGAGAGTCGCACACGCGCGCCCGGCGGATAGGCTGCGCCTATCTTCTTCTGGTAGATTTCAAGGCCCGAGTGCGCAAGGCGGGCGAAGAATTCGGGGAGCTTGACCTCGGGTAAGTCACGGAATATATGCTCGATGGGCAGGACTCGCGCTTCCCTCTCGGCATCGGTCATCGCTTCGAGCTCGGAGAGCGTCACTCCGTCGGAGAGCGAAAAGCCCGAGGCGGACGCGCGGCAGAGCGTTCTCATCGTTCCGCCACAGCCGAGGCGCGCGCCAATGTCGGCGCAGAGCGTGCGGATATAGGTTCCCTTCGAGCATCTGACGTCGAGGGTATATTCGCGCTCGCTTATCCTCTCTGCTGTGAGCGAGTGGATAGTCACCTCTCTCGCCTCACGCTCGATAGTTACGCCCTCTCGGGCGAGGTCGCACAGCTTCTTGCCTCCTACCTTGAGCGCCGAGTACATTGGCGGTGTCTGCATATATTGACCGACGAACGAGGCTACTGCTTCCAGCACCTCGGCTTCGGTGGGGATATTCTCCGACTCGGTCAGCACCTCGCCTGTGACGTCCTCGGTGTCGGTGGTGACACCTAAAAGAAGCGTGGCAATATAATGCTTATCAGAGGTGAGCATAAACTCGCTCGCCTTGACTCCGCGCTCAATAAGCACCGGGAGAACGCCCGTCGCCATCGGGTCGAGAGTGCCTGTGTGGCCAGCCTTTTTCACACCCAGAATGCGCTTGACTCGGCTCACCACGCCCTGAGAGGTCAGACCTTCTTCTTTATTGATTATAATTACTCCGTTTTTCATAAAACACCTAAAAATTTAATATATCTATGCTATTTTAACATACTTTCAATAAAATTTCAAGAAAGGCTTGTAAATATCTCAAAAATGTGGTAGAATTTTATCTATCAACTCTTGGAGGACGAAAAAATGAAAGCAGTTGTAACCGTTATCGGACGTGACAAGGTCGGCATTATTGCTATGGCAAGCAACGAGTGCGCAAAGCATGGCGCAAATATTATTGACATCAGCCAGACCGTTATGAAGGATTATTTTGCGATGATTATGCTCGTTGAGCTTGACGGACTTACGCTTGATTTCCAGGGCTTTGCCGAGGCTATGAAGTCGGCGGGCAAGGACGCAGGCGTGGAAATCAGCGTTATGCACGAGGATATCTTCAACTCGATGCACAGAATATAAGTCGATATTTTGCCTTGCGCAAATCGATATGACTGCTTGGCAGTCTCGATATATTGCAGTCGATGACTGCAATTCGATATGTTGCCTCACGGCAACGAGAAGGGAAAATTATGCTTAATACTAACGATATTTTAGAAACTATAAAGATGATACGAGAGGAAAATCTCGATATCAGAACGGTCACTATGGGTATTTCGCTCTTTGACTGTATTTCCGACGACCAGACGCGCCTGGAGCAGAAAATCTACGACAAGGTCACGACATCTGCTAAAAATCTCGTGTCTGTCTGCGAGGAGCTTGAGCGCACATACGGTATTCCGATCGTAAATAAGAGAATCTCCGTAACGCCTCTCTCCTATATTGGCGCAGGACTCTCGCCCGACGGCTTCGTGAAGCTCGCAAGGGTGCTTGAGCGCGCGGCAAACGAGCTTGGCGTCAACTTTATCGGCGGATATTCCGCCCACGTGCAGAAGGGTGAAATCAAGGGGGCGAGAAGCCTGATTGAATCTATCCCCGAGGCTCTTGCCGAGACCACTCGCATCTGCTCGTCAATCAACGTGGCGACCACCAAGGCAGGCATCAATATGGACGCTGTTCGCGAGATGGGCGAGATTATCAAGGAAACCGCGTATCTCACTCGCGAGCAGGACTCTATCGGATGCGCAAAGCTGGTTGTTTTCGCCAATATCCCCGAGGATAATCCCTTTATGGCAGGCGCGGTGCACGGCTTTGGCGAGTCCGACACGGTTATCAACGTCGGTGTCAGCGGCCCCGGTGTAGTCGCCGCGGCTATCAAGGAGGTCGGACAGTGCAACTTCTCGTTGCTTGCAGATACCGTAAAGAAGATTGCATTCAAGATTACAAGAGTCGGTCAGCTTATTGCGGCTGAGGCGGCGGCAAGGCTCGGTGTGCCCTACGGCATCGTTGACCTCTCGCTCGCTCCCACTCCCGCGGCAGGCGACTCTGTTGCCGAGATACTTGAGAATATGGGCCTTGAGCGCTGCGGTACTCACGGCACGACTGCGGCTCTCGCGCTGCTCAATGATGCGGTGAAGAAGGGCGGAGTTATGGCATCGAGTCATGTCGGCGGTCTTTCGGGCGCGTTCATTCCCGTGTCAGAGGACAGAGGTATGATAGATGCGGCGAGAGTCGGCACGCTTACTCTCGATAAGCTCGAGGCTATGACCGCGGTATGCTCGGTCGGTCTTGATATGATAGCGATTCCGGGTGACACCGAGGCGACGACAATTTCGGGCATCATTGCCGACGAAATTTCGATAGGCGTGGTCAACAACAAGACTACTGCCGTCAGAGTTATTCCCGTATACGGCAAGGGAGTTGGCGAGGAGGTAGAGTTCGGCGGCCTGCTCGGATATGCTCCGATTATGCCTGTAAAGCGCGAGTCCTGCGCGGACTTTATAGGCCGCGGCGGCAGAATTCCCGCGCCGATTCATTCATTGAAGAACTAAACATTTGCATAGAGAAAAGGGTTAGCGACGCGCTAACCCTTTTCTGTTTAATCTACCTTCATTCCGAATTCCGAATTTATTAGCCGTTCTCTTTTTTTAAGAAATCGCGGATCTCACGGAGAAGCTCAAGCTCTGCGGTCTTTGCCGCTTCGGCATCGGCTTTCGCCTTCGCCTCTGCTTCCGCCGCAGCGGCTGCTTCGGCTGCCGCCTTTGCCTCTGCCTCTGCCTTGGCTGCCGCCTCGGCTGCCTCGTCAACACCGTTAATAGCGTTCTTCACGTCGTGAGAGAGCTTTGACGCGCGCTCGGTAATGGCAGACGCAACGCGAATAACGATAAAGAGCGCGAACGCTACGATAAGGAAGTTGATAAGCGCCTGAACGAACGCGCCCCAGAGGATAGCGACCTCTGCGGTGACCACAGTCTCGACTCCGTCAACTATCTCTACTACTTCCTCGCGGATAACCCACTTCATCTCGTCCATACCCGCCTCACCCGTAAGCAGAGCGAGAAGCGGAGAGATAAAGCCCTTGGTGAATGCGGTGACTATCGCGGTGAAGGCAGATGCAACTGCAACGCCGACTGCCATATCAACCACGTTACCGCGCTTGATAAACTTTTTGAAATCTTCCCAGAATTTTTTCATATTTTCGCTCCTTTATGTAAATTTTTGTTGTCAAAATTAGAGTTTCAGATCGTATACAGAGCGAATTTGCAGCGAATTTTCAAGATGGAAAACGCTCTGCGGGCCTTCGCTCAGCTCGACGTTTATCTTGATGGGGCTGTCGCTCGTGATGTCGAAATAATTGTCCGAAAGCACGGCGTCCATATCGACGAAATCTATCTCAACGCTCTTGGCAAACGCACTTGCAATCAGCGTGATGCTGAAATTACGGTTTGAGCCTGTGATGCTGAATTTGATGTCAGGGTCAACAAAATGAAAATGCTTTTCGGGCTGCGTGAGAAGCGTACCGTGGGAAATAACCGACGAGCCCTCCTTGAGATAATACTCGATATAGCAGGAGTCCTCAAATAAGCGCATATGCTCTTTGAAATCTCGAGTGAAAAGCTCGCGAGAGGTCATTGCGCTCACCTCACACGCCTCGCTGCCCTGATAGAGCGTAACATTCTTCGAGGTTGCAAGACGGTACTCGATATTGCCGATGAAATCTATCTTGCGCTCGTTGGAAACAGAGAAAAGAACACCGCCGTCGGTATGCTCGGCATAGAGGGCAACTGGCGAGAAATAGTGCGATGCGAGATACTGAAGCGGCTTCCATCTCGCAGAGGAATCCATCGCGGAGGGGGAAATCGAGGGTACGGAGTCACCGAGGCGGTCGAATATCGCCCTGCCCGATCTGCCGCGAGTCATTCGGCTCTCTTTTATCACCTCGCCAACCTTGTTTGCCGCCGCGAGAGCCGAGGCGTAGGCAAAGTCGGAGAGCGTAGCGGGATAGGGGTATCTCTCGGAAACAGCGAGCATCATCTCGCCTATCGCGCCGTCCTCGGCAATCGACTCAACCGCTCGGGAGAAGAGATTGCGCTCATCCTGCGGCACGACCTTTGAAAGAGTCTTGTCCGAGGGGAGAGAGGGCGCGGAGATAAAGCGCGTCGACTCGGTGAGAATCGTAAAATCAAGCTCGGGCACTACCGTGGCGAGCGAGGGAGCGATATACTCGTTTCCACTCGGGCTGACAACCTCGAGCAGAGCGTATGAGGGATGTGTCGCGCGTGTTTCTATCGCGTCGAGCATTCCGCATTCGAGCGTGTCGGTTTCCTCAATTACTATAATTCCGTAAGCATCGCAAAGCTCGAAGAAGCGCTCGTTCGGTCTTGGCGCGCCAACGGGGAGAAGCAGGGTATTGTAGTTCGCCTTTGCGGCAAAGCCGACGTACGCCTCCTCCTTTGCCGGATAGGCGCTCGTGTCAGGCAGATCGTCTGCGCGATAGGTCGCTCCCATCGGTAGAAGGCGAGTGCCGTTGACAAGGAGAGCTCTGCCGTCCTCGTCAGCCTTTTTTATTGTACGCAGACCGATTTTCATCTCCATACTGTCCTCGACGTCCTCCTCGCCGTAGAGGTTGACCGTGAGCTTATACAGATTCTGCACGCCGAGACCGCGAGGCATCCAATAGAGCGGATCGGTGACCTTGATGCTTCCCTCGCACTTGGTGAGTCCCGCGTAATAAATCTGACCTGTCGGTGAGGTGAGCGTCGCGACCGCGCGAACGTTCTCCGACGAGCCGAGAATATCCAGCTTAATACCGACGGTCACTACTCCGTCAGCGTGAGTCTGGTCTACGTGCACACGGTCGATTACCGCATTTGAAAAGCGCAAAATCTCGGGCGCCTTGAAAACACCGATAGTGCCGTAATGCTTGCATTCATCGGAGTTAAATCTAATCAAAACGGTGTTCGAGCCGCGCGCGAATTTATCCTTTATCGAGAAGGTGTGCGAGGGCGAATTGCCGTCTATATCACCGATAAGCTCGTCGTTTATATATAGCCTCGCAGGCTGTCTTACGTCGCGGATGCGAAGGTAGGAGTGCTTTGCCGCGAGGGCTGCCTCATCAGCAAATACCTCGGCAGCGAAATCAACCCTTCCCACAGCTCGCTCATACTCTTGGTCATACTCCTTAAGCACCGAGCAAACAGAAGCCGGCGCCTCGCAGCTGAGCGGAATGCTGTCGTTTATTGACATTTCAAATTTCTTTATTTCGCGTTTTATCATATTTTCTCCTTACATAAGGATTTGTTTCTTTTTCTCGGTAAGCAGGTTCACTTACCCGAGCTTTTAATTCCTAATTCCGAACTTCCCTACCTTCTCCCCGCGCGTCTGACGGGAGAATTAAGAGGCGCAGCCAAATTGTGCGCTCGGAGCACTCGGCATATCTCGTCTGCCGACTCGGTGGTGAAAAGCAGATGCCTTGCATTTATGCGATTGTCGGCAAGCTCTCTCGCTCTGTCGCCAAGATAGGTCGGCACAGAGTTGAAGATAAGATTCCTGTGTCGGAACTCCCGCATCATCGGGAAGCGCTCGCCGCGCCTATCGACAAGCGCCGCGCTCTCGCATCTCTCGCAGCCAAGGTTCTCACTGATAAAGCACCTCTCGGTTATCATCAAGGGAATTCTGCCGTAGGTGATAGCTCCGCCGCCGATGTCCCTCACCTTCGGGAGAGTAAGCTCGGGCGAGAGAACCGAAAAGCCGAGTCCCATTTCCTCGTATGCGGCAAGGCTCTCACCGTTGGTTATATTAAGTCTAAAATCGCCAATTGGTGTAAATCCGAGCGATAAAACAAGCATAATTTGCCCAATATTGCTAACTAAAGCGTACATTACGCCCTGCTTTTTGGCATTTTCAAGCGCGAGCACTACTTCTTCAAGCTCGCTGTCGAATGTCACGGGCGGTAGGTATACGCCGTTTGATTTACCAAGCGCCTCGCCCGAGAAAAGCGGCACGAATGTCACGTCAAGCGAGGAGATAAGCTCCTCGTTTTTCTCCAGCGCGCCAAGATACTCTGACTCACGGAAGAACTGCGCTGTGGTAATTTTTCTCGCGCTCGGGCGGCGGATTTGCTCATAGCCTACGCTCTCGCATTCCCTGCCCGTATATTCGAGCGCCTCGACTGCCGCGCGGCGCAAAGCGTTAATGGCGGACGGCGCGAGGTTGACACCCTCGTCGAGCGAGAGGTCGATATCATTTTTATCAAGCGCGAAGTAGGTATTTCCCATCTTGGCAATCCTATCGCAGACACCGTCGTGCGTCAGCGGCGCGTTTCTCGCCTCCTCGGCTGCGGCGCCCGTGACGGTGACCGACCTCTCGCCAAAGGAAAGCGTCATCTCCGAGGGCTCGCCAAGCTTGATTTTCACGCTTGCGCGCGTTTTGACACGCAGGGGCGAAAAAGCTATATCCGCAATTTCACGGCTATCGCGCTTGTCATCCTCGCTGCGAATACCGGTCATACCCTGCGAGATTTTCCCCGTAAAGTAGCCGTCGGTGAAGCCGTCGCGCGAGAAAGCGCGGCGAAGCTCTGAAAGCTCGGATTTGTTCGCTGCCCTATGCTCGTCGAGCAGCCTTCTGTATATTTTAGTGACCGTGTAGACGTAGGCGGGAGATTTCATACGCCCCTCAATTTTGAGCGAGGCGACGCCAGACTCAATGAGCGCGGGGATATGCTCGGCAAGCGAAAGGTCCTTTAGCGAAAGCGGATACTTGCCGTTGCCAAACGGCAGACGGCAGGGCTGGGCGCATTCGCCGCGGTTGCCGCTTCGACCGCCAACCATCGAGGAGAAAAGACACTGCCCCGAGTGGCAGACGCAGAGCGCGCCGTGCAGGAAAATCTCTATCTCGCATTTAGCGTTATCGGTGATGCTGTTTATATTTTCGAGCGATAATTCACGCGCCGCGACCGCGCGTGTGATGCCAAGCTCGGCAGCGGCATTCGCGCCAAGGGTGTTATGCACCGACATCTGAGTCGATGCGTGAAGCTCGAAATCGGGCAGATAGCGGCGCAGAACACGCACAGCGCCAAGGTCGGCAACGATGAGCGCATCGACACCGATGCGGTAAAGCTCGGTGGCATACTCGAGCATCTCGGGCATCTCACGGTCCTCAATGAGCGTGTTGAGCGTGACGTAAAGCTTGACCCCGTGGAGATGGCAATATGCAACGGCGCGAGAGAGCTCGCTGAGCTCAAAATTTTTTGCGAAAGCACGTGCGCCAAAGCGCCTTCCGCCAACGTAAACGGCATCGGCACCGGCCTCTACCGCAGCAAGCAGACACTCAAAGCTGCCGGCAGGCGCGAGAAGCTCGGGAAGCCTTCCGCTTCTTTTCATATTACCACCACCTTTCATAAGTAAATTCGGAATTAGGAATTAGAAATTCGAAATTGATTATATATTTGACGAGGAAGATTTTGAGGATAGAGCGTTGTTTGCGCCCACGAAGCACAAATTTCTGCTACAATGCGGAACGGTGGGAATTTTGATGGAGTGCAAAGATTTTCGCGTTGCCAGCAATAGTAACCTATTGCAAGACCGAAAACTCTGCAGCAATTCCGCAAAATTCGCCCGTTCCTACTTACGCCAATATTTTCTGTCAAGACTTCGATACATTATCGCCTCGGCAATATGGTCCTCGTTTATATTCTCCATACCGTCGAGGTCGGCTATCGTGCGGGCTACTCGCAGGACTCTGTCGTGTCCTCTCGCGGAGAGACCAAGCTTCTCAAATGCCTCGCGCATAAGATTGCTCGCTTTCTCGTCGAGAGCGCAGTGACGGCGGAGCTGCTCGGTCGTCATATTCGCATTCAGCGTGCCGGGCTTATCGCCTGCGCGGGTAAGTCGCTCGTTGGTGAAATCACGCGCCGCGTTGACTCTCTTGCGAATCTCGGCAGAGGGCTCGCCCATATTCGTTTTGCCCGAAATCTCGCTGTAGCTGACTGCGGGAAGCTCAATTTCTATATCAATTCTGTCGAGCAGCGGACCGCTGACTCTCTCAAGATATTTTGTGCGCGCCTGGGGAGTGCATCTGCACTGCCTGGTCGAATCGCCAAAGAAGCCGCACTTGCAGGGATTCATGGCGCAGACGAGCATAAAGCTCGCAGGATAGGTCACCTTTGCGGCAGCTCGGGTGACGGTAACGACTCCGTCCTCAAGCGGCTGACGGAGCGACTCGGTGACGCTCTTCGGGAACTCGGGAAGCTCGTCGAGGAAGAGAACGCCGTTGTGCGCGAGCGAAATCTCACCCGGGCGAGGCATAGCGCCACCGCCGACGAGGCCCGGAACGCTCACGGTATGATGAGGCGAACGGAAAGGACGCTCGGTTACGAGACCTGCCCTAAGAGTGCCGTTGACCGAGTGAATCTTCGTCGTTTCAACCGCCTCATCAAAGCTCATATCGGGGAGAATGGTCGCAAGACGCTTGGCGAGCATCGACTTACCCGCGCCGGGCGGGCCTATCATAATGACGTTGTGACCGCCTGCGGCTGCGATTTCCAGCGCGCGCTTCGCCTTGAGCTGACCGCGCACGTCGGCAAAATCCACCTCACCGATATGCGAGGTGAGGTCGAACCTTGATGCGTCAAAGCGCTTAGGCTCTATCGGCTCGAAGCCCTTTATATGATTTATAAGCTGACGGAGCGTTTTGACACCGTAGACGGTCACGCCGTCAACGAGCGCCGCCTCGTCGGCATTGTCGTAGGGAACGAAAATCTCACGTCTGCCTGCCTCACGCGCGGCAAAAGTCATAGAGAGAATACCGCCGACAGACCTTACCTCACCGGAGAGCGAAAGCTCACCTATAAGCGTGCAGGCGGAGAAATCAAAGTCCGAGGGAATCACTCTGTCAGCCTGGAGAATTGACGCGAGAATCGCGAGGTCGAAGGCAGAGCCTTCCTTCTTTACATCAGCAGGCGCAAGGTTAATCATAATATCAAGCGGCGGAAAAACGAAGCCCGAGTTCTCGCAGGCGGAGCGCACTCTGCCCTTGGCTTCCTTGACGGCTGCGTCGGGAAGTCCGACAAGCTCGAAGCGCGGAACTCTGTCCCACGCGCTGCATTCAACTATAACCTCGAAGCCGTCAATACCGACGACACCTGCGCTGTAAACCTTGGAAAGCATAATAACCTCGCATATAATACTTATAATTTGACATTTATATTATACATAATAAAATCTTAAAAATCAATACCCACTTAAAAATCGGTCGAATTATGAATATTTTTTGTCCTGTTTGATAAATAAAAGACAAAAGTATTGATTTTGTAGTCGATTTATGCTATAATAATAAAACGCATAGCCAAAATGCCCGACAGAAAGGATCTCCTTATGAAGATCAAGATTATCAACAAAAGCTATGACGAGGTTATGGCAATCCCACGTGAAAAGCATGTGAAGCCCAAGAAGCCTAACATTCTCTTCCGCACGCTACTCAAGCTCGTTTCGCTTCCCGACATTATAGCGACGCATTTCAAATGCAACCGTATCGGTATGGAAAGGCTCGGCAAGCGTGAGAGCGCGTTCTTCCTGATGAACCATTCCTGCTTTCTCGACCTCGAGATCGTGCCGACTATTCTATATCCGCGTCCGTTCAACATCGTTGCGACGACTGACGCCTTCATCGGCAAGAATTGGCTGATGCATCAGATAGGCTGTATTTCGACTAATAAGTTCGTCACCGATATGACTCTTGTGCGTGATATGATACACGCAGTAAAGAATCTCGGCAGCTCGGTGGTTATGTTCCCCGAGGCAGGCTATTCCTTCGACGGCAGATGTATGCCTTTACCCGACACACTCGGCAAGATGGTGAAGATGATGGGCGTTCCGCTGGTTATTATTACAACGCACGGCGCTTATGCCCGCGACCCGCTTTACAACAATCTCCAGAAGCGTAAGGTCAACGTCACCGCAGATGTAAAATATCTGCTCTCTGCAGAGGAAATAGCAGAGATGCCAGCCGAGGAAATTCAAAAAATCATCGTAAAAGAGTTCGGTTTTGACAACTTCAGTTGGCAAAAAGAGCATAAAATCAAGATTTCAGAGCCTTTCAGAGCAGACTGTCTGAACAGGATTTTGTACAAATGCCCCTCCTGCAAGGCCGAGGGAAAGATGCACGGTGAGGGCACGCATATCACCTGCCGTGAGTGCGGCAAGAGCTACTATCTCGACGAGTACGGCACGCTCAGCGCCACCGAGGGCAAGACCGAGTTTGACAGCATCACCGCCTGGTATGACTGGGAGCGCGAGTGCGTCAAGGATGAGGTCGAGCGTGGCGCATACTCGATAGATTTGCCCGTCGATATACTGATGACCATCACCGACCACAAGTTCTACCGAATCGGTGAGGGTAGACTCCGTCACGACGAGCAGGGCTTCCTGCTTGACGGCTGCGACGGCAAGCTCCACCACGAGCAAAAGCCGCTTTGCTCCCACACGGTCAACTCCGATTTCTACTTCTACCAGATAGGCGATATGGTATCGTTTGGCAACAACGACCACCTGTTCTACTGCTTCCCCAAAACCGACGCTGACATCGTCACGAAGATTCGCTTCGCCGCCGAGGAGATTTATAAAATCAAGCGCGCCGAGAAGCGCGATGGCAAATCCCCCTGCCCCTGCACCCCAGTCGCAGTCAGCTCGGCAGAGTGAAAGCGAATAATAAAGCATAGAAAAAAACCTCTCCAAAACGGAGAGGTTTTTTGTTTATTCGAGAGGGCGAGTCCCTCTGCTACGGAGTAATTGATTGCGGTATAATTCCGTAGAAAACGGCTACCGGACGTCCTGTTTTCATTTTGAATTTCAAATTTCGAATTTATTTGAGGTATTTCTCGCCGTAATTCTCGATGATATAGTCCATATCCTTATCACCTCTGCCGGAGAGGCAGATGAGCACCGAGCCGTGCGCCATTTGCTTGGCGAGGCGGATACCGTAGGCTACCGCGTGCGAGCTCTCGATAGCGGGGATAATGCCCTCGAGGCGCGAGAGGCGGAAGAATGCGTCGATTGCCTCGTCGTCACCGACGGTGTCGTACTTAACTCTGCCGAGGTCGCGCAGGAATGCGTGCTCGGGGCCTGACGAGGGATAGTCGAGGCCTGACGCAACCGAGTATACGGGCGCGGCTTCGCCGTCAG
Organism: Clostridia bacterium; assembly: GCA_017936125.1. Next base: position 23,903 of record JAGBGE010000005.1, read on the forward strand.
CGCCCTTGAGCATAATGCTGTTGAAGCCGTGCATAATGCCCTCCTCACCATACTGCAACGAGGCTGCGTGGTCGCCCAGCTTCTCACCTCTGCCGAGCGGCTCTACGCCGTAGATGTCAACGGGGTCGTTAAGGAAGCCTGCGAACATTCCCATAGAGTTCGAGCCGCCGCCAACGCAGGCAACGACAGCGTCGGGTAATTCGCCCGTCATACCGACGAACTGCTCTCTTGCCTCAATGCCGACAACCGACTGGAAATCGCGCACCATCATAGGAAAAGGATGCGGGCCAACGACAGAGCCGATGCAATAGATAGCGTCCTTATACTCACGGGCGTATGCTGCGAATGCTGCGTCAACCGCCTCCTTGAGCGTTTGCAGACCGTCGGTGACCTCGACGACGTTCGCGCCGAGAATCTTCATTCTGGCTACGTTGGGAGCCTGCTTCTTGATGTCTACCGCGCCCATATAAATATCGCATTCAAGACCGAAGTATGCCGCAGCGGTAGCGAGCGCAACACCGTGCTGACCTGCGCCTGTCTCGGCAATAACCTTCTTCTTGCCCATATATTTCGCGAGAAGAGCCTCGCCCATGCAGTGATTGAGCTTATGCGCTCCGGTATGATTGAGATCCTCGCGCTTAACGTAGAGCTGCACGTTGCCGATTGAGGTCGAGAGTCTCTCGAGATAGGAAATCGGAGTGGGTCTGCCCTGGAACTCGCGACGAATCTTGCGAAGCTCACCGATAAACTTCGAGGACTTGCAAATAGTGAAATACGCCTCGCTTATCTCCTGCATAGCCTTCTTCAGCTCGTCGGAAACGTACGCGCCGCCGTATCTACCGTAATAACCGTCAAGACTGGGGTAATTCTTGAGATAGGTATCAAAATCAACTCCGCCAAAATTCATAGTTTTTATCTCCTTTTTGATGATTAATCTTTGTTTTATTATATTATCGTGAGAAGCGCATATCTGATTTCCGCCCTCTCACCCGCTACCGCGTGAGCTCTACCAAAAGGAGAGCCTTAATTTAGAATTCCGAATTTCAAATTTCGAATTTGCAACGAAAAAGCCCCGAGCAAAAATAAATTGCCCGGGGCGAATAAGTAAAAACAATTCGCGGTGCCACCCGTCTTCAGAGCATAGCGCTCCCTCAAGCGCACATTCAATGCGCCGTGCGGTGTAACGGCCGCCTGCCGTCGAAGCCTACTCGCTCGCGCTTTCGGTTCGCCCTCGAAAGTCCATTCACTCTGCCCTACCGCGCCGCAATTCCACCGTCTGCGGCTCTCTGTGCCGGTCTGTGCCTAGCTACTACTCTTTCTCATCGGTTTTGCTTTAGTTGACTAAATTATACTACTCGTTTGGCTGTTTGTCAATAGCTTTTTGAAAATTTGCTTATGTATTTTTTTACCTGAACACAATGAAGTTCTCAAGCGCGGGGATTGCAAGAAAATCAATGTCGTTAAATTTGCCGCCGAATCTCACGTCACCGACGATAAGGTCAACGTCTATTTCTGTACATTCCTCGGCTCGCTGCGCCTTGTAAATCAGGGCGGCGGCATTCTGGAAATCGTTGTAATTGAATCCGTATTTTTTACCGATAGAATTAAATATGGATACGTCGCCCTGCGCCTCGTTCGTCAGCACGTTGTCACAGGTAACGGTGACGGTAAGCTTGTCGTCAGGGGTATAGAGCGAATGGTTGGAATAGTGGTTTGCCGCCGCGGCAAGAGACGCGACGTACATACGGAACTGCGCCCTAAAATGCTCACCGTAGGTGATGCCGTACTGTGTATTGTCCGACCAGAACTGCTGCGTATCGGAAGCGTCGATATTCTCCGCCTTCAGCTCGTCAATATACATCGCCTTATAGTAGGCGCAGAGGTAATTCAGCGTCTCCTCGTCGATAGTGATTTTTTCATATTTGACAACAGCTCTCGCGTTTTTTATTCCCAGAGAAACAGCGAAAACTCCGCCAAGTCCGAGCACTATTGCAAGGAAAATGCCAACAATTATTGACAAATAACGGTTTTTATTACTAGTATCCATAATGTCATTCCTTTACTTTTATTCTTCGGCTGTGGATTTGAGGTCGCACATTGCCTTATAGTAATCCTTCATAATTTTAACACCGAGCGCAGTCGGCTCCTCGCCTGCGAGTCTGCACTCCACTCTGTCGCCCGAGGGCGATAGTCTAAGCGTACGGTGGCGGTAAAACACCTCGGACCAAACGGCAAGATTCGGCTTGTCGATGACGAAAATCAGATTGCCCGAGCGAAGCTCGATGCGTGAAATTCCGCCCTCTTCTGCGATAGCTCGCATAAGCGCAACCTCGAGAAGCCTTCTCACCGATTTCGGCATATCGCCGAAGCGGTCGGTCAGCTCGTCGGCAATATCGCTCTCGTCGTACGGAGTGCGGATAAGCGATATCTTCTTGTACATCTCCATTCGCGCAGCGCCCGAGGGAATATAGCTCTCGGGAATATGCGCGTTGACTTGCAGGTCAACGTGCGACTCACGTGCCTCGGGCTTGCGTTCTCCGCGCTCCTCGAGGACTGCCTCGTTTAGCAGCTTGACGTAAAGGTCGTAGCCGACCGAGTCAATATATCCGTGCTGCTGCGCTCCGAGAAGATTTCCTGCTCCGCGTATCTCGAGGTCGCAGAGCGCAATCTTAAAGCCTGCGCCAAACTCGGCGTATTCCTTGATAGCCGAGAGCCTTTTCTCCGCTATATCCGTGAGCGCCTTGCCCGGTCGGTAGGTGAAATACGCGTATGCCTGACGCGCGCTGCGGCCGACTCTGCCTCGTATCTGGTGGAGCTGGGAGAGCCCAAAGCGGTCGGCGTTCTCGATAATCAGCGTGTTCGCTGTCGGGAGGTCGATGCCAGTTTCCACAATCGTGGTGCAAACCAGCACGTCAATCTCTCCCTCGACGAGCATTTCCCAGACGTCCTCTAGCTCCTCGCGCTCCATTCTTCCGTGCGCGACGGCTACTCTCGCCTCGGGGAGCGCGTCGATAATTTTCGTGGCTATGAAATCTATTTTTTCTATTTCATTATATAGGTAAAGAACCTGACCCTCACGGGCAAGCTCACGGCGGATAGCGTCGAGAATCACCGTGTCGTCGTGCTCCAGGACGTAGGTCTGCACGGGACGGCGCTCGCCGGGCGCCTCGTCAAGAATGGAAATATCGTTGATTCCGTTCATCGCCATATTGAGCGTTCTCGGTATGGGAGTCGCGGAGAGCGTGAGAACGTCGACGTTCCTTGCGAGCTCCTTGAGCTTCTCCTTTTGCGCTACGCCAAATCGCTGCTCCTCGTCGACTATCAGAAGTCCGAGGTCGCGGAATTCTATATTCTTGGATAACAATTTATGAGTGCCGATGACTATATCGGTCTCACCTCGCTTTAGCTTGCGCATTATTTCCGCCTGCTCGCGCGGCTTCTTGAAGCGCGAAAGCATCTCAACCGTGACGGGATAGCCGCGCATTCTCGAAAGCGCGGTTGCGTAATGCTGGGCTGCGAGAATCGTGGTGGGAACGAGAATCGCCACCTGCTTTCCGCCCATTATCGCCTTGAAGGCGGCGCGCAGAGCCACCTCGGTTTTACCGAAGCCTACGTCACCGCAGAGCAGTCGGTTCATCGGCACCGGGCGCATCATATCACGCTTGATTTCCTCGATAGCGACCATCTGCGACTCGGTCAGCTCGTACTCAAATGAGTCGGCAAAGGAGTCCTCAAGGTCGGAGTCGGCAGGAAAGGCGAAGCCGGGCTTGCGCTGTCTCTCGGCATAGAGGGCTATCAGGCTCTTGGCAATATCCCTCGCCGCAGCCTTGGCGCGAGATTTCGTTCTCGCCCACTCGGTTCCGCCCATCCTCGAGAGCTTCACTGTGCCGTCGCCCTCGCGCTCACCGATATATTTGCCTATCATTTCAAGGCGGTCGCAGGGCAGGAAGAGCTTATCCGTGCCCGCGTATTTTATAGTAATGTAATCTCTCGTGATACCGTCAACCGTCACAGCCTCGATGCCCTCGAAAAGACCTATACCGTAGCTTGCGTGCACAACGTAATCTCCGGGAGAGATGTCTGCGTGGCTCATCAGCCTCTGCGTTGCTCCGCCAAGGCGGCGCATAGCCCTCTGACGCTTGCGGTGCGCCATAACCGCGCGTCCCTCGTCTGTCGCCATAGAGAGAACCGCGATTTTCGGAGTAATCAGCTCAAAGCCCTCGGTGTGACCGACGGTGACGAAAATTCTGCCGCCCTCCGCCCTTGCGACGTCGAAATCGGGCTTGTCGTATATCGGCACTGCGGCGAAATCCATCGTGGCAAGCGAGGCTACAAGCTCATTTGCTCCCTGCTTATTCTCGGTGACGATAACCACTCGGTAGAGTCCCTTGCAGAGAGCCGCGAGGTCGTCTGTAAGCATAGCGGGATTCTTGCCGTAGCTGACGCATCTGCGCGCCCTGAAGCCGAAAAGCCCCGAGAGCTTCATAGTGCCTACGCCGCCTGCGAAGGCGTTGATATGAACGGTGAGATTATCCGTCAAAAATCGGTTATACTCATCTTCACTCTGATGATATTTTGCGCATTTTTCGTCTACCAACCCCTCGGAAAGTAAACTTTTCTTTTCATTTTCGATATAATTCGCATATTTTTTCAGCTCCTCGACGCAACCGCTGGTGCCGAGAGCAAATATCACGCATCGCTTGTAGGTGGAAAAATAGGAGAGAAGCGAGGCGGGCTTTTCATATATAAGTCCGAGGTATTTGTCACGGAAGTCTACGCTTCCCTCGCCCTCGAGTATAGCCTTCTCACGCTTTAATTTATCTAGAGAATTCCCCTCTGTGAGAGTCTTAATCTGTCTGTTTATAAAATCGAGAATTCTCGCTCTCGCCGCGCTGCTGATCATAACCTCGGAGGCAGGGATAAGCCGAGCCTCCTCCTCGGAGTCCAGGCTGCGCTGGGTGAGGGGGTCGAAGAGCGCGATACGGTCAACCTCGTCGCCGAAAAATTCGATACGCACAGGGCTCTCTGACTCTGCGCCAAAGTAATCGACTATACCGCCGCGGCGAGCGAACTGACCTGCCGACTCGACGGTGTCAACCCTGATGAAGCCGAGCGTCACGAGCCTCTCGGAAAGCTCCTCGGGCGAGAGAATATCACCCACCCTGATTGCCACCGAAAGCGAGAGGAGCAGCTCCTCGGGAACGGTATACGAAACAGCGGCAGACGGTGTGGTGACAATCGCGTCGCACTCGCCCGAGGTCACGGCAGAAAGCACCGACAGCCTCTCACGGTCAACGTCATGAGAGGCTTTAATGTTATAGAAAACAAGGTCGCGCTTCTTGTACACCAGGGTGCGAAGCCCCGCCTCGCTAAGCTGCGCGGCAGCCCTCTCCCTCTCGCCCTCGTTAGCCGCGAGGACAAGCACGGGTGCGCCCGAAAGAGCGCGCGCGTCACGCACGCTCTCAGCAAGAAATGCGCCCTCTGCGCCGCCTGTCAGGCCGTTTACCGCTATAGGTAACGGCTCGCTCGACTTCAGCGTGCGCGCGAGAAGCTCGGCAAACGCGCCGTACTCCCCGTCTGCTCTGATAAGACTTGTTATTCTTTCCATAACACCGCCTTGTTTTTTTCTATGTTAGAGCGGCGGCAAAGCTGTTTTTGCCGTATTTTTGCCAACTTTACTTTACTTTTTTTACTTGGAATACTTATTCATAGCGGCATCAATATTGCCCTTGATAATATCCTCAACTGCGCTGTTTATATCAGCAAATCTGTCGGAGAGCGCCTTGATGTCAGCCTCGGAAAATTTGCCGAGAACCCAGTCGGCGAGGTCGTATTCGGGCGTAGGCTTCTTGCCGACGCCTATCTTGATGCGAGGGAAATCCTCACCGGGAAGATGCGCTATAATGCTTTTCAGTCCATTGTGACCGCCTGCCGAGCCCTTGCGCCTGATGCGGATTATTCCGGGGTCAAAGCTGATCTCGTCGTGCAGGACTATCACCTGCTCGGGCGGAATTTTATAGAACGCTGCCGCCTCGCCAATGGCAAGTCCGGAGTTGTTCATAAGAGTAGACGGCTTCATAAGAAGCACCCTTTTGCCACCGATATTCGCCTCCGCGACGGTGGAACGGAACTTGACTCGGTCAATTTTAACACCGCACCTCTCGGCAATATAGTCTATGGCGAGGAAGCCCGCGTTGTGACGGGTTTTCTCATACTGCTTACCTATGTTGCCAAGCCCTGCGACTATGTAGGTGACGGGGGCGGTGTCGGTTTTTTTCTCTATCTGCTTAAAAAGGTCGAAAATATTACTCATCGTAGCTCTCTCTTTGATTAAAGGTTAACTATGTGATGATTACTCATCGTCAATCTCTCTCATCTGGATAAGCTCCTTCGCGTACGGGAGCTTCGCAATCTCGTCGCACAGAACACGCCACTCAGCGAGCTTGTGATGACGGCGTGAGTTGTAAATGTTGATAAGCACCTCGTAGTTGAGCGTAACAGTGCGAAGCTGGTTATATGATGTGGGGAGAAGCTGAATCATATTGTGCCAATACGCCTTGTCCTTCGTTTCGATAAAGGCAAGACGGTTTTTCTCAAGGCAGTCGATAACCGCGTCAAGCACGGTGAGAGTGTCCTCGCTCATTCTCTCGCAGGAGAAATCGGCTCTCTCAAACTGCTTCGCCTGAATCTTGTGCATAGTCGAGCAGGAATTGACTACCGTGCCGACCTTGTAGGTATCGAACTCCTTCCACCAATAGAGAGGCGCGGTGATGTCAAGCGACACGATAATCTGACGCAGGAACTTGCGGTGGTCGCTGCCCGCCTTGGCAAGCCTAGAAGCAAGGGTGAGGTCGTTGTCACCAAGCATGAAATTGCCGTCTGCGTCGTAGTAGGAATCCATTCTCGCCCAGCTGTTCAGCGGATTTCTCGCGCCGCGCATAGCGTTCTCGAAATTCATTACCGTGAGTCTGTCTATCTTTATCATTTTTACCGTCCTCCGTAAAATCTTTAACTGATACAGTATACCATATTTTTACCCCGCTGTCAAACATTAATTTTATAAAATGTGAAATTTATACAAAATTCACTCGCTTTGCAGAGGAATATTCGTCACCGAACCATACTTACAAGCGAAGTGGGGTGTGATATAATCAAATTGGAGAGAGGAAACAGGAGTCGATATGCTGCTAAACGCAGCTCGATATACGCTTTCGCGTTCGATATATTGCCCCTCAGCAATTCGATATACCCATTCGGGTGAGAGAGGAAGAGAAAGGAAGAGGGGGACTATAGGGGGTGAAGAAAAAAGAAGACAAGAGAAGAAAAGAGAAGACAAGACAATATACATTCATACATTCATTAGAAGCGCACAGCGCAAATTTTTGTAAATTTTTTTGTTTTCCTATTTATTTTTATCTTTTTATATGTTATAATGATATAATCTATTACTATGCAAATTTCAGAGGTGATTTATAATGAAGAAAAAAGAATCTGCTCTCTGCTGTGACAGACTCGGCAAGGTTGGCGGTCAGGCGGTAATCGAGGGCGTTATGATGAAGGCGGGCGAACGCACCGTCACAACCTGTCGCAAGGAGGACGGAACTCTCGTTGTGACAGACGACAGCTTCGTGTCGGTAAGATCGAAGCACAAGATACTTGATTTACCCATCGTGCGAGGTGTGGTGAATTTCGTGGAAATGATGATGCTCAGCTTCAAGACGCTCGGCGCGTCGGCTGATGCGCTCGGACTCGAGGAGGAGGAGCCCTCGAAATTCGAGAAATGGCTCTCCGAGAAGCTGAAGATTAATCTCACCGATCTCGTTATGGTGATTTCGCTCATACTCGGCCTCGGTCTCTCGGCTCTGCTCTTCGTCTTTCTACCCATTTGGGTGACGGCAGGTATCAATCTGCTGCTCGGCTTTGCTTCTCTCTCTATGCCCGAGTGGCTGACCGCGGTTATTGAGGGCGTGGTCAAGGTAGGTATCTTCCTCGGCTATCTCTCGCTCGTTTCGCTCATGCCCGACATCAAGCGTACCTTTATGTATCACGGCGCGGAGCATAAGTCTATCGCCTGCTTCGAGGCGGGTGAGGAGCTGACTCCCGAGAATGCCGCAAAGCACACGAGATTCCACCCCCGTTGCGGCACGAGCTTTATGTTCTTTATGATTTTGCTCGGCATTTTTGCAGGACTTATTATCAAGACGCTTATTCCCGGACTTGCGACCTGGGCGTATTCGCTTATCAGAATCGCTATTTTGCCTATACTTATGGGCGTTGGCTATGAGTTCATTCGCCTGGCGGGCAAGTATCCGAACGCTTTCACCCGTGCGCTCTCCGCGCCCGGTCTGTGGGTTCAGAGAATAACCACTAAGGAGCCGAGTCTCGATATGCTCGAGGTTGCGATAACCTCTATCAAATGCGCTCTGCGTGACGATTACCCCGAGTTCCGCGAGTTCTACGAGGCGAAGCCCTGGGAGCCCGAGGAAATTCAAAATGAGGATTCCGCCGATGAAGAATCGGAAACCGTAGAGGGCGACGTACTCGACGTCCTGAACGACGAATCAAATGACGCTTAAAGAGGCGATTAACATACTGTCGTCGGCAGGTGTGCCCGATGCGGCGCACGATGCGAGAGCAATATTCTCACGCTTTGGCGGCTTTGCCGACTACGAGCTGGTGTCACGTGAGATTTCGTCGGATAATCCCGACCTCATAGACGCGATTGAGCGCAGAGTGAAGCGCGAGCCGCTGCAATATATAATCGGCGAATGCGACTTCTACCGTGAGCGATATTTCGTGTCACCAGGCTGCCTTATACCGCGCTCTGACACCGAGGTGTTGGTTGACTTCGCGGTGAATAATCTGCCGAGTGGCGCGCGCTTTCTCGACCTATGCACAGGCTCGGGCTGCGTCGGTCTTTCGGTGTTAAATAATACCAAAAATACGAGTGCTATACTCGTCGATATTTCAGACGGTGCGCTGGATATTGCGAAAAGGAATGCCGAGAGACTTGGGCTCTCTGACCGCGCGGATTTTATGCTTGCAGACGTGCTCGGTGAGCCGCTTTGCGACGAGGTCTATGCCGTGCTATCTAATCCCCCATACGTGACCGACTCGGAGTATGAGTCGCTTGATAAGGAGATATATTTCGAGCCAAAAAACGCCTTTGTCGGCGGCGCTGACGGCGGTGACTTCTACCGCGCGATAACCGAGAAATACCGTGACAGACTTTCCGCGGGCGGCTTTATCGCCTATGAAATCGGATATGCGCAGTCAGAGCTTTTACGCGAGATTGCCGAGGCAAACCGAATGACCTGCGAGATTATCCGCGACCTATCGGGCAACGCGCGAGTGGCTGTGCTGCGAAGAAAATGACGCTATCGGCTTCTGCCAATTAACGAAAAATACTACACCACCATATACTCAAAGGTAGTAAGCCTTTGGGGGTGGAGAATGAACAAACGAGCAAAGCCTACCGTCGCGCTGATTTTCGGCGGTCGGGGGTACGAAAAAGAGGTGTCGGTGAGGGGCGCTATTAATCTTTTCTCGCTGATACCGAGTGAAAAATACGAGAAAATACCTATTTCCATCGCTGCTGACGGCAGATTTCTGATGCCCGAGGCTGATGCCACGCCTGCCGAGATGGCTAGTGGCGAGGCGCAGACGCGTGAATGCTACCCTGCCCTGAGAGATGGGCGCGGGGGCTTTGCCTTCGACGGTGGATTCCTGCCTGTTGACGCGGCTTTTCCACTATTACACGGTGACTACGGTGAGGACGGAGTCGTGCAGGGTGCGCTCGAGTGCGCTAGAATCGCCTATGTCGGCTGCGACGTTATCGGCTCGGCTGCCGCAAGGGATAAGATGCTGCTCAAGGCAATTGCAGGGAGTCTGTCTATACCGACGGCAAGAGGAATTCTCTGCGCGAGGGGTGAGGAAAACCGCGCGGTGCGTGAGAGCGAGGCAGCCTTTGGCTACCCCGTTTTCGTCAAGCCGACGAGACTCGGCAGCTCGGTTGGTGCAGGTAAGGCGGAAAATCGCCGCGAATTAAGGCTTGCGCTCGCGAAGGCTCTGTCGCTTGGCGATAGGGCGATGATTGAAGAATATATTGATATAGAAAAAGAGCTGGAGATTGCATATTTCGCCCCGATTGGCAGGAAAATACTTACGAGCCCGGGTGAGATAAAGGCAAACGGCTTTTACGATTACGAGAAGAAGTACGGGGAAATTCGGAATGAGAGCGGAACGTCGAGGACGCTGTCATCTACGGTAGAATCCATAAGCCTTCCTCCGAGAGGAAGGTGCCGAACGAATGAGAGGCGGAAGGAGCATGCGCATGAGTGCTCTACACATTGTTTGAACGCACAAACGCATTCTCCCTCACCCGACTCCGTCGGGAGCTCCCTCCCGGAGAGAGCCTCTACGGCCATAACCGTCACTGAATTCGCGAGCGTTGCTCCAGAGGTCGAGGCTCTCGCCAAGGATTATGCCGCGAGGCTCGCGAGATTTCTTTCGCTGCGCGACCTGTCGAGGATAGATTTCTTTCTCTCGGGTGACGGCAGACTGTACTTCAACGAGATTAACACAATGCCCGGCTTCACCGAGGCGAGCTTATATATGCGACTTGTCGCGAGGTGCGGAATATCACCCGAAATGCTCGTCTGCGCGCTCATCGACGGCGCTATGGCAAGGGGCGGTTGACGGGTGTTTTCGACAGCGGTGTCGGTGGGCTGACGGCTTACAGAGAGCTGCGCAGACTGCTTCCCTCTGAGGACATAATCTACCTCGCGGATAGTAAGAATGCGCCCTACGGCACGAAAACGAAGGATGAGCTTATCGCTCTGACAAAAAAGGATATAAAACGGCTATTGGAGATGGGCGCACAGAGAATTCTCATCGCCTGCTGTACGGCATCGACGGTATGGTGCGAGCTTGACGAATGCGAGCGCGCTATATCCACGCCGATAATCACTCCTGCCTCACGCGTGGCGGCAGGGGGCGAAAGAATAGCAGTTATTGCCACCGAGCATACCGTGCGCTCGTCGGCTTTCGGGCGTGAGATAAGACGATTTTCGCCTACTGCCGAAATTTTCGAGCAGGCGGAGCAGCGGCTGGTTGCGCTCGTCGAGGGCGGCTGCCGTGACGGCAGGCTCTCGTCAGAATGCCTAGGAGAGCTTGAAAAAATCACCGATTGGGTTACCGGCATAAATGCAGACACGCTGGTGCTTGGCTGCACGCACTTCTCGCATCTTGAAATGACACTCGGGCGAATGCTGCCCGGGATTAAAATTATAAGCCCTGCGAGAGAGGGCGCGATCGCGCTCGCAAGAAAATATGAAAATACGCACCGCGAGAGAGGAAAAGCGGTGTATACATAGAAGAAAAGAGGACAAGAAAAATGGGAAAATACAGACGTGGAAGAATTAACGACGCGGTCGCGGAGGAGCTTGCTATCGCTCTGCGTGACGTGCGCGAACCTAAGGTTATCGACAACTTCGTGAGCATCACGAGAGCAGACGTCACACCCGACCTTAGAAACGCGAATATATACTTCTCCTGCATCGGTGACTCAAAGGAAGCCGAGGCAGGACTCAAGAAATGCGCGGGTATGCTGCGCCATCATCTCGCTGTAACGCTCAATCTGCGTATCACGCCCGAGCTTCGCTTCGTCAAGGACGGCTCTATCGAGCACGGCGCGAAGATTGCGAGATTCCTTGAGGAAATAAATAAGGAAACGAAAAACGAGGATTAAATTCTAAATTAAAACCACTTCATCCGTCGTGCAGAGCACGACACCTTCTCCTACACGCTACTCCGGAGAAGGCTATATGATATGCCCTACGGGCGAGAAAGGAAAAATAAAATGAAAAAGATTAGAAAAGCTATAATTCCCGCGGCGGGACTCGGTACGAGAATGCTCCCGATTTCCGCGGCTGTATGCAAGGAGATGCTCCCTATCGTCGACCTGCCCGCGATGTATTATCTCGTCAAAGAGGCGGTTGACAGCGGTATCACCGATATTCTCATCATCACAGGTCGCGGCAAGGGCGCTATGGAGGATTTCTTCGACCACTCGCCCGAGTACGAGGCTGCTCTTGCCGCCAAGGGCAAGACCGAGGAGCTTGCAAAGCTCCGTGAAATCGCGCATATGGCGAACATTTCCTTCCTGCGTCAGAGAGAGACCAAGGGCCTCGGTCACGCGGTCGGCAGAGCGAGAAGCTTCGTCGGCGACGAGCCGTTCGTGGTGCTTTACGGCGACGATATTATCTTCTCCGAGACTCCCGTATGCCGTCAGCTTATCGACGTGTATGAGAGAGAGGGCAAGGCTGTCGTAGGCGTTAAGCCCGTGCCTATCGAGTGGGTACAGAAGTACTGCTCGCTCAAGGTTGACGCGACCGACAGAGAGCGTGTCTACTACTGCACCGATATGATTGAAAAGCCGAAGAAGGGCGAGGAATTCTCCAACCTCTCTATCCTCGGCAGAGTACTGCTTACTCCCGAGATTTTCGACGTGATTGACAATCTCGAGCCGGGCGCAGGCGGCGAATATCAGCTCACCGACGCTATGAAAAAGGTAGCGCAGAACGAGGGCATCTACGCGCTCGAATTTGAGGGCGAGAGATACGACCTCGGCTCGAAGATGGGCTTCCTTAAGGCGAATATTATTAAGGGACTCTCGCACCCCGAAACCAAGGACGAGCTTCGCGAGCTTATCAAGTCGCTTGCGGAGGAGCTCTGATGCTGTTCAGGCGCGCGACTGCCACCGACGTGGGAGAAATCGCCGCTATGGAGGCGGAATATTTCAGCGATTCGTGGAGCGAGAGGGATATTCTCGCCACGCTTTCCACCGAGCTTGCTATGTGCTTTGCGGCGGTTGACGACTCGGGACTTGTCGGCTATATCCTCGGGCGCAAGATCATACCCGAGGGGGAAATCTACCGCGTTGCCGTCAAGGCGGAGAAAAGGCGCAGAGGTATCGGCGCAAGGCTGCTCGCCTACGCTATAAAAAGCGAGGCGCCCGAGGGGGTGGAAACCGTCTTTCTCGAGGTGCGTGAGGCGAATGTGGCGGCAAGAGGGCTATACTCGTCAGAGGGCTTTACCGAGATAAGTATACGCAAGAATTACTACAAAAATCCGACCGATAACGCGGTCATAATGCTACTTAATATAAACAATACTTTACAAAACTAGGACTTTTCGGAGATTTTAATGAACATACTCGCTTTTGAAAGCTCTTGTGATGAAACAAGCGCCGCCGTCGTTGCGGTGGAGAATGAGAGCTTTACCGTAAAATCGAATATCATAGCGTCGCAGATAGAAACGCACCGTCTGTACGGCGGAGTCGTGCCCGAGATTGCCAGCCGAGCGCACACCGAGGCTATCTCACGCATCACCTACGAGGCGCTCGAGGTGGCAGGAGTTACTCTCTCGGAGATTGACCTTATTGCCGTGACGGCTAACCCCGGACTCATCGGCGCTCTGCTCGTCGGAGTGAATTTCGCCAAGGGACTTGCTGTGGCGAACTCGATTCCTCTCGTGGCGGTTGACCATATCAAAGGGCATATTTCATCGTCATACCTTTCGGGCGGGGAGAATGCGCCGAGACTGCCCTTCATAGCCTTTGCGGCATCGGGCGGTCACACCGCGATATACAAGGTTGAAGGTCACACCGACTACAAGCTGATTGGCACTACGCGTGACGACGCTATCGGCGAGTCGTTCGACAAGATAGGAAGAATTATCGGAATTCCCTACCCCGCAGGCAAGGGCTTTGACGCGCTCGCGCGCGAGGGCTTTATCAAGGCGACGGGTGACGAGGTGAATTTCTACAAAAAATACAAAAAGAGCGAGGCGTACAAGGACAAGGAAATGACGCTCCCCTCGCCCGCGCTCTCGGGCGATACGCTTGATTTCTCGTTCTCGGGACTCAAGACGGCGGCAATAAATCTTTTGCACCGCTTCGAGCAGTCGGGGCGTGAGATAGACCGCGCGCTCTTTGCCGCGAGGTACACATACGAGGCGGTTGAGGCTGTGGCGAAGAAGCTTGAGATGGCGCTTGACGCGCACCCCGGCTCTGACGTGGTTATCGCCGGAGGCGTGGCGGCAAACTCACATCTGCGCGCCAGAGTCGGCGAGGTGGCGAAGAAGGCGGGTGTCAGACTTATCCTGCCCCCAGTGTCGCTATGCGGTGACAACGCTGCGATGATAGCGGCGCAGGGTTACTTTGAATTCAAGGCGGGAAATCTCTCGGATTCCTCGCTCAACGCAAGCGCGCTGGATTCAATTGAGCATATATAAAATCAGGAATACAAGTATCATTTATACGTAGAGCCATACAAAATTCTTATATGCTCGAATACGGGCAAGGAGGACTTTTTACAAAATGGAACATATAGATAAAGTGAACGGTACGTTCGACCGCAAGGCGCAGGACGCGGCAAAGCCCACTGTGTCGGCAGCTGTTATCAAAAGACTGCCGAGATACCACAGATACCTCGGTGAGCTTATCACCGCCGGCAGACTCCGCATCTCGTCGGCAGAGCTCTCGAAGATTATGAACGTCACCGCATCGCAGATACGCCAGGATCTCAACTGCTTCGGCGGCTTCGGTCAGCAGGGCTACGGATATAATATCAAGTACCTTTACAGCAAAATCAGCGAGCTTCTCGGTGTGAACGAGGGATACAGCGCTGTTATCGTCGGCGCGGGTAATCTCGGCCGCGCGCTCGCCTCGACTCATATGTTTGAGCGCAGAGGTGTCAGAAGGCTTGCGCTCTTCGACGTTGACGAGAGCATCATCGGCACCGAGATTTACGGCCTCAAGGTTTACTCGGCAGACGAGCTTTTCGACTTCTGCAAACGTGAGGGCGTGCATATCGGCATTCTCACAGTGCCGAAGGAGGCTGCGCACTCTACCGCCAAGACTATGGCGGCGGCAGGCGTCAAGGGTATATGGAATTTTGCAAGCACCGAGCTTACGCTTGACGACGACTCGGTGGCTGTCGAGAATATGCATCTCGGTGACTCGCTAATGACGCTGTGCTACGAGATAAAGAGCAGGAACGAGGACGGGGCTGATGGCTGATTTTACATACAGGGTTCTGCCGCTTTTGGTGACCTCATCTCCCGCCTTTGCCGAGGCGTCGGCTGACGAGCTGCGAGTGCTGCTCGCGCTTATCGAGGCGCAGGGCGACTTTGGCTCGGAGAGCGCTCTCGCGAAAAAGGCAGGAGTTTCACGCGCGAGATGCACAGGCGCGCTCGCCTTCTGGGAGGAGGCAGGCGTTATCAAGCGTGACGACGGCAGTCCCAGCGTGAGCGAGGAGTTTGGTGAGAGGCTCAAGGAGAGCGAAATCTTCGAGGAAGAGAGCCTGGTCGTTGCCGAGAGGATACGCGACGAGAATCTTGCCGAGGTGCTCGACGAATGCGCGCGTCTGATGGGACTTGCGGTTCTCTCTAACACCGAAATCAAGCAGATTACCGCGCTGAATACGCAGTATTCGCTCTCCGCGGAATACATAATGACGCTCGCCGCTTATATGGCGAGCAGAGGAAGGCTCAGGGCGGCAAGGCTCACCTCCGAGGCGATTAAGCTCGCCGGAAGCGGAGTCGATAATGTCGAGCTGCTCGAGATATACATCAAGAATCGCCAGGAAAACTCCGGCGCGGAGTGGGAAATCAGGCGAATTATGGGTATCTATAACAGGACTCTCACGAAATCCGAGAGAGAAAGATTCGCGAGATGGTCTAACGAGTTCGGCTACTCAGCCGAGATAATTACCGAGGCGTACGATATTGCAGTCGATGCCACGGGCGGCAAAAACGTCAGCGCATATATGGACAAGATTCTCACCGCCTGGCACGAGGCAGGCTGTAAGACTGTGAGCGAATGTCTTGCAAAGCGCGAGGGCGACCGCGCGACGCTTTCGGAAGCCAAGTCCGCGCCTAAGAAAAAGGCAAAAAGCAGCGCTGATACACCGAGATACGGTAATTTTGACATCAACGATGCGTTCAACAAGGCTCTCGCACGAAGCTACGGTGAGAGTGGCGAGGAGGAATAATTTATGAACCACGATATTTACGCACGCGCAAAGGCGGAAATCGAGCGCAGACGTACGGCTGCTATCAGCCTTGCTGACTCGAGGAGCGCCCTGCTTGCCGAGGAGAGCGAGGAGATAAGAGAAATCGACGCGGAGCTGTCAAAAACAGGGCTTAATCTCTTTAAGATTGCCTGCGAGGGCGGCGACCTCACACCTCTCAAGGAGAGAAATCAGGCGCTGGTCAGAAAAAGACGCGAGATAATCGTGAGTCTTGGCTACCCTGCCGACTACACCGACCTGCACTATACCTGCACCGACTGCTCTGACACCGGCTTTATCGGCGGCACGAAAATGTGCGGCTGTCTGCGCGAGCTGATAATCAAGGAGCGAATCGCGGCTAGCGGAATCGGTAAGCTCATCGAGAAGCAGTCGTTCGAGAACTTCGACCTCTCGCTCTACGCCTACGACGAGGCTGTGCATACCAAGATGCGCGCTAATCTCGCGGCGGCGAAGAATTACGTAAAGAATTTCGACAAGGAGAGAGGCAATCTCCTGCTTATCGGCAGCACGGGAACGGGCAAGACGCATATCTCGACGGCTATCGCGAGAGAGCTGATTCACAAGGGATACGACGTAATCTACGACTCGGCGCAGAATATTATCTCGGACTTTGAAGCCGACCGCTTCAGAAGCGGATACGGCACCGCGGAGCCGAAGTCGGAAAAGCACCTCGAGTGCGAGCTGCTGATAATCGACGACCTCGGCACAGAGTTTGCTAGCCAGTTCACACTCTCGACTATCTATAATTTGCTTAACACAAGACAGAATAAGGGACTTTCCACCATTATTTCGACCAACCTCTCGCCCGCCGAGCTTGCAGGACGCTACGAGGACAGAATCTACTCGCGCATCATCGGCTCGGGCTGCAAGGTTCTTGCCTTCGTCGGCAAGGATAAAAGGGTGAATTAAATATGCGAGCAGGCAAAAAGCGTTGATAACGGTTTTTGCCGTAGCGAATGCGCAGAAACAAGGAGCAGTACAAGCCGAGTGTGTTGAGGCGAGTAATGCGACTATGTTTCAAGAGTTAATTAGGAATTAGAAATTTGGAATTAAAAACAAAACAGAAGGGAAATAATTATGAAAAAAGGTCTACTGATGTATAGCCTTATATGGCTTGTTACCGTTGGCGCATTCTGGCTCGGAATGAGTCGAGAAGCTATGGGCTACTCGCTGCTTGCCTTTTACTTAGTATTGCCGATTGCATCGCTCGTTTGCGCCGATATATCGGGTTCGCGCAGTGGCTTTGGCGGTATCATCATTTCTTCTTTGTTTATCGGTGTAATGTATATGCTGTCTGAGTATCTCACCTTTAGTCTTCTTAATATGGTAACGCACTCCTTCGAGCGCATAAACTATCCCAATATCAATATGCTGATTGCCGGTACGGTGTTAGCTTTATTCGGTTCTTTCATCGGAAGAATATTCAGAATAAGATAATACATAAAACCGCATTGTGAAAAGAAAAACGGCTAAAATGCGCACGTTAGTTGGCATTTTAACCGTTTTTCTTATATATTTTTACATTGGTATAGCAGATAATAATTTCGGATTTACTTTATCGAATCCAAAAATCTTATCGCTGCGAGGGCTGCGACTGCGCCGTCGGCGGTGGCAGTGGTTATCTGGCGAACGCTCTTGGTACGGCAATCGCCTGCGGCAAAGATGCCGCCTCTGGAACCCGCGGGGACACAGTCCTCGCCCGCCTCGATGTAGCCGTTCTCGCTGAGGGTTGCCACGTTCCTGAACGGCTCGTTCTCGGGCACCTGACCAATCGCTACGAACATTCCGTCGAGCTTCAGCTCGCTTTTTTCACCCGTCTGGGTGTTCTCTATCTCAATTCCCGCAAATGCCTCGCCCTCGGTGAGTATTCCACGCACTACGCTTGAGTAAATGAAGTCTACGTTGGGCTTATCGGCAAGGATTTTTTGCAGTCTCGGCTCTCCAGTGAGGTAGGCAAGATTTTGCACAACCGTGACGCTCGCCGCGCTATCCGAGAGAAGCACTGCGTCCTGGAGCGCCGAGTTGCCGCCGCCGATAACCGCAACGCGTCTGCCCTTGAAGAACGCGCCGTCGCAGACCGCGCAATAGGAGATTCCCTCTCCGACGAAGCGAAGCTCGTCATCGATCCCCAGCGTTCTGTGATGCGAGCCGGAGGCTATGATAACCGAGCGAGCGCCAAAGCGCTTGCCAACGCAGTTCACGCTGTAATTACCTGCCTCGCCCGTGACCGAGGTGACCTCGTCAAGCTCAATCTCTGCCCCCTGCGCCATAACCTGCTCGAGCAGCTTGTCGGCAAACTCGTTACCGCTCATCTCGATGAAGCCGGGGTAATTTTCCACCCTCGGTGAGTGGGTAATCTGACCGCCGAAGGTTTCCTTTTCTATAACCAAGACGCTTTTTTCCGCGCGTCTTGCATAAAGCGCCGCTGTGAGTCCCGCAGGGCCCGCGCCGACGATGATAATATCGTACATATCTTAATTCCTTTCGGAAAATAAATTAGGAATCAGAAATTGTAAATTCAAAATTCATTTTTCCATTATGATATATTTTAGCCCCCCTTTTGAAAGAGGGGCTATTCGTTTTTTTGCAATTCCGAATTTGACTTAGGCTTTAGTTGCCATCTTTTCGCAGAAGGCTTTTATATTCGACGGATTCGCTATCTTCTTCACGCTGTCGTCACCGACAAGTACGAGAGTGGGCGCTTCCTTGATGCCGTATTCAAGAGCAAGCTCCGCGTTGTCCTCAACGAGCACGGTTTCGTAATCAACGCCGACGCCGTCAAGGAACATCTTTGCCATACGGCACTTGGGGCAGGTTGCGGTGGTGAAGAGAATGAACTTTTTGTCGGACTCTGCCGCTTCGATCTCTGCTACCGCTGCCGCGTGAGCCTCCTCTACCGCGAAGGGCATATCACCGAGAATGGGGCCCTTGCCGGTAAGCTTTGATTCAGCGTATACCCTTCTGTGCTTGTATTCCTGAGTCTTACCGTCGTTCCAGTTCTGTACGGGACGGTAGTAGCCTGTGATACGGCTGTATACCTCGGTCTTCTCACCGCAGTCGGGACAGGTGAACTGCTCGCCTGCTATGTAGCCGTGGTTCTTACAAACCGAGTAGGTAGGAGATATAGAATAATAAGGAAGCTTATAGTTATCCGCAATAGTGCGAACGAGGTTGGCTGCCGACTTCCACGACGGAAGCTTTTCGCCAAGGTATGCGTGGAATACCGTACCCGAGGTGTAGAGGGTGTGGAGCTCGTCCTGCATATCAAGCGCCTCGAAGATATCGTCGGTGTAGCCAACAGGAAGATGCGAGGAGTTGGTGTAGTAGGGAGTGTTGCCCTGTGTCTTATCGGATGCGGTGATAATGTCGGGATAGAACTTACGGTCGTGCTTTGCAAGACGGTAAGAGGTGGACTCAGCGGGAGTAGCTTCGAGGTTGTAGAGGTCGCCATACTTCTCCTGATAGTCGGAGAGGCGCTCTCTCATATGATTGAGAACGTTCTTGGTAAACTCACGGGTTTCGGCGTGAGTCATATCCTTTCTCAGCCACTTGGCGTTAAGGCCTGCCTCGTTCATACCGACAAGACCGATAGTCGAGAAGTGGTTATTGAAGGTGCCGAGGTAGCGCTTGGTGTAGGGATAGAGTCCCTCGCCCATAAGCTTGGTGATAATATCGCGCTTAACCTTAAGCGAACGCGCGGAGATGTCAAGCAGGCGGTCAAGGCGCTTGTAGAAGTCAGCCTCGTTCTCCGCAAGATATGCAATTCTCGGCATATTGATGGTAACGACGCCGATAGAGCCTGTTGACTCGCCCGAGCCGAAGAAGCCGCCTGACTTCTTACGAAGCTCACGAAGGTCAAGACGGAGTCTGCAACACATCGAACGAACGTCGCTCGGCTCCATATCACTGTTGATGTAGTTGGAGAAATAGGGTGTGCCGTACTTCGCGGTCATCTCGAAGAGGAGCTTGTTGTTCTCGCTCTCCGACCAGTCGAAGTCACGGGTAATAGAATAAGTAGGAATAGGATACTGGAAGCCGCGGCCGTTGGCGTCGCCCTCTATCATCGTTTCGATAAAGGCGCGGTTGACCATATCCATTTCCTTTTTACAGTCCTTGTACTTGAAGTCCATCTGCTTGCCGCCTACGATAGCGGGAAGCTCGGCAAGGTCGGCAGGAACGGTCCAGTCGAGAGTGATGTTCGAGAAGGGAGCCTGAGTACCCCAGCGCGAAGGAGTGTTTACGCCGTAGATAAAGGACTCAACGCACTTCTTAACCTGCTCGTAGGAGAGGTTATCCACCTTGACGAAGGGAGCGAGATATGTATCAAACGAGGAGAACGCCTGCGCGCCTGCCCACTCGTTCTGCATAATGCCGAGGAAGTTGACCATCTGATTACAGAGGGTAGCGAGGTGCTTTGCGGGGGCAGAGGTAATCTTGCCCGTTACGCCGCCGAGGCCCTCCTCTATAAGCTGCTTGAGCGACCAGCCCGCGCAGTAACCTGTGAGCATCGAGAGGTCGTGGATATGTATATCAGCGTTGCGGTGCGCGTTCGCAATCTCCTCGTCGTAAATCTCCGAGAGCCAATAGTTAGCGGTAATCGCACCCGAGTTGTTGAGGATAAGACCGCCGACCGAGTAGGTAACGGTGGAGTTCTCCTTAACGCGCCAGTCGTTAATCTTGACGTAGTTATCAACGGTTGCCTTGTAGTCAAGCACGGTGGACTTCATCGCGCGCAGCTTAGCTCTCTGGCGGCGGTAAAGGATATACGCCTTCGCAACGTCATCGTAGCCTGCTTGGATAAGCACAGACTCGACGGAGTCCTGAATATCCTCGACTGCGATATGACCGTCCTTAATCTTCGGCTCGAAGTCAGCGGTGACCTTGAGCGCGAGAAAATCTATGATGCCGGGAGTATAATTTCTCTCCTGCGCATCGAAGGCAAGCGCAATCGCTTCGCATATTTTCTTTATATCAAAATCAACTATCTTACCATCTCTTTTTTGTACGGTATACATGCGTTTTTCTCCTTGCTTTTTTTCGGTGTTAAAAAATAACCCCGAAGGGTTATACGTTATTTTTAATGTTCTTTTATCATATCACAAATATAGTGCTTTGTCAATCGGAAAATACAAGATTTAGTTCCGGAAAAACATTTTCGTCACTATATCTAGTCGGGCATTTTTGCTAAAAAATAGAAAAACCGCCCCAAAGCCTTGATTTATCTGACTTTTCGGGCGGTCTTTTTTTCATCAAAAAAATTTCGTATTTTTTGCATTTTTGTGCAATTTACCAATTGACATTTTTTATGGCAATTTAATCCGTGGCAGAATTTTCGCGCCTTTTTCAAATACGAGCGAAAATGAGAGATTTTTGTCTGTTTTTGACAGCGCGAGATGACTGAAAATTCCGAATTTCTAATTTTGAATCCCTAATTTTCCCTACCTCGCCTCTGCCGTAGGAATAAATTCCCGCGCCGCAGAGAGAAGCTCGCTCATCTCCTCGCTCGTGGGCGGAGTCAGACCTCCGACAAGGATATCGCCCTCGTCACGATAGCGCTGGAGATAATACCTATCCTCACCGGTCAGCCACTCACCGATAGCGCGGATATCCTCTGCCGTGTGCAATTCGTGCGTGACGGTGGTGCGGAATTCGTGGGGTATACCCGATTTCTTGATAATCTCCACGCTCTCCTTGACACGCGTGAGGTCGTAGCCCTCGATGCCGACGGTTTCGGCATATCTCGCGGGCGAATTCTTGACGTCCATGGCGATATAATCGACGAGCCCGTCTGCTATCAGCGCCGAGATAACCTCGGGAGCGGTGCCGTTGGTGTCAAGCTTGACCAAGAAGCCGAGCGACTTGATTTTGCTCGCGAAATCAGCGATATCCGACTGCAAGGTCGGCTCGCCGCCGCTGATGCACACGCCGTCAAGCCTACCGACGCGCGACGAAAGAAAGGCGAAGAACTCATCCTCGCCTATCATATCTCCCTCGCCCAAGACGAGCGAGGCGTTATGGCAGAAGGGACAGCGCAGATTGCAGCCGCCCGTGAATACCGTACAGGCAACCCTCTCGGGATAGTCGAGAAGCGTCAGCCTCTGAAGTCCGAGAAGGCGCATTACTTAACCTTTTCCTCTATGTAACGGCAGACATCGCCAACCGTTTCAAACTTGACGAACTCGGTGAACTTGAAGCCGAATTCCTCCTCAATCTCCATTGACATCATCATCATAGCGAGCGAGTCGAACTTGAGATCCTCCTTGAGTCTGGTTGTCTCGGAGAGTCCGTCGGTCGATACCGCGGGGTCCACCTTGTTTATTATTTTGGTGAGTCTTTCAATCATTGCTTTTCTCCTTAAAAGTTTTTTAGATACGAGCGGCGGCGCTTGTGGTGGCGAGCGTTAAAGAGCTTCCACTGCGACATTACCGCCTCGTTGGTTTCGAGGTTGAGGTTGGTTTCCATCTTCTCGATTTCACCGCGCTCAAGCATACCCATCATAATGTTCATCATTACCGCGTTAAGTCCCGAATTCTGATACTCCGGGCGCACGGCTATGAGTCCAAGGTCAAGCGCTTTCGGCTTATTTGCTACCCTCAGGAGTCTGATGAGCGCGGGCAGAGTCAATCTGCCGCCACTCTTTTTGAGCGCGTCGCCAAGATTCGGGAATCCAAGCCCGAAGGCAACGACTTTTTCGTTTTCGTCGCAGATGAAGATAGCAAACTCCTTCTTGATAAGCAGAACGAATTGCTCAACAAGCTCGTTTTTCATCTTCTCGGTGAAGGGTACGACACCGTAGAGGTGCGCGTAGCACTCCTCAAGGCACTCGAAGAAGCCATCCTTGTATTTCGCTATATAGTCCTTCTTCGACATATCGGTGCTTGCTACGTGAAGCCTGTTAAGCTCCAGAGAGCGAGCTGCCACACGCGCGAGCATCTCATTCTTTTTCTCGGGCGCGCGAAGCTCAAACTCCATCCAATCGACCTCTTTTACAAGACCTGCGTCCTCGACAAGCTCGGGATAGTATTCATAGTTATACTGCTCCTCGTAGGTCTGGTTCTCCTCAAAGCCCCAGATAAGCAAGCCCTCGCGGTCAAGGTCACTGTAGCCCAGCGGTCCGCAGAGCTGATTCATTCCCTTCGCCCTTCCCCACTCCTCAAGAGCCGAGAAGAGAGCGCGGGAGACCTCTTTATCGTTTATCGCGTCAAATCGTGTGAAGCGAATGCGCTTCTCGTTATGTAATTCGTTATATTGCTTCTGCAAAATTCCCTGAATTCTGCCGACCACTCTGCCCTCGCGTCTGGCGAGCAGGAAAATCGAGTCTGCTATCTCGGGCTCTCCGCCCCTCTTGACGAGATTAACCTCATCGGAATAGATAAGCGGCACAAAATAGGGATTGCCCTTATAAAGCTTCAGAGGAAATTCAACGAATTCCTTGATATCACGCTTGGTTTTCACCTCGCTGATTACAACTGTGTTAGCCATATTTTTAGTCCTTTTCTTGCGAAAATGCAAATCACAATTTACATTTTAGGTGGTTATCGTTTCTTTTTTACTCGCAAGGTCTGAGTCAATGAACATTTTGGTGAGCATACCGACGGTGTTGACAACCGTCTGCTCGTTCGACGAGCCGTGCATCTTGAAGACCGGCTTTCTCACACCGAGAATAACCGCGCCACCCATAGAGTTGAAGTCATATAGCCCTTTGAGGCGGTATGCAAGCTCGAGGTATCGTTCCTCTCCCGTCTCATTCGCCAGCTTGACGATGTCGGTGATAATTCTGCGCGCTGTGCCCTCTGTGGTTTTGAGGAGAACGTTGCCAGAAAAGCCGTCTGCCACAAGCACGTCGCACGAGCCTGTGAGAGCGTTAGTGCCTTCGACGTTACCGACAAAGTTGACGTCATCCGCCCCGTCGAGCAGGAGATGAGTCTCCTTGACGAGCGCATTACCCTTAGCGCTCTCCGCGCCGTTGGAGAGAAGCGCAACCCTCGGGGAATCTATTTTATGTAATGCCTTCATAAAATCTCTGCCGAGTCTGGCAAAATGCAGGAGCATCTGCGCGGTGCAATCAATCGTTGCGCCCGTGTCAACAAGGCAGGTTTCGCCGCCGTTCTCCGCGGGAAGCACCGCGGCAAGCGCGGGACGCACACGCTCCGGAGTCGAGAGAAATCTCATAGCGCCTGCGATAAGCGCACCCGTATTTCCCGCGCTGATAAAGCCCAGCAGGTCATCTCTCTCCGAGAGAGCCGCAAGAGCTCGTACGAGCGAGGAATCAGGCTT
The DNA here is from genome assembly GCA_017936125.1 of Clostridia bacterium. The sequence goes on from JAGBGE010000005.1 coordinate 48,274, forward strand.
CTGGAAAAGCGCTGTGGCAGGACTGTCGTGGTTGGTGATAACGTCGCCTGCGTGAATTATTTCAATACGGCTGCCGATAAGAGAGGCGGCGCCGCATTCGGTCGCGTATTTTTTGATTTTTTCTTCGTCACCGACGAGAGTCAGGAGAAGTGACGGGTATTTTTCGAGCGCGAGAGCCGCCCCCTTCACTACTGTGGCAGCGCCCTTATCGCTACCCTCGGTATCAATAACTATTCTGTATTTTTCCATTTGTTTTCCTTCCTATCGCAAGGCTATATAATACTCGGCTTCGGTCTGACCGCCGATATAAACGATTATCTGCACGTCCGGATAAAGCTCTCCAAGGCGCTCGGTTACGAACACGCGGCGCGCGTTAGTGACGCCACTGCCGACAATCAGCGTGATTATGCGGTGGGCGGGTTGAAGCAGCTTTTCAACCGACTCGAGCAGAGCCGCCTCAGCACTTCCTGCGTGAGAATACCTCACACCGCGCGAGGTGGCGGAGAATTTGTCAAAAAGGTCGCAGGACTCGTGACGAATATCTATCGAAGTGACGGCTGAAATTGCCGAAATCGCCGCCGCATACTGCACATCCGCTATCTCGCCAAACGGCATAGCGGCAAGTGCCGCATAGCCCTCGGCAAAGGATTTGCAAGGCAGAACGCTGACAGACGGATTCGGGGCGCCTGCAAGCTTCGCTTCGGCATAAGCCGACTCGCCATTCGGCAGAATTATCACCCTGCTCTCTCCGCAGCGCATAATTGCAGCGTCAAAATCGTCAGCAATGAGCCGCTCGGTGTCGGTCACCGAGATAAGCGCGTCCGCGCCAAGCTCGAGCAGCAGCTCGCCGATTCCCTCACCCGTCGAGGTGGCAAGTATTATAGCCGTTTCATTTTTCATCTTCGTTCTCCTGTGATTTATACCGAATATTTTTCCCAAAAAGCGAAAAAACCATACGCACAGAGCGCGGTTTGTCCGTTATATTCTATTCGGCAAAGAGGCGCATAATGCCGCATATCACGGTAAAGAACTGATAAAATTCCATATATATTTTACATTATATAATTAAAATATGCAAGAGAATTAGGCAAAAAACAAAATATTTCCAGTTTTTTTCGGCAAAAGCGACAAATTTCCGCCCACTTTATTGTGAAGCGCGCCCTGCATTTTATCAATATTTCTCAAAAACGCTTGACAATCCGCCTTCGTTTTGATATAATATTAAGGCTAGTCAGCGAGCGTCGCATTCAGTAGATTGACCGCTTTCGAAAGTTCAATATAAACCATATACTCCTTGCGAGGTGTAGCGCAGTTGGTAGCGCGCCAGTTTCGGGACTCAATCACCGTTCTCGGCGTAGAATTTTCGAGAAAAGCCGAAAGCCCTTGAAAACACTGACTTTTTCGGCTCTCCCGAATGTCGAAAAATCATCAATTCCTCGGTCTGACCACATGTTTGACCACTTACAAAA
>JAGBGE010000006.1 GCA_017936125.1 Clostridia bacterium
AGTACAAGATCAATGAGCAGGACACAGGTTCGCCCGAGGTTCAGGTTGCTATTCTTACAACCAGAATCAATGAGCTCACCGAGCACATGAAGAAGAACCCCAAGGACTTCCACTCTCAGAGAGGTCTCTCCAAGATGGTTGGTCACAGAAAGCAGCTTCTTGCATATCTTGCAAAGAAGGATATCGAAAGATACAGAGCTCTTATCAAGAGACTCGGTCTCAGAAAGTAATATATTACTTCCCGGGATGGAATCTTTAGCAAACGGGAACGGACAGGCTTCGTTCCCGTTTGTTACGGTATTGCATTTTACGCACTTGAAAACAAAATATTGGGTTGCGAAAGTAGCAGTTAAATATGTGCCAAGGTTATGCTTTGACGGATATTTAAGTGCTATATTCGCTCCCGAAATAACAAAAAGGAGTTTAGAAAAATGGTAGAAAGAATTAAAACATTCGACGACTACAAAGAGTTCAAATATGAGCTTGCTGGCAGACCTCTTGTTGTAAAGACCGGTAAGGTTGCAGGTCTTGCCAACGGCGCGGCTATCGTTCAGTACGGTGAGACCACCGTTCTCGCGACTGCTACCGCATCTGCCGCTCCCAGAGAGGGAATTGATTTCCTTCCTCTCTCGGTAGACTATGACGAGAAAATGTACGCTGTGGGCAAGATCCCCGGCGGCTTCCTTAAGCGTGAGGGCAAGCCCTCGGAGAAGGCGGTTCTCGCTGGACGTGTTATCGACCGTCCCGTTCGTCCTCTCTTCCCGAAGGATCTTCGTAACGATATTTCGCTTCTCCTCACTATTATGTCGGTTGATCCCGACTGCTCCCCCGAGATTACCGCTATGATCGGTGCGTCTATCGCGCTTTCCATCTCCGATATTCCCTGGAACGGCCCTATCGCAGGCGTATTCATGGGACTCGTTGACGGCAAGATCGTAGTTAACCCCACCGCCGAACAGCGCAAGGTATCCGACCTTGAGCTTACCGTTGCCGCTTCTGAGGGCAAGGTTGTTATGATCGAGGCAGGCGCTAACGAGGTATCTGACGACGTTATGTACGACGCTATTATGCAGGCGCACGAGGAGTGCAAGGGCGTAGTTGCGTTCATTAACTCTATTGTTGCAGAAATTGGTAAGCCTAAGTTCGAGTATGCATCGGGCGAGCTTGACCACGATATGTTTGACGAAATCTTCGCATACTGCGAGCAGAACGTAATGGAAGCTCTTGACACCGATGACAAGAACGTTCGTGACGCCAAGATGCAGCCCATTATGGATGATATCGTTGCTAACTTTGAAGAAAAGTATCCCGACATTAAGGTAATCCTTCCCGAGCTTATCTATAAGATTCAGAAGAAGATAGTTCGTCGCTGGCTTCTTGTTGACAAGAAGAGGGTTGACGGCAGACGTATGGACGAGATCCGTCCTCTCGCATCTGAGGTAGGCGTTATTCCGAGAGTACACGGCTCGGGCCTCTTTACCAGAGGTCAGACTCAGGTGCTCACCATTGCTACTCTTGGCACTCTTTCCGACGCGCAGAAGCTCGAGGGACTCGACGACCAGACCGAGAAGAGATATATGCACCACTACAATATGCCCGGCTATTCTACCGGTGAGGCTAAGGCTCTCCGTAGCCCCGGCCGCCGTGAGATCGGTCACGGTGCGCTTGCAGAGCGTTCTCTCGTTCCCGTTCTTCCTACTCCCGAGGAGTTCCCCTATGCTATCCGTCTTGTTTCCGAGGTTGTTTCCTCTAACGGCTCTACCTCGCAGGGCTCTGTTTGCGGCTCTACTCTTGCGCTTATGGACGCAGGTGTTCCGATTAAGGCTCCCGTTGCGGGTATTTCCTGCGGTCTTATCACCGCGGAGGACGGCTCTTGGGATACTATGATCGACATTCAGGGTCTTGAGGACTTCTATGGCGATATGGACTTCAAGGTAGCAGGTACCAAGAAGGGTATTACCTCTATTCAGATGGACCTCAAGGTTGACGGTCTTACTCCCGAGATTATCAAGCAGGCGCTTGAGACCACTCACCAGGGTAGAAATGAGATTATCGACAAGGTAATCCTTCCTGCTATCGCAGAGCCCAGGGCAGAGGTATCGAAGTATGCGCCCAAGATGATCTCTATGACCATCGACCCCGACAAGATCCGTGAGGTTATCGGTAAGGGCGGCTCTGTTATTCAGAAGATCGTTGCCGACACCGGCGCTAAGATTGACATCAACGATGACGGAAGCGTATTTATCGCAGCCGTTGAGCGCGACGCTGCATATAAGGCGAAGGAAATTATCGACGCTATCGTATTCGAGCCCGTAGTAGGCGAGACCTACGAGGGTACCGTTACCCGTATTATCCCCATCGGCGCGTTCGTTGAGTACGCACCCGGCAAGGAGGGAATGGTACACATCTCGAAGCTTCAGCAGCAGAGAACCGAGAAGGTAGAGGACGTTGTAGCTATCGGCGACACCGTTCGCGTTAAGTATCTCGGCACCGACGAGAAGGGTAGACAGAACCTTTCCATGCGTGACGCAGCGCCTGCTGACAAGGCAGCTGAATAAAATTTACAATTCGTTTATCAAATGCCCGGCGCGAGAGAAGCTCTGCGTCGGGCATTTCTGGAGATATAAAACATACTTTTCGGTTGAAAATAAAGTCGAATGATATAGAAAATTGAATTTCTAATCTAGAATTGTATTGCTAAATTGGCTAATTAGACTAGTAAAAACGATATTTTTTATATATAATTATAACAAATTAAGAAAAAAAGTGAAAAAAATCAAAAAAAATGCAAAAAAGGTATTGACAATTCAATTCGAAAAGTGTATAATCGTGTAAGAGAAAATACATCGCTCTAAGTATTTCATAAGGTTCGCGCACAAAAAGCAGATCGACCTCATAACTTTAATGTTGGAGAGATCGCCACTCTCGGAGGGCGTGACGCTTTACTTTATGGTGTATGTGGGGTAGTGTGATTTTTCCAAAAAAATTAAAATTTTTTCAAAGGAGAAAAAAACTATGAACAAGAACACAATCATAAAACTGATCGCAGTTTTAGCAATGTGCTTTTTGATCGGTGGAGCCCTTGTTGCTTGTAAGGGTGCTGCCGGCCCCGCAGGTCCTCAGGGTCCTCAGGGTGAAAAGGGTGAGACCGGTGCTGCTGGTTCTACTCCTGAATTGACTATTGGCGCAAACGGTAACTGGTTTGCAGACGGTGTTGACCTTGGCGTGAAGGCTCCCTCTGCTGACGCAGCTTGCGCAGAGCATGACTTTGCATACGTTGACGTTGTAAAGCATACTCAGACCGAAGACGGTATCGTTGTTAAGGCTTGTAAGACCTGTGGTTTTGCAGCTATTACCACCGAGACCCTCCACGTTATGAAGGATGGCGAAATTCCTGCTAACTGCCTTGAGGCTAAGTGGGTTGGTTCCTTCTGTGAGATCTGTAACTTCAAGGGTGAAGGCAAATTCGTAGGCGAGGCTCTTGGCCACGACTACACTAAGGCTCAGCCCGTAACCGAGACCTACAATGGCAAGTACATCTGCGTTGACGGCGGTATGCTCGTTCAGCACTGTAAGCTTTGTAAGGATATCCAGTACACTACTGTAGAAGCTGGCGAGTATCCTCACACCATTTATAACTGGTCTCTTATTGGTCAGCCCACTGAAGACAACTACGGTGTTGCTTTCGGTACCTGTACTATCTGTGGCGCTGATGAGTACCTTGACCTTCCTCTTATTAACGAGTGGTCATTCAAGGTTCTCGAGGTTGTTGACTGCGGTAATGACGGCGAATACGAGTATACATATGTAAACGCTGACAGAAATCTTAACCTCAGCTTCAAGCTTGACATTGAGGCTACTGGTCACAAGCTTGACGGCAAGAACTATGCTGAGTACGATATGGACGCTGACAACTCCAATGGTGTTGTTGTTCCTTACTGGTACGGCACTGCTGATGCAGCTGGCAGACTTTCTGCTCACAGCATCAAGCCCTTCGCTGGTCAGAAGTTCTCTTGCGGCGAAATTCAGAGCGGTTACTTCTACTGCGAAGAGTGCAAGGATGTTGTAAACATTGACGTATACTACGATCACAATGGTAAGACTGAGATCGTTACCGATCCCACCTGCTGCTCCATTGGTTCCAAGAAGGTTGATTGTGACAACTGTCCCTTCGACAGCTTCTCCGAGTCCAGCGAGACCTACGGTGTTCTTGTTGATGTTCCCGCACTTCCTCACGTATATCTCTACGAGCTTGTTGAGACCACTATCGAAACAATCGACGAGGAAGAAGTTCAGCTTTACAACCTTGTTGGTACCTGTAAGGGTAATGGCGCTGCTTGCGATCCTTCGAACGACGGTTATACCAAGATTCTTGCTGAAGACATCTACAATGTAGAGAAGAAGGACGTTAAGGCTGCTAACTGCCTTGAGTACGGTCAGGTTAAGTATACCTTCAACAAGCTTGGCGCTGACAGAAAGTACACTGAGACTGTTCTTGTTCCCAAGACTAACCACATCCTCAACGGCAAAGAAGTTGAGATCGGCGTAGATAACGTAGTAGAGGGCATGACCACTGCTACTCCTGGTGTTAAGGCATTCACCAACGGCGCATTCAAGGATGTTGTTTGTGAAGCATCTGTTGAGGCATACTTCGTATGTGAGTACTGCTCCACTGTTGAGGGTGCTGAGTCCGTTGTTGCTGTAACTATCACCAAGGCTCATACTGAAACTAACGTAAGAGTTGACGATTCCAATCCCGCTACTTGTGAGCAGGCTGGTTCCAAGCTCTTCGATTGTACCAATGCTAACTGTAACGATCCTTACGGTAAGGATATCGTTGGTTCCGTTCCCGCTCTTGGCCACGACTACAAGTATGTAGTTGAGGGCAACGATGATGATGGCTTCAAGGTATGGCAGGTATGTCAGAGAGCAGAGTGCCAGAGCGATGATTGCACATGCGCAGAGGCTAAGGTCCTTGTTGGCGAGTACGACAAGCTTACCAAGATCGCTGAAGTTGCTCCTACCTGCTACTCCGAGGGTTACACTCTTTACAAGGTTGTAATCGCTGGCGAGACCAACGAGCTTAAGATTGTTCTTCCTAAGACCAACCACAAGCTTGCAGGCCTTATCCAGGGCTCTCCTAAGTTCAATGCTGAGTATGTAAATCCCGACAACGGTGCTATCTACTCTACCGTTCCTGGCATTAAGGTATTCGCTAACGAGACTCTCACTTGTGATCAGACCGCTGATGGTTACTACGAGTGTGAGGTTTGTAAGGAACTTGTAAACGGTGTTAAGGTTTACCAGGCACACGTTATCAAGGAAGTAATCATTCCTTCTAAGTGCGAGTCTACCGGTACTGCTAAGTGTGCTAACGGTGACCACGAGTTCACCACTCCTGCACTTGGTCACGATTGGAAGCTTGACTACGAAGTAGATCTCGAAAACGGCACTGTTGAAATCACTGGTAAGTGCAAGCGCACCACTGATGCTTGTGTTGCTGAGGAAGAGTGGACCTTCGACCTTCCTGATCCTGCAGATGGCGCTGACGATGAAGAGGACTTCCTTGCAAACGGTTCTACCTACTATGCTAAGCCCGTTCTTGTTAAGGCTGCTAACTGTGTAGAGCCTGCTGTTTACGCTCTTACTGTAAACTTCGATAAGGATGGCAATGCTATCGCTATCGCTGATCTTGCTGATTCTGTTGTATTCATCACTGTTACCTTTGAGGTTGAGACCGAAGCTAACGGCCACGACTACGAGAATGCACTTGTTCTCGCAGTTAAGAAGGATGAGATCATTGATGAAGAAACCGAAGAGACTGCTACCTTCTACTACATGGTTCAGGTATGTAACGATTGTGGTACCTACAAGTGTGTAGCTAAGTACACTGCTGAGCAGTATGCTACTTACCTTGAGTCTCTCAAGAACGCTTAATTAACTCTTGAAAAAGATTTAATTCCATAAATTGAAAAAAGGGCGGGAGGTCGCGCCTCGCGTGACCTTCTGCCCTTGATTATTTTTCAGGAAAACCATCGCAATTTTTCGATTTTTATAACAAAACTTAACAATTATCGTTAAAAAACCCCGGCAAGTAATCCTTTCCGGGAATACTTGTCTATTATTATAAGGAGGGGCAAATGAACAGAATTCTTGCGTTCGTGTTAGCGTGTGCAGCAATAGTGGGCATCGTATTCGGTGTTATACACTTTGCATCGCTTGATGAGACACAGCACAAAATTGAATATATGGTAGAGGGAGAAATATACCACTCCCAGTCCGCATTTGTGAATGCGGAGATAATACTTCCCGCAAATCCTACCAGAACCGGTTATGATTTTGACGGTTGGTATTATGATGATAATTCCTTTAATAAGAAGTTTGACGTAACCGCTCTTGAGGGTGATCGTTTCTCCGAGAGTATCAAGGTTTATGCAAAATGGGTTCCTCACGTTCATAAGCTTGATGGTAAGCTTACCAGAAAAGAAGATGGAAAGATTGAGTTCACCGCTGTCTGTAAGGGCTGCGGAAAGAGCTTCACCGAGCCCGACGCTAAGGTTCAGACTAATATAACTAAGACAGCAACTTGCCTTGAAACCGGCGAGATTACATACAGCTTTACCTACCTTGGTCAGAGCTTCACTCTCAAGCAGGGAATTGCAAAGATCGGACATATGCTGAACGGCACACCGATTTCCGAGTTCCTTAATGATAAGGGACAGATCTCCATTGATCAGCCCGGTGTTAGTCCTATTGACGTTACTGTAACAGAGCTTTCTTGTGGCGGTACTGCGGCAGCAGTATACGTTTGCTCTACCTGCAACCGTTCTATAAACATTACTGCAATAAAGGCTCACGATTTTCTCTCTGAAAACGCTACTCTTGAGCTTTTGCAGATGAATCCCGGCGCATCTGAGTATTACGTTGTTAATGCGAAGTGTGGACGTGCGGAATGCGGTTTTACTGCAAACTTTGAGGCTGAGAAAGAGTGCATAAAGACAACTAAAATTGTTACTTCTGCTACTTGTAGCGTGAATGGTGCAAAGATTGTTACTTACACTAATCCCAATTCCGTTATTGGTAATATCACCGTTTCTACTGCTGACAGTGGCGATGATATGGCTATTATTCCCGCGCACGGATTTCACAGAATCACCGGACGCGCTGATAAGTATGCCAAGGAATATCAGAATCCTGACGGAACCTTCAACTATTATGCAGAAGATGGAACAAGAATGTTCCAGACCGATTTCGCAGGTACCGATATCAATTCTATAAATTGTGAGACTGAGTTTGAAAGTTATTATATTTGTACTACTTGTCCTTCTGACAATAATAAGGTAAGTGTAAGAGTAGTTAAGAATCACAATTACGAAACTCTTGAGTATACAGCACCCACTTGCGTTGCCCCTGGATATTTGAAGCAAAAGTGCTTGAACTGCCAGTTTGAGAATGAACCTGAGGTTCCTGTTTTGCCTCATACCATAGAGTACGTACTCAAGGTAAACCCCGACGGCGACAACATTTACACCAACGATAGCTTTATTTTCTCTATTGAGTGTGCAAAGTGCTCTTACGTATCTTATAGTCATGAATATGAGTACAATGATACAGCGCTTTCTCGCGTTACCACAAAGGCTACCTGTGGTGTAAACGGTAGTATTGTTACTACTATTAAGTACACCTTGTCGGATAAAACTGTAAAGACAGTGACCTGTACACAGGTTATTCCTGCTACCGGTAAGCATATTCTCAATGGAAATATTGCTAGTGAAACTTATGCTAATGCTGATGGCACATACAACCTCACGGTTGACGGCATCAAACTTTCTGCTTCCAATTTCGAGACCTATATTTGCACTTACTATACTGGTGTTACTCAGCCCGGTTACTTCGAGTGCGAATACTGCAAGGAAAATGGCGACAATTGTGTAGTATACGTTGACGTATGCGTTAACCATACTGGTGATTGGAAGATTACCACACCTGCGACATGTAGTGCAACAGGTAATAAGCATCTTGACAATTGTAATCAGTGCGGTGCGGCAGATGACACTACTTTTGATGTGACTATTCCTGCTACCGGCAACCACGTTTACAAGTACGAGCTTAAGTTCGTAGAGGGTAATTCCTTCAATCTTATTACTACCTGCTGGTACGACCATTGCGGATATAAGAAAGTTGAGCTTGTTACTCCTACCAAGACACTTTACAAGACTGCTACTTGCTCGGAGAAGGGTATCTACAGATACACTTACGACAAGAATGGTGAAGAGGTAATTTGCGACATCGAGTACGTTGACGTTCATTGTCACAGAATCAACGGTCAGTATATTATCGTTGATAACACCAGCGTGCTTCCTTCCAATATGCCTGGTATCATCATGCCCGAGGTATATGACCATATCCCCGGTAGCATTGTTCAGGCAGGCTTCATTTGTGAGGACTGCGGCAGATACATTATTGTTAATGTTAAAATCGTAGAATAATTATTAAACTCGAAGCAGCAGCTTGCTTATTAGGCAGGCTGCTGCTTTTATTTGATCGCGGTACAAAGCGTAAAAAGTCGATTTTGCTATCTTCTATTTACAAAAAACGTCAAAATTGCTCGTTTTATACTCCAAGCTATCCATTACGCTTTGATTATAAAGCTTGAACAAAAGTGCATATCTTTTTAATCAAAAATATCAAAATATCTTGCTTTTTTATACCAATAATGCTATAATATATAATGTATAATATGTATAAATAAATTTCTAAAAAAAGGAAAAAGAAAATGGAAAGAACCTATATCAAAGACGTAGTTCCCGGCGTGTGTCGCGTCCAGGGCTTCGTAGAGAACTTCCGTAACAAGAGAACGATGGCTTTCATCGTTGTAAAGGACATTACCGGAAAGCTCCAGATCACTATTGAGAAGGAGAAGCATCCCGAGTTCACCGAGATGCTTGATCAGCTCACTATTCACTCTGTCGTTACCTTTGAGGGTGAGGTTGTTGCCAGTGAGTACGTTAAGATGGGCGGCAAGGAGATGTACCCCGATACCATGAAGATTGAGTCGATCGCTGATGCGCTTCCTATCAAGGACGACTCGGACATCGACGTTCGCATGGATTACAGATGGATCGACCTTCGCCGTGACAAGAATCACCTCATGCTTGAAATGCAGACCACTCTTACTAACGCGCTTCGCAAGTTCCTCGTTGAGCGCAACTTTGTTGAGATTCACACTCCCAAGCTCATTGCGGCAGCAAGTGAGTCCGGCTCCGACGTTTTCGAGGTTAAGTATTTTGACGGTAACGCATATCTTGCGCAGTCGCCCCAGTTCTATAAGCAGATGGCTATGGCGGCAGGCCTCGAGCGCATTTTCGAGACCGGTCCCGTATTCAGAGCAGAGAAGTCCTACACTAACAAGCACGCTACCGAATTCACAGGCTTTGACCTTGAGTTCTCCTATATCAACTCCTTCGACGACGTTATGAAGATGGAGGAGGAGCTTCTTGCTTACGCGCTTAGCGAGGTTAAGGAAAAGCACGGTGACAGAATCGTCGAGCTCTTCGGCGAGGAGTATGCAGTTACTGTTCCAACCCTTCCTTTCCCCAGAATGAAGCTTGCTGACGTATACGCAGAGCTTGAGGCTCGCTACGGCTACACCGTTCCCGATGAGCTTAAGGGCGACCTCACAACCGAGGCTGAGAGAATGACTAAGCAGCTTTGCCGTGATATGTTCAACCATGAATTCCTCTTTATCACCGACTATGACGCAAAGGAGAGAGCCTTCTACCATATGCGTGACGAGGCAGGCGTTCCTCAGGGATACGACCTCATCTGGCGCGGCGTGGAGATTACTACCGGTGCGCAGCGTGAGCACAGATACGACGTTCTCAAGGCTCAGGCAGAGGAAAAGGGACTCGCAGAGGACGTTAAGTTCTACCTCGAATTCTTCAAGTATGGCTGCCCTCCTCACGGTGGCTTCGGTCTTGGTATCGACCGTCTTACGATGCTCTTCCTCGGCCTTTCTATTAAGGAAGCGGAGTTCCTGTTCAGAGGACCGAACCGCTTAACTCCTTGATTTAAGCGGATATTTTACCGTGATATTTTATATTTGACACTTACTAAAAAGTAAATATTTTATTCGGCGCATTGTAAGATAGCATTTTGCACAATGCGCCGAATTTTACACAAAAAGCAAACTATAATTTGCATTTTATCGCATTTATCGATAAATCTACTCTCAGTAGAGCTATCGGAATTTTTATTCTACTTGACTTTTTTAACAGTAGGGTGACTTTTTTCTCTTGCTGTGATAATCTATGGTTGCCAAAACTAATTATCACAAGAGAGGTACCCAAAATGAAAGATTCGAGCTTAAAGCTGAAAGAACTGAAAACAGAGTATAATAACGAAAAGCGCGCTGCGAAAGCGGATTATAAACGTCGCGTTGAAATGGCAAACGCTGCGTACAAAAAAGCGCTTTTCGAGTACAACGGCGATAATGGCAAATCGAAGCCGATTGATCCGCCAAAGCGTTCGATCCTTGAGGAAATAGGCAATTCAATAACCCACGGACTCGGAAGCATTTTTGCAATAGTCGCATTAGTGCTTATGCTTTTGGAATCCGACAACTTTCCCGAACGGCTGTCAGCGCTGATTTACTTCTTCGGTATGTTTATTATGTTCACCTCTAGCTGTCTTTACCATGCTTTTGCACACGGTAGCGCAGTGAAAAGACTTTTTCGTCGATTCGATTATTCTTCGATTTACCTACTGATCGGTGCGACTTTTGCGCCGGTTTTGATATGCTTCTTCGGTGATACATTTGGAATGGTGTTTTTTATCATTCAATGTGCGATTATCGCCGCAGGAATCAGTCTTGTAGGAGTTTTCGGCCCGACGAGGCTGCGCTTTTTACACATTCCGCTTTACGTTTTGCTTGGTTGGAGCGCACTTATGCTCCTGCCGGGAATGATAGGAACGAACTTCCCGTTGGCAATATGGATACTCGCAGGCGGAGTCCTTTATACTCTCGGTATTATCCCATTCCTGATGCACTCGCGCGCGTCACATTTTATATGGCACTTTTTCGTGCTTGCGGGCGCAGTGACACAGTGGATAGGAATTTATCTTTATCTTTTCAAATAATTTGCCGCAGCTTGCGGCAGAATGGAGTTTAATATGGAATTTATGAATTCTCTGGCAAAGGGTTGTATGCCGTTCCTCTATTTTCTCGAGAGCATACGTAACCCTGTGTTCGACGCCTTCTTTGCGCTCATAACACACCTTGGTGAGGAAACCTTCTTCCTCGTGATCGCCATATTTTTCTTTTGGTGCATCAATAAGCGCGAGGGCTACTTTATACTTATCACAGGACTTATCGGAACGGTTGTCAACCAAATAGCAAAGCTATTCTTCCGCATTCCTCGCCCCTGGGTGCTCGACTCGAATTTTGACATTATCGAATCTGCAAGAGCAGAGGCGACCGGCTATTCATTCCCCTCGGGACATACGCAGAATATCGCAAGCACCTACGGCGCAATAGCAGCGTACAAGCCTTCTAAGGTTAAGACCGCCGTATGCGTTAGCATTATCGTTCTGGTCGCATTTTCCAGAATGTATCTCGGCGTGCATACACCTCTTGACGTTATAGTGTCACTCCTCGTTGCGCTCGCGCTCGTGCTTTTGCTCCGTCCTCTCTTTGCGACCGAGGAGAGCTTCAAGCGCTCGATGCCTTACGTAGTAATCGGCTCGGTCGTGCTTTCTCTCGCGTTCCTTGCGTACGTTCTCTTTATCTCGGGCGACGCTACTCTCGATCCCGCAAATTATCAAAGCGGCCTCAAGAATGCTTGCACGCTTCTCGGATGTACGGCAGGACTCGTGCTCGTGCACTTCGTTGACTCGAAATTTATTAATTTCAATACCGACGCTCGCTGGTACGCGCAGATAATCAAGCTTATCGGAGGTTTGCTTGGCGTCCTTGCCATCAAGTCGGGGCTCTCTGCGCCTCTGACCGCGCTTTTCGGCAACGAATTCGTCGCAAGAAGCGTGCGCTATTTCCTCATCGTAGCCTTTGCAGGCGCGGTATGGCCCTTGACTTTCAAGTGGTTTTCCACCCTCAAAATCGACTGTATGGAGCGCTTTAGCGCTTGGATAAGCACAAAGCTCGGTAAAAAATCTAAAGCAGAATAACTCAAGGCGGTCTGATTTTAGACCGCCTATATTTGCTCGCTTTGCGTTTGAGGAGTGTAAAAAACTACCTCTGTACTAATACCTAACAGCGTAATTACTATTGGATATGGGTCATCCTCATCCGTCTTGCTACGCAAGCCACCTTCCCCTATCTTGGGGAAGGCTTTAGCGGAGAGCATCACGCTCTCCGCTTTTCTTCGCCTCCCTTGTGTAAAGGGAGGTGGCTTGCGTAGCAAGACGGAAGGATTGTTCTATATTAACAACAATCCCTCAGTCAACTGCGTTGACAGCCCCCCTTTACACAAGGGGGCCTTTTATATGCACGAAAATTTATAAAAAGTATTTACTTTTCAAAATATTTATGATATAATATAGTGATTAAGTATGCAATTTAGCAAGAGAAAGGCAATGCAAATATGAAATGTCCCGTATGTAGCTGCCGCGATACGCGAGTGCTTGACTCCCGTCCCGTAGACGACGGCGCGAGCATTAAGCGCCGCCGCGAGTGTCCTGTTTGCGCAAGAAGATTCACGACCTACGAGGTTGTTGACACAGTGCCGATAGCCGTCGTTAAGCGTGATGGCAGAAGGGAATTCTTCGATAGACACAAGCTTGCGCTTGGCATCGAGCGCGCTTGCCAGAAGCGACCCGTTGATGCAGGCAGCATTGCCGCGTCTATTGAAGCCGAGCTTCAGAACGCGATTATCACAGAGATCAGCTCGAAGAACTTAGGCGAGATGGTTCTCGCAAGACTCAAGGAGTGCGATATTATCAGCTATATCCGCTTCGCCTCGATTTACAGAGAATTTGAGGACATCGACTCCTTTATGCAGGAGCTACAGAGCCTTGCCGAGCGACAGGGAAATACGAAAGCAGGAAATGATAAATGATTAAGAGCATGACCGCCTTCGGCAGAGCGAAGCGCTCCGGCGAGAGCAAGGATATAACGATAGAAATCAAGAGCGTGAACTCACGCTTCTTCGACTGTAGCGTAAAGCTTCCGAGGGCTTATATATTCCTCGAGGAGCGCATCAAGGAGCATATCAGGAAGAATGCCGTCGCGAGAGCGAAGGTTGACGTTTTCGTCACCGTGGATAATCACACCTCGGGACTTGGCAACGTCGGTCTTGACAGCGTTTATCTCGAGAGCTATCTTTCTGCACTTTATAGACTCCGTGACGAGTTCGGACTCCGTGACGACATCAGCGTTATGAGTGTAGCGAGAAACCAGGAGATATTCACCTACGACAAGGCAGAGGAGGATCTCGAGGCAGAGTGGGAGATTTTCCGTTCGGTGCTTGACGAGGCTATCGCGGGTTATAATGAAATGCGTGAGCGTGAGGGCGCGAAGGCGGAGAGCGACATCAAGGCGAAGATAGAGCTCGTCAGAGCCTATGCCGACGAGGTCGAGCAGATTTCGCTCGAGGATACCGTTGGCTACAAGGAGAAGCTCGAGGCGAAAATTCGCGCGATTCTCGATGATGCGAGAGTTACTCCCGACGAGAACCGACTGCTCACCGAGTGCGCTATTTGGGCGGACAAAATTGCTATCGACGAGGAGCTTGTCAGACTTCGCTCGCACTTTGGCGCATTCTACGATATAGCGGCGTCGAAGGAGCCCTCGGGCAGAAAGCTCGACTTTCTTATGCAGGAGCTTAACCGTGAGACCAACACGATAGGCTCAAAGGCGAATAACGCAAGAATTGCCCGCATAGTAGTCAATATGAAGGGCGAGCTGGAGAAGATTCGAGAGCAGGTTCAAAATATTGAGTAAATTTTGGCGAGCTGCTTTGGAGTTTTTCGGGCTTGACGTATCTTTTACTACGCCCATCGCCTGAAAATCCTCGCACTTCATCTGAAATTTCTCTCAATAAAAAGGAACTAAAAATATAACAGAGGTTTATTATGAAATTTATAAACATCGGTTTTGGAAATATGGTATCGGCGGGCAGAATAGTTGCTATCGCCTCTCCCGACTCCGAGCCTGTGAAAAGGCTTGTCAGAGACGCGAAGGAGGAGGGCAGAGTGATTGACGTTTCCTGCGGCAGACGCACGAGAGCAGTCATTATCACCGATTCCGAGCACGTTATTCTCTCGGCTATACAGACCGAGACTATCACCAACCGTCTTTCCGACGAGGACGATACCGCTGACGACAGCGCAATAGAAGAATAATTTTAGAAAGCCGAAAACGGCAGAATGGAGTATAGAAAAATGATTTATCCTACCGCAAAACAGCTTGCAGGCGACGAGTTCAACCGCTACGAGCTTGTAATTGGAGTTGCAAAGTGCGCTCGCATCGTTACCGACGAGTACATTGAGATGAGAGCAAAGGCGCAGAAAATGATTGACAATCACGAGACAGAGAAGCCTCTCGCGGCTCTTATTGATCCCGAGTACAAGGATCAGAAGGCTGTGAAGATTGCTATCGCAAAGCTTCAGTCGGGCAGATTCAAGCTGAAGCATCCCGAAAACTAAAATAATTTTTTCAAAAAGAGGTGGCTATATGTTTTGTGAAGTATATCTTTTCGATGCTCCATATCATATAGACCGCCCTTTTGACTATTCCTGCGACGAGTCGCTCACGGTTGGCAGTATTGTCAAGGTGCCGTTTGGCAGGGCGGACAAGCTGCGCCGCGGCGTAGTCACTCGCGTAAAGGACTCCGCAGACGGAGTAAATATTAAGCCCGTGCATACGGTATTTGACAACCGTTATTCCTTTAGCGAGGAGATGCTCGGGCTGTGTCTGTTTTTGAAGGAGCATACTCTCTCGACCTTCGGCGAGGCGGCAAAATGCCTTATCCCACAGGGCGCTCTCTCCGAGACACCGAATATAAAGGTCAAAAAGACCTGCGTTCTTGCGCTTTCCAAGGCGGAAGCGGAAGAGCTTCTCTCTGCCACCGGCAGAAAGGGTGTCAGAAGCGAGGGGCAGAGGAGTATTATCAAATATCTTTTGGACATCGGCACTGCGGATATCGAGCTTATCAGAGCTCTGCCGCACGTTTCCTACGCTAATATCACGGCGCTGCGCGAGAGAGGGATAATCAGGATTCTGGAGTCCGAAACTATCCGCAATCCGTATGCCGAATACGCTCGCCTGCGTGACACCGCACCGATAGTGCTATCCGAGGCGCAAAGCAAGGCGTATAGCGCCATAGAAGCCGAGCTTAAGCGTGACGAAGCGCGTGCCGCGCTGCTTTTCGGTATTACGGGAAGCGGTAAAACCAAGGTTATTATGCGCGCGATTGACGAAACTCTCGCTGACGGTAAGAACGTCATAATGCTCGTTCCCGAGATTGCTCTCACGCCCCAGACGGTGAACATCTTCTGCCGTCGGTACGGTGAGCGTGTGGCGGTGATGCATTCATCGCTCTCGCAGGGAGAGAGGCTCGACGCCTGGCGCAGAATCAAGCGTGGCGAGGTTGACCTCGTCATAGGCACTCGCTCGGCGATTTTCGCTCCGCTTGACGATATCGGTATGATAGTAATCGACGAGGAGCACGAGCATACCTACAAGTCGGAGTCAGACCCGAAGTATCACGCCAGAGATATTGCGGCATATCGCTGCGGCAGGTCGAAGGCGCTTATGCTTCTCGCCTCGGCGACACCCTCGCTCGAGAGCTTCCATAAGGCGAAATCGGGTATATACACCCTCGTTCCGCTTCGTGAGCGCTACGGCGGCGTTAAGCTGCCCGACGCGGTTATCGTCGATATGCGAGAGGAATTAAGGCTCGGCAACACCTCGCCAATCAGCGACAGACTCTTAAAGTCGCTCGGTGAGGTTTACGAAAACGATAAGCAGGCGATTTTGTTCCTCAACCGACGCGGCTATTCCTCGCAGATAAGCTGTAAGGAGTGCGGTGACGTTTTGACCTGTCCGCGCTGCTCGGTATCGCTGACCTATCACACAAGCAGTGATGGCGGCAAGCTGCTCTGCCATATGTGCGGTTACAGCGAGCGAGTACCAAGAAAATGCCCGTCGTGTGACAGCGACCGCCTATCATTCCTTGGCTACGGCACGCAGAAGCTCGAAAGCGAGCTTAATAAATACGCGCCCGATATGACGGTGATGCGTATGGATGCCGACACCACTAGCGGCAAGATGTCCTACGACAGAATGCTCGAGGATTTCAGAGAGGGCAGAGCTGATATTCTGCTCGGCACGCAGATGGTAGCCAAGGGACACGATTTCCCGAGAGTAACCCTCGTTGGCGTTGCGCTTGCGGATACCTCGCTCTACGTCAGCGATTTCCGCGCCGCAGAGCGCACCTTCTCACTGCTCACGCAGGTTATCGGCAGAGCAGGCAGAGCAGGCGCGAGAGGTCTTGCGGTTATACAGACCTTTGCGCCGAAAAACGAGGTAATAAGGCTTGCCTGCGAGCAGAATTACGAGAAATTTTACGAGGGCGAGATAGCACTCCGCAAGGAGCTCGCCTACCCACCGTTTTGCGATATAGTCGAGCTTACGCTCACCTCGGAGGACGAGCAGGAGCTCTTCCGCGAGTCGAAAAGGCTCTCGGACACGATACTTGAAAAGCTAAAGGGCGACTACGGCAGGCAGCCGTTCATCGTCTTTGGCCCGTTTGAAGCTCAGGTATATAAATTAAACGAAAAATACAGAATGAGAATGGTAGTCAAATGCAGGCTGAACAAGATTTCGCGCGCTCTCTTCCACGAGCTGCTCACGGAGTTCTCGCTTGCGCGCAAGGTGACGCTTGCGATAGACTTCAACCCGTAAAGAAAAAGAGGAAAAGCTATGGCAAAATTAAAAATAGTGAAATTCGGTGACCCCATGCTTCGCAAGGTGTCAAGACCTGTTGAGGAAATTACACCGAGAATTTTAACGCTTCTTGACGATATGGTAGAAACTATGCGTGACGCGGGCGGCTGCGGACTTGCGGCGGTGCAGGTTGGCGTGCTTCGCCGTATCGCAGTTATCGAGGTCGAGGAGGGCGAGGTTATCGAGCTCATCAACCCGAAGATTATCGCCTTCGCTGGCGAGCAGACCGACCAGGAGGGCTGTCTTTCCAATCCCGGTGAGTACGGAATTACCAAGCGTCCGAAGGCTGTCACGGTGAGAGCAACCAACCGTCACGGTGAGCAGTTCGAGGTCACAGGTCAGGACCTTCTCGCGAGAGCAATCTGCCACGAGTGCGACCACCTCGACGGCAAGCTCTACACCGACGTGCAGATTAGACCCCTGACCGACAAGGATTTTAAGTAAGAATCATCGCGAGAGATGACTTCTGACAAACAGCATTTTCACTGACAAGGATTTAAGAAATATGAAAAATATAATGTTTATGGGTACTCCCGAGATTTCGGCTACCTGTCTTCGCCGTCTTATCGACGACGGCCACGGGATATGCGCCGTTGTAACTCGCGAGGACAAGCCGAGAGGCAGAGGCAACGTTATGACACCCACAGAGGTCAAGGCGCTTGCGCTGGAGAGGGATATTCCCGTCTATACGCCAAAAACTCTGCGTGACGGCTCGTTTGACGAGGTGCTCTCGCGTCATAACCCCGACCTTATCGTAGTCGTCGCATACGGCAAGATTCTGCCGAAATCGGTGATAGATTTCCCAAAATACGGCTGCATCAATCTCCACGTATCTCTCTTGCCGAAGTATCGCGGTGCTGCGCCTATGCAGAGAGCGATTATGGAGGGTGAGAGCGAGACGGGCGTGACCGTGATGTATATGGACGAGGGGCTAGACACCGGAGATATTCTCTCGGTAGAAAAATTCCCGATAGGACCTACCGACAATTTTGAGGCTATACACGATAGAAGCGCCGAGATAGGCTCTCGCCTTCTCTCTGAAACCATAGACAAAATAGAAAAAAATGAGATAGAAAGAATCAAGCAGGACGATAGCCTTGCGACCTATGCAAGCAAGGTTGAGAGGGAAGATTGTAAGCTTGACTTTACATTATCCGCCAAAAAGCTTGATTTTACCATCAGAGGAGTCACTCCTATCCCCGGAGCTTTTGCGTACTTGAACGGCAAGATGCTCAAGATTAACAAGGCGACTCCGATAGATAAAAAAGGCGCGCCCGGCGAGGTCATTGAGGTCTCGGACAAGGGTGACGGCTACTTCACCGTCGCTTGCGGTGAGGGCGCGCTCCGCGTCAGCGTGGTTATCCCCGAGGGCAAGGGTAAGATGACCGCGGGAGCATTCGTCCGCGGCAGAAAGATTTCGCTCGGCGATATACTTGAATAAATTTCAGAGAGGAGAGAGAAATGAATATCAGACAAATTGCCCTGCGTATTCTCGACGAGTACGAGGCAGGCGGAAAGTATATTAACCTCTCGCTCTCCTCGCACACAACCGACGGACTCACGAGAGAGGAGCGCGCGCAGCTTACAGCGCTTCTTTACACCGCCGTTGAGCGCAAGCTCACCTACGATTACTACATTTGTGCGCTTTCTGGCCGTTCTGAAAGCTCGATAGACCCGCATACGAAGAATATTCTGCGTCTTGGTCTCTGTCAGCTTCTAGATATGAGCTCCGTGCCAGATTTTGCCGCGGTGAACGAGAGCGTCAAGCTCGCTCGCAGCAAGGGTGAGAGAGCCTTTGTCAACGGCATTCTCCGTGCCGCCGCCAGAGAGAAAAACGCGCTTCCTATGCCCCCTGAGGCGAAAAATTATAAGCGCTATCTCTCTGTCAAGCATTCCTTCCCTTTAGCCGTAGTCAAGCATTTTGACTCTCTCTACGGCAGGGAAGCGACTGAGAAAATTCTCGGGTTCTACAATAGTGAAAAATACACCGACATCACGGTCAACACCGTGAAAATTTCGGTAAAAGAATATCTAAAATGCCTGGAAAACGCAGGTTTTTCTGCCACCGCATCTCCCGACGTACCGCATTCCTTGCGCATTGAGGCATCGGTCAATCCCGAGCGGCTTCCCGGCTTTGCTGACGGACACTTCTTCGTTCAGGACAGGGCATCTGCCGTCTCCTCTATGGCGCTATCTCCTGTATCCGACGGAGTGACGCTCGACGTTTGCTCTGCCCCGGGTGGCAAGAGCTTTGCCTCGGCTATTCTTTCGGGCGACACAGGCAGAATCTACTCCTTCGACCTTCACGAGTCGAAGCTCTCGCTTATCGAGTCGGGCGCAGAGCGCCTCGGACTTAACTCAATTTCTGCTTCAGAGCGTGACGCTCTCACACCCGATGAGAGTCTTATAGGCATAGCCGACAGAGTTATCTGCGACGTGCCCTGCTCGGGACTTGGCGTTCTCGGCAAGAAGCCTGATTTGCGCTACAAGGACACCTCACTTCTCACCGAGCTTCCGCCGCTTCAGCTTGATATTCTCACGGCTTCCGCGCGCTATCTCAAGAACGGCGGTGAGCTGCTCTATTCGACCTGTACGCTGAACCCTCTGGAGAACGAGCAGGTGGTGGCGAAATTC
Source organism: Clostridia bacterium (assembly GCA_017936125.1). Next base: position 19,598 of record JAGBGE010000006.1, read on the forward strand.
CTGGAAAATAACCCGAGCTTTGCTCTCACCGACTTCGCCGTAGGCTCGCTTAAATCGACCGACGGAATGCTCTATATGCTCCCGCATATCCACGGCACAGACGGCTTCTTTATGGCAAAAATCACGAAACGAGCGTAACCAAAATGACAGAAAAAGTAGACCTTTATTCAATGCTCCCAGAGGAGCTTGAAGCATATTTTATCTCGCTCGGTGAGCCGAAATTCCGTGCAAAGCAGGTGTTCGCGAGGCTTCACCGCGGTGAGCGAATTACAGAAATAACCAATCTATCAAAGGCTCTACGCGAGAGACTTGCGGAGTCGACTCTCGACACACTCCCTTACGTCGAGGAGAAACTCGTCTCGAAGATTGACGGCACCGTCAAGTACCTTTTCAGACTCCACGACGGTGCGTGCATAGAGAGCGTTTTTATGCGCTATAAGCACGGCAACACGCTCTGCATATCGAGCCAAGTTGGCTGCCGTATGGGCTGCAAATTCTGCGCCTCGACCATTGGCGGCAGAGTGCGTGACCTCTATCCGTCAGAGCTTCTCGGTCAGATTCTCACCGCCCAGCGTGACTCGGGTGAGCGTATCTCCAACATCGTTATGATGGGCATTGGCGAGCCGCTCGACAATTTCGACAACGTGATAAAGTTTCTTCGCCTTGTTAATCACCCCGACGGAGTGAATATCGGCTATCGCCACATCTCGCTCTCCACCTGCGGTGTCGTTTCAGGTATCGAAAGGCTTGCCGAGGTTGATATTCCTATCACGCTTTCCATCTCTCTGCACGCGGCAAACGACGCTCGTCGCTCGGAGATTATGCCGATAAACAATAAGTGGAATATAGATGCGCTTCTTTCCGCCTGCGTTTCATATTACAAGGTTACGGGCAGACGCATTTCATTTGAATACACGCTGATTTCGGGCAAGAACGACTCGGTAGCAGATGCCGAGGAGCTTGCGGAGCTTCTCATATCCGCCTTTCGCGGCACAGGAGCGCCTATTCACGTCAACCTCATTCGTGTGAACGAGGTTAAGGAAACAGGCTTCAAGAAGGGAAGCACCGAATCGGTGAACGCCTTTGCGAAAGCGCTCGAGAAGCGTGGCGTAACCGCAACGGTAAGGCGCAAGCTCGGCAGCGACGTCAACGCCGCCTGCGGTCAGCTTCGTCGCTCCAATATGTTAAAAAAAGAAGAGGTATAGTCCTTGATTACAGTAAAACGTGGCAAGGTCGTAAAGGGCCTTGGCGGACTCTATGAGATAAGAATAAGCGACGGTGGAGAAATCTCCCGTCTTTCCTGTCGCGCGAAGGGAAATCTGAGGCGTGACGAGGAGAAGCTTCTCGTCGGTGACGACGTGACCGTGACTCTTGACGATTCCACCCCCGACGGCGTGGTGATTTCCTCTATCGACGAGCGCAAGAATTCGCTCATTCGTCCCCCGCTTGCCAACCTTGATTATCTTTTCATCGTTTTCGCGGCGGCGAAGCCCTCGCCCGTTATCGAAACGGTGGATAAGCTCATCGCCATAGCCGTACATAACGGCATTACTCCCGTAGTAGTTATCACCAAATCCGATTTACAGACCGAGGCAGCAGAGGAATATGCCGAGATATACAAGCTCGTCGGCATACCCACCTTCGTCACCTCGTCGGAGGAGAAGTGCGGCATTGAGGAGCTTTCCTTATACATTAAGAATAATGTAAGAAATGGCAGAACTGCCGCCTTTGCAGGCGCGTCGGGAGTCGGCAAATCAACCCTTATGAACACGCTGTTCCCGGGGCTTGCGCTTGCGACAGCCGAGATTTCGCGCAAGATAGAGCGCGGCAGGCACACCACCAGACACGTCGAGATTTTTGACATCGAGAATACTGCCGACACAGGACTTCTTGCCGACACACCCGGCTTCTCGCTCATAGACTTTGCGAGATTTGATTTCTTCTCGCTCGACGAGCTTATTCCAACCTTCCCCGAGCTGCTCCCCTACGTCGGCAAATGCCGTTACGCAGACTGCGCCCACGTCGGCGAGGGCGAGGACGAATGCGCTGTTGCCAAAGCGGCAAGAGAGGGCAAAATCGCCCCCACCCGCCTCGAGTCCTATCGCTCGATTTACAGAGTTTTGAAGGATAAAACAACATATTAAAAAAACGATGTTGAGTTGTGCTCAACATCGTTTTCTATTTACCATTTTTGAAAAAATATTGAATTTGGTAAAAATATATGATATGCGAGGATTGGTTATCTAAATACTACAAGATGAATATTTGGATTAAGTGACTTAAATCTAATGTTATTTATGTCATCGTATTTCGACCATTGACGACAAAACAGAACGTCTGCGCCTCGGATAATATGGTCGTCGCGATTATCGGCTGCGTTCTCCTTGTCTTCGTATGCAATTTCAGGGTCAAAAGAGAAGATACCGACTCCTCTACCACCGTCACAATCATAAGCCAATTTGTCATTTGATAAAAGTATAGAGAAGAAAACCGATGGAAAATGCGGAGATAACTCGAGGAAGAGTCTATAAATCATTCCCGTATCATCACCACCGGCTAAAACTAACGTTACTTTATAATTTTCCAGATATTCTAAAAGCGCTTTTTTAACCTTTGAGCGTAATTCATCGGGAAAATCCTCAGTTCTTAGAATAACAATAGTTAGACCTTTTTCATAACCGATAATCGTAGGCATAAAGTCTCTCCTTTATGGTCAATATAATGATAATAATATTATACTCGGTCTAACGACAATTGTCAAGAGATTGGGTATAAGTTATACTGTAACAGGGTGATGATTTTATGATTTCCTATGAGCCGCTTTACAAAACAATGAAGGCGAAAGGCGTTACAACGTATAAGTTAATTAACAATTATGGTATAAGTAGAAGTCTACTAGACAGACTAAAGCATAACCGTCCTATAACCACAGTGACACTTGACGATCTTTGCAAGATTCTTGATTGCAGGGTAGAGGACATAATGGTGTATATACCCGACGGCAAGGACATTCATACCTAAGCGGCGACAGATTTGAATTTCTGCTCGCCGTTTTTGCATATTATAAAAGGCTCCATCCGAGAGGGAGCTGTCACCGAAGGTGACTGAGGGAGCCTGCGCTTGAAGGCATAAACAAAGCCAAGGATATTCATACGCATTCTCCTTCCGTCATACTCAAGTATCCTTTCATATGCCACCTCTCTTTGCAGGGAGGCTCTATTAAAAAACACAAAAATATTTTTCAAAAACCCCTTGACAAAAGTGAAACTATCTGCTATAATACTTGCGTATCCGAAGACAGCAGGTTCCGGTAAAAGCATTTTAGCTTTCCTGCCGAGGTAAAGAAAACTTAAATATTTATTATTTGGTTGTCCTTTTCTCGGAGGTGCTTTGCGCATTTATCGGAAAAGGATGTTTTTTTACGATTTTTTATGGAGGTGAAACAATGCCAAGTAACAAGATTCTTGAAGAGAAGAAGCAGGTCGTTGCTGACCTTGCCGCTAAGTTGCAGTCCGCTGCAGCAGGCGTTCTCGTGAAGTATGAAGGCATTAAGGTTAGTGAAGATACCGAGCTTCGTGCGACACTTCGTAAGGCAGGTGTTGAGTACACCGTTATGAAGAACACCCTCACCGGTAGAGCTTGCGACATCGCAGGTTACGGTGATATGAAGCAGTACCTTTCCGGTATGACGGCTATCGCATTCAGCCAGGACGATCCCATCGCACCCGCAAAGATCATGAAGCAGTACGCTGACAAGATCAGCAGCTTCGAGATCAAGGCAGGCTTTGTTGACGGTGGTATGCTTGATCAGGCAGGCGTTATCTCTCTTGCAGAAACTCCCTCTAAGGAAGTTCTTATCGGCAAGATGATGGGCAGCCTTCAGTCGTCCCTTTACAGCTTTGCTTACGTGCTTCAGGCAATTATCGACAAAGACGGAGAGGCAGCTCCCGCAGAGGAAGCAGCTCCCGCAGAGGCTCCTGCAGAGGCTTAATTTCTGCAAAACAAATTACACAGTATAAAATTTCTTAAATAACGGAGGATTTTAAAATGAACGAAAAGTCTACTCAGATCCTTGAAATCGTAAAGGGTCTTACCATTCTTGAACTTGCAGATCTCGTAAAGGCACTTGAGGAGGAGTTCGGCGTATCCGCAGCTCCCGTAGCAGCAGTTGGCGCAGTTGCAGCAGCAGCTCCCGTTGTTGAGGAGAAGACCGAGTTCGACGTTATTCTTACCAATGCAGGCGCTTCCAAGCTTAACG
>JAGBGE010000007.1 GCA_017936125.1 Clostridia bacterium
GCTTTGCAGTCTTAGGACCGATGTCAAGACCCTCCATATCTTCGGGAATGCACTCAACGTCAACGTACTTAACGTCGATGGGCGCATCAATGGGGTTCGGGAAGGACTCTGCAATGGCGGTATCTATGGGAAGAAGGAGGTTAACACCCTTTTCCTTAGCCTAAGCCATCATTTCCTTGCAGTAGTCGATCTTGGTCTCGTCAAGGAGTGACTTACCAACGCAAAGACCCTTAGCAGCAGCGAAGGTAAATGCCATACCGCCGCCGATAATGAGGGTATCAACCTTGGTAAGAAGGTTGTCTATTACGTTAAGCTTATCGGCAACCTTAGCACCGCCAAGAATTGCAACGAAGGGACGCTCGGGGTTAGAAAGAGCCTTACCCATTACGGAAATCTCCTTCTCAATGAGGTAACCGCAAACTGCGGGAATATAATCAGCAGCGCCTGCGGTAGAAGCGTGCGCTCTGTGAGCCGCGCCGAATGCGTCGTTTACGAAGATATCAGCGTAGGAAGCAAGCTCCTTAGCAAGATCCGCGCCGTTCTTGGTCTCGCGAGCATCGAATCTGGTGTTCTCAAGAAGAACTGCCTTACCTGCCTCGAGCGCAGCAACCTTAGCCTTTGCGTCAGGGCCGATAATGTCCTCCGCGAAGGTAACAGTGCCCTCGCCGAGAAGCTCGTTAAGACGAGCGCAAACGGGCTTGAGAGTGAGCTTCTTCTTGTCGTTTACAAGAGCCTTTGCAAGATAATCTGCGGTTGCAGCTGCCTGCTCCTCTGCGGGAAGAGCCTCAACAGCCTTCTTCTCCTTCTTGGTAAGACCGAAGTTCTCGGAAAGAATTGCGTGGGGCTTACCCATGTGAGAGCAAAGGATAACCTTCGCGCCCTTCTCAAGAAGGTACTTGATGGTGGGGAGAGCGCCAACGATTCTCTTGTCGGAGGTGATAACGCCATCCTTCATAGGAACGTTGAAATCGCAACGAACGAGCACGGTTTTGCCGGCTACGTCTACGTCTTCAATGTTTTTCTTGTTGTAAGTTGCCATATTTTTTCTCCTTTAGGATAATTTAATTTCGTACCTTTATATAATAACACATAATATTTAGTTAGTCAAGGAATTTGTTAAAAATTCTACAATTAAATTCAAATCTTTTTTTCAGAATGAAAAATATGTCGTTTTTCAGACTTGACAAATGTGGAGCAAAGTTGTATACTAATATAGTCGAATTTGCAAAATTTCGACTTTTTTAAGGTAAAATCAAAGCGAGGACTAACGACATGGCGGGGAAAGAAGACTTACGAGTAAAAAGAACTAAAAATGCGCTGACTGATGCTTTTATGAAGCTGCTTTCGGTCAAATCATTTGAAGATATAACGGTTAATGAGCTTTGCGACAAGGCAGGCATCAGACGAGCGACCTTCTATAAGCATTATACGGATAAATTCGATTTCTTAAGCGCGTATATCTGCTCTTTACGTGACAGATTTGACAGCACGATATGGAGAGCCGACGTATCCGCGCCTCCAAAGGAGTATTACATAGCGTATGCAAAAAGGCTCGTTGGATTTATCAACGAAAATTCGGCTGCTATTGACAATCTGCTGAAAAGTAATATGTGTCATTCCCTGCTTGCCATCATAATTGACCGGAATTACAAGGACACCTATGCGCGTCTAGTATCCAGCGTCGAGGCGGGAATGAAGCTCAATGCATCTGTTGACATTACCGCCAGCATGGCATCGGGCGCGGTCGCAACCGCGATTTACGATTGGTTCAGAGGCGGCAAGCAGAAGCCTGCCGAGGAGCTCGCCGACGAGATTGGCGCGGCGGTGGCGTGCCTTATCGAAAAGAAATAATATAAAAAGAATATTACTATAATTGTTGCTTGTAAAAAAGGACGGAGAGTTTTGCACTCTCCGTCCTTTTTTCGTTATTTATTTGAGTCGATGTAAGGCATATACGCCTTCAGATAGTCTATTCCCGAGAATAGCGTGGTAAACGCCATAATCGCCATAAACGCATAGGAAAGAATATGATTCTCCGAGAAGAAAGGAATAAGCGGCTCGACAAGAAGCACTACCGTTCCGACCATCTGCGAAACCGTCTTGATTTTACCAAGCATTGACGCCGCCACGACGATACCGCTCTTGCCGGCAACGACAAGTCGCAGACTGGTCACGCCAAGCTCGCGAAGCAGAATTATAAGTACAACCCAAACGAAAACGAGCGCAAGCGTCTCTTCACCGCGAAGAATCATCCACAAAAGAATCGCAACCATAGAAGAGATTACCATAAACTTGTCCGCAAGAGGATCGATAAACTTGCCAAAATCGGTGACGAGATTATATTTTCTCGCAATCTGACCGTCAAGCATATCGGTAAGCGCAGTCAATGCATAGATTATAGTAGGAACTATAATTCCCCATATTTCAATATCTCTCATAAAAATGAGAGCCGCAACGAACACAGGCACTAAAAGGCATCTGATAAGAGAGAGCGTGTTCGGTATATTCAAGGCTGATTTTTTCATATCACCATTCTCCTTCTTCACCCACGAGGTCGTAATCAAGCGCCTCGGTTATTTTTACAGAAACGAAATCACCGGGAGCGATTTTTCGCTCAGATGTAAAGTATACTTTACCGTCTACGTCAGGCGCATCGGCATAAGAGCGGCCGTAGTAGATATTCTCATCAGCATCATATCCGTCGCAAAGCACTGTGAGGGTGATGCCGATTTTCGCAGCGTTCTGCTCCTCGGAAATGAGAAGCTGCGTCTGCATAAGCGTGTCGTATCTGTCCTGCTTTTGCTGCTCGTCGATCTGGCAGTCCATCTCGGCAGCAGGTGTCCCCTCCTCGGGCGAGAAGGTGAATGCGCCAAAGCGGTCGAAGCGCGCTTCCTTTACGAACTCGCAGAGCTCGACGAAGTCCTCGTCGCTCTCCCCCGGGAAACCGACCATAGCAGTAGTGCGAAGCACTATGCCGGGCACACTCTCGCGAAGCTTTTTCACCGCATCTACAATCAGCGCCTTGCCGCCGTGGCGGTTCATCGCGCGAAGCACCTTGTCGGAGATGTGCTGAATCGGAATGTCCATATATTTGACGAGTCTCGGGTTAGTTCTGAACTCCTCAATAAGCTCGTCGGTAATCTTGTCGGGATAGCAATAAAGCAGACGAATCCAAGGAATTGAGGTTTCGTCAGTAATGGCCTTAACCAGCCTTGCGAGGCTGTACTCACCGTAAATGTCGAGGCCGTATCTCGTGGTGTCCTGCGCGATAAGATTCACTTCCTTAACGCCGCGCGACTCCAGCTCCTTCGCCTCAGCGACAATATCCTCAACTGTACGGCTGCGATGCTTGCCACGAATCAGCGGAATCGCGCAGTAGGTACAGCAATTGTCACAGCCCTCGGATACCTTTATGTACGCCGTGTGCGGCTCGGTCGTGAGAATTCGCTCACCGCCAAGCACCGACGCTTCTTTGTCACGGAACGAAGAGTACTTCTCTCCCCTCATAACCGCCTTGCAGGCATCTGCAATATCGCAAAGACTTCCGACACCGATAATCGCATCAATCTCGGGAAGCTCACGCATCACCTCGTCACGATAGCGCTCCACAAGACAGCCGGTAGCGATAATATGACGGCAGCTGCCAAGCTCCTTGAGCCTCGCCGCGTCAAGTATACTCTCTATCGACTCCTTCTTTGCGCTCTCGATGAAGCCGCAGGTGTTGATAACGATAATTTCCGCCTCGCTCTCGTCGGGTGTAAGCTCAAATCCCGCGGAGTGAAGCTTATGAATCATCACCTCGGTATCGACCAAATTCTTGGAGCAGCCGAGTGATATAAAGCCAACTTTTGTCATTTTGACTACCATTCTTTACATTTAGTTATTTTAACAGGCTCTTGAAGCGTGAGCGAAGCTTGACGTAATAGAACTTCACCATAACGGTGATAAAGAGGTCATAGGCAACAAACGCCACGTTTATCAAAACGTAAAGCACAATCTTCATCACGAGCGAATCCTCGCCAAAGAAGGGTATTCCGAGCAAAAGCTCGCACACACCGAAGAGCGCCCAAACCATAGCGTTGATATACAGAAGCTTGATTATAAGCCACGACCATTTCGGCAATCTCTCAATATACGCCTTAATCAGCGGATAAATTCCGAAGACAAGGAAGTATTCCACCCACACAAGACTGCCCGAATAGATAAGCGCGGTTGTCAGAGTCGTGCAAATCCAGACAAGCCAGGGGTAATAGGTGCCGATTTCAAGATAAATAAACACCACGAGCAGCGAGGCAAAGGCGCAGACGGTGAGGTCGAGTGTTTCTATCACCGAGCCGAGCAGCATCACAACGACGCTGAGCGCGGTCGCCATAGCCGATAAGGTGACCTTTTTAGTCGTTCTCATAGACAAGGTATAATGTCGCCGCCAAGGCACTCGCAAAGGCAGTCAAGACAGATAAGGTTCATACAGCAGTCGCAGGCGTCGTCACTGCTCGAGCGACGTCTGTATCCCGAGCTGCCACCGTAGTAGGTCGAGCCGTAGCCGCGCGCGCCGGTGTTGAACATCTCCTTCGCCTTCTGATATTCGATATTTCCGGGCTCCATACTGCAAGCCATCTCCAGCTCGCGCATAGCGTCGTTGACGTTGCCCCTCTTCATAAGCACAACGCTGTAAAGGTAGTGCCACTCTGCCGTGCGGTCACTGATCGGAACCTCGGCAATACGGCGCTCTGCCTCGTGGAACTTTCTCGCGTTGATAAGTCTTCTTATTTCATAATAAACGCCCGATGTGCTGCCGGTACCGCTATAGCTCTCGTAGTATGTACCGCCACCCTTGTATGACGAGCCACCCGACGAGCGCATACGCTGTATCTCATCGTACGCCGAATTGATCTCCTGCATTTTCTCGTTAGCGAGATCCTTCAGGGGATTATCCTCACCGTAATTATCGGGATGATACTTACGCGCGAGGGCTCTGTACGCGTTTTTTACTTCCTCGTCTGTTGCGTCACGGCTGACGCCGAGTATAGAATACGGATCCTTCAATTCCTTTTATCCTCCGGGGATTTTTCTTCGTTTTCGTCAAGAAACTCGATTCGCTTGACGAGTCCGAGATATATGATATTGTTAATTATATTTTCAATAGTTGCTCGGGTACCAAACGGCAAAAGATTCACCGCTGCCTCAATTCTCCTGCATTCGAGGAGCAAAGCGCACTTGATGCTCTCCTTATTCTCCTTCGTCAGCGTAGCGCCATCATAAAGGAGAACGTATGGGTTGTATCTCCCCTTCTCCAAGTCGGAGTCATAGTCCTCTGCCGCATCGGCAGCGTAAATGAACTTGCCGAGATGATAGCCGCATTCGTAAGGCACGAGTCGCTCAGCATCCGGCAGTCCATAGGCGAAAATTTCACCGAGCAGCTCGCCAAAAAGCGATGCGGGCGCATCAACGCTCGCGCACCTCTCAGCCTCCAGCTCATCAATCTTCCCCAGCCTATCAGCCACAAGCTCGGATAGCTCACCGAGCGCTGCCTTGGTATTCGCGTGGCGAGTGATAGGCGATACGGCTGTCGCTGCCATACGCTTAACGCCGCGCTCGTCGTGCAAATCATCCTTTAATTTATAATAGGTAAGCACCGCAAAGGCGCGGGCGGTGTACTCAATAGCCGAGTTCTCGTCGAGCATAGGTCGGCGCGAGAGTGGGTGGGCAATGCAACGTCGCCTTCTAGCCGAGAAATTCTCGTCCTCTATATAAAGCATTCTCACGAGCGCGAGAAAAACGCTGTCGTACGATAGCGTGACGTTAGATAGCACTCCCGTGTGCTTTTTCATTGCACGGCAAATGCCGCAATATGTAGCGCGGTAGAATTCGTGCTCCTTGACGAGCAATTCACTCGCCACGGGCTTGACGTAACCAAACATATTCTTACCGTTTTCCTTTATTTTTTATATGTTTATCGTTTCTATTATAACATATTATTGCGCGTTTTTGTTAAATTTTATAAAATTTTTGTGTAATTTTTATCATTTTACCCGATTTTTCTAAACAACTTGTATATTATTTATAAATTTTTAATATTTTTTATTTTATTTTATATTGCTTTTTAACAATTGCTATGTTATACTTAAAATAAAATATTAAAAAAATAAATTAGATAGGAGAACCAGAATGAAAAAAGTTATCAAAATTGCATCGATTCTTCTTTTGTCCGTGCTTATTATCTCCTCTCTCGCATCGTGTAGCGAGATTGAGAACATAATGCAGGGACTGCTCGGCGGCGCTATTCCCACACCCCATACCTGTGAGAGCGTATGCCCGAAGTGCGGCGGCTGTACCGACGATGCGTGCAAGGAGCTGGCATGTGCTGACAAGTGCGACTGTCAGGACCCAAGCAAGCCTCACTCATGCGAGAGTGCGTGTAAGGAATGCGGCAAGTGTACCGACGATGAATGCATGGAATCGGTATGTGCAGACAAGTGCCTCGGTCATCATGCTTGCACAAGCAAGTGCCCCGAATGCGGCAAATGCACCGACAAGAGCTGCACCGAAGCAATCTGCGCCGATAAGTGCCAGGGTCACCACGTATGCGAGAGCATCTGCGGTGAATGCGGTAAATGTACCGACAAGAGCTGCACCGAAGCAATCTGCGCCGATAAATGTCAGGGTCACCACGTATGCGAGAACGTATGCGCGGATTGCGGAAAATGCACCAACCAGAACTGCGACGAAGCAGTTTGCGCTGAAAAGTGCGAGAAGGTGCTCGCGTATGCATACAGACCTATCATCAGCACCTTGATGCCCGCTATTTACATCAACACCGCGGACGGCTCTAACAACTGGGCTACCCAGTACAGCCAGAGCGATAAGCTCGCCGGCAGAATCGACTACGTCGACGCTACTATTGACGTTAAGAACGAGTACGGTACTCTTGATCTCGACGACTACAATGCCGAGGTAAAGGTGCGCGGTAACGCTACCCTCACTTATCCCAAGAAGCCTATCCGTATTAAGTTTGAAAAGAAGCAGCCTCTCCTTGGACTCCACGACGGTGAGAAGTACAAGAACTGGGTATTGCTCGCTGACTGGAAGGACCTCTCAATGTCCAACAACACGATGGCGTTCTACTTCAGTAAGACTATTCTCGGCTCAGACGGCTACTACTCCACCGACTTCAGAAACGTTGAGGTATACCTTAACGGTCAGTTCTGGGGCGTATACCTGCTCGTTGAGCAGCAGGAGGTAAAGGATAACAGATCCAGCGTTCCCGAGGTAGACGATGACTACACCGGCAACAATATCGGTTACTTCTTCGAGTATGACGGATATTACTACCAGGAGCCTACCTCCTACCTTGACGGCGGTGACGGTGATCCCACCTTCACTATGTCCTACCCCAGCGGTGCTGCATACAGAAGCGGTATCGGCTATACCGTTAAGAGCGACCTCTATGCGAAGAGCCAGCTTGATTTCCTTAAGAATTATCTTGAAAAGGCATTCTATATCGCATATCAGGCGAATGCTCACGGTAAGTTCTACAAGTTCAACTCTGATTACACCGACGTTGTAGAGGCTCCCGAGATCACAACCGCAAAAGAGGCTGTGGCTCAGGTTATAGATATTCAGTCGCTCGTAGACACATACATTATTCACGAATTGGTATGCGACCTCGACGCTGACTGGTCGAGCTTCTATCTCTCGCTCGATATGACCGACGAGGGCAACAAGCTCATCACCTTCGAGGCTACCTGGGATAAGGACTCCTGCTTCGGTCTTCGTAACGGTATCTGTAACGATGCGCAGGGACTCTACGCTATGAGCAAGAACAACCCCTGGTTCAGACTTATGACCGGTCAGGACTACTTCAACTCTATGGTTTGCAACAAGTGGAGAGAAATCTCGAAGTACGGCGTTCTTGACGGCGCTATCGAGGTGCTCGACGCGCAGATGACTACCTACAAGGACTACTACATCAAGAACTACGAAAAATGGTCGAGCCGTGTAACTCAGGGTAACAGCGAGTGTGTTCCCGAGCTCAACAGCTACAAGGATATCAATACCGCGCAGACCAACGCGGCAGGCTATCTCAGAAGATGGCTGACCAAGAGAATTGCTTACCTCGAGAGCGTTTGGGGCGAGCCTATTCCCGACACCGAGGTTCCCGAGGGCGCAGTAGCGTACAGATACGAGAGTGAGGACGCAGCGCTTGCAGGCTTCAGCGTCGCTGATCCTATCCGCGTTGACAAGGACTACGCGAGCGGAAGAAGCTACGTAGGCAACGTTGCAGGCGGCGTCAGCCTTACCTTCACCGTTAATGCATCGAGTGATTGCTCCGCATATCTCTTTGCAGGTGTGAGCAAGCCCACCTCTCCCACAGATTTCAACACCTGGTTCAGCGTAACGGTAAACGGCGAGATTATTAGCATTCCCATGAGAACCGTTCCTGCCTTTAACACGAGCGCAGGCGAGGAGCAGTGGCACGCGTTCATCGCGGTTAAGCTCATCGACATTGAGCTTAACGAGGGAGCGAATACAATAGTATTCACTGCTACAAATCCCAATGCGAACTTCGACTTTATCGACGTTTACTCGACGGTAGAGTTAACCTAAAGCACACAAAGCGACCTGCCCTAAAAAGCAGGTCGCTGTTTTGTAGTCTGAAAACGCGCGATAGTCACAAGCTTCTGCGATTCTAATAAATGACAATTAAAAAACGGTTGGGAAATTTCCCCAACCGTTTTTTGTTTGACTGCTTCAAGCAGCAGTCTGTATTAGTCCTTGCGAGTGAATGCGGAAATAAGAGTAAGTCCTGCAAGCACGCCGCAGAGAATGTAAAGCGAGGTCTGCCACCAGGGATCCTTGTATGCCCATACAACGCCGTCGCCCATGCCGTTCATCGCGTTGGAGTTAGCAACGGTGTAAAGAACGTTCTTGGTCGCCTGTCTCATAGCGGCAACGCCGGTAGGAGATGTCGTATCAGCGAGAGGTCCGTAGTTGCAAAGGCTGAGGTCGCCGCCCGCACGAATCATCTGGTCCTCGTTCATATAAGACTCGGTGGTGATGAAGTCGGTGATAACGGTGCCTCTGAAGCCCCACTCGTCACGGAGAAGCTCGGTGAGAAGCGCGTAGGAGCCGCCGGTCCATGTAAGACCGATACGATTGAAGGAGGACATCATTGCGGTTGTACCGCCGTCCTTAACGCACATCTCGAAGGGCTCGAAGTACATTTCACGCATAGCCTGCTCGTTAGCGAAAGTTACAAGACCTGTAACACCTCTGTTAGTTTCCTGCTCGTTGAGAACAAGATGCTTAACGTAGGTGTAAACGCCCTTGGACTGCGCGCCCTTTACTACCGCGCTGGCCATCATACCGGAAAGGTAGCTATCCTCAGAGTAATACTCGAAGTTTCTACCGCCGAACTGGCTGCGGTGAAGGTTGGTAGCAGGAGCGTACCAGCCGGAGTAAGGTCTGCCGTCGCCCTTCTCGTTACCGATAAGACCCTCGTTACCGATCATAATACCCATCTTCTCTGCGAGCTCAACGTTCCAGGTTGCCGCAAGAACGCACTCGGTAGCATAGTAGCAGGTGTCGTAAACCGCGGTGTCACCCATGAAGAGCGAGAAGCCCATAGGACCGTCGGCGTCGGTGGTGAGAGGCTTGTCAATGCCGGGAATCTGCATAGTCTTGAAGTTACCTCTTGCGATCATATCTGCCATTTCAGTAACGGTGAGCTGATCGAGAAGCTTATCCCAAAGAGGATCGTCATAGGACTTTCCTGTGAGCTCCCAAAGCTTAACCTCTGCTTCCTCGTAGGTGAGAGTCTTTGCGCTCTGGGTAGGCATTTCTGTGGTATACCAGGGATCGCTCTCCTTATCGTTAAGCTTGAAGGTGAGCGCGGAGATAATCTCGTCACTAGCAACTCTGTACTCAAGCTCGGATGCGCCCTTAAGGCAATCGAAGTTTGCGAAGTTATCCTTTCTCGAGAGATACTCCTTGATGTGTCCGCTCACGTCATCAAAGAGATTCTCTACCTCGTGACCGGTCTTATCATCAGTGGTGTACTTGAAGCCACCCTCGGGTACGGTGTAGGTGAAGGAAATCACGTCGTCCTCTGCCCAGGAGTGAGCGCTCTTCGAGATGTAGAAGGTGTACTCACCTGCCTCAACCTCATAGCCCTTGAAGCCGTTGCCGTTAGCATCGCTGTAATCGTAGGATGCAAGGTCGCGAATGTCAATCTCAAGAGTTACGGTAGCCTTGCCGCCGCCTGCGGCAATTTCCTCAGTCTTTGCGAAATCGCCGAGAACTACGTGCGCCTTCTCGATACCGCCTGCGGTATAGGGCGCGGTGTAGTAAAGCTGAACAACCTCCTTGCCGGCGTATTCGGTACCAACGTTGGTTACCTCAACGTCAAAGGAAAGCTTACCGTCCTGAGTAAGAGTCGCGGTATTGTCTGCTCCCGCGGTAGCCGAGTAGGTGAAATCGGTGTAGCTCATGCCGTAGCCCATAGGATATACTACGTTCTTTGCATACCAATCGCCTGCCGCCTCCACAGCGCGTGTTTCGTAGTAACGGTAACCGGTGTAGATGCCCTCGCGGTATTCTACGAACCAGCCCTTTCTCGTCTTTGCGGAGCCGTCGGAGTTAAGAGTAACGTAACGGTTGCCGTCCTCAACGAGATTGTTACCGAAGTTGAACCATGTGGGATCCTGCTTGAAATCACGGGGATATGTGTCAGCGAGTCTGCCCGAAGGAACTACGTCGCCGCAAAGTATCTTACCGAGCGCGGAAGCACCCGAAAGGCCGGGATGACCGATCCAGAGCGCACCGACGATCTTCTCGTTGTACGCGTAGTGGGTAGGATCGTCGAGGAAGCCAAGCTCCATAGCAGAGGAGCTGTTGATAACTACGATAACCTTATCGAAGTTGTCGCAAGCTTCCTTAATCATATCAGCCTCATTCTGATCGAGCTGGAGATAGTGATCATCATTTGCTCTCGCGCCGGGGATAGTCTCACTACCCTTCCAGTTAGTGTAGCTCTTACCGTCCCAGAACATAGTTCTAGGAAGGTCGTAGCCCTCGCCGCCGATACGGCTGATAACTACGATGGCTGCGTCGGAGTAATCCTTGTAGCTCGCCTTAACCTCGCTGGTATAGCTTGCAACAGGAGTTTCACCGGTTGCGTAGCCTGTAAGAATATCACCCATATTAGGAGTGGTAGGTCTGCCGGAGCCCGACTTGGAATTATCCATATAGAAGCTCTCAATTACAGGATTGCATATAAAGCCGCCGCTCTTCTCAAGGCTGCCGCAGAAGTCAACCGTCTGAGATGCCGCAGCCGAGCCCGCGTTAGAGCCTGAGCCACCCTTTACTATGTTTGTCGAATTCTTACCGAATACGGTAATCTTGCTCTGCTTTGCAAGAGGAAGCGCTCCGTTTTCATTCTTGAGAAGGGTTATAGCCTCCTCAACTATTGTTTCGTTCAGCGCGTTTGCCGCCGCGAGAACCTCCTCCTTGCTTGCATAATCCGCGGTGAAGTACTGATAATCATCAGGATTTCCGCTCTTGAGGTATCTCTCCTCTCCACCAAGGAAGGTGGAGGAGAGGAGGCTGTATACGTAGGATACCTCGGTTGCCACAAAGGTTGCAACCGTGAAGAATAAGGTCAAAATAAGACACACTATAAACGCCGGATTGCGTCTCATATCTTATAAACCATCCTTTCTGCTTTAAGCATTTGCTTTTTAGATAATTTCTCCCTCTTTTTTGCTACGGGGAATATAAACGTTGTTACCAAGAAGCTTCTTGCCGCCGGAATTCGCGCCGTTTGCAATATAGAGAATAAGATTAACCTCGTCGCCGGGCTTATCCTTAGCAGTTGCTACTACCGTGAAGGCGTAAACACCTGCCTTGGTGGGAGTACCGGTGATTTCACCGTACTCGTTCATAGTAAGACCGTCGGGAAGCTTGGTTCCTTCCTTGATAGTATACTTCGCATTGCCCGCGCCGTTTGCCGCTACAATACCGAAGTACTCAACGCCCTCCTGACCGTGAGCGAGAGAAAGGTTGCTGGGGAATGTAACACTGATAGAAATTGTGAAGGTTGCCTCTACGGAAGTAGCCATAGGAGCAGACGCGATTACGGTGAACTCGTAATTGCTTACAGCCTCCTTGGGCTTACCTACGATGTAGCCGCCCTCGGTGAAGGAAAGTCCCTTGGGAAGAGAGCTGCCCGCCTTGAGAGCATAGGTAACCTTGTTCACGCACTCTGCGTTCGCAACAGACGCGATATAGTCCTCGCCATACTTGCCCATCTCAAGCGCGCCTGCCTCAAAGGTAAGGTCGTTGTAGATAGAGATGGAATAGGTAGCGCTTCTGTCCTTATAGCCGAGTGCGGTTGCGATAACTGTGAAGGTATAGTTCTCGCATTCGATTATTGGAGTACCGCTGAGAATACCGTCTGCCGAGAGTGTAAGACCTCTGGGAAGAAGGCTACCGTCAGCAAGCTCGTAGGAGATCGTCGGGAATGCGTCGATTTCCTCCTGAGTCGCGTCAGGCTTCTCAATCTTCGCGTCTGCGAGAGATGCGGTGTATTCCTTACCAACGCCCGCGATTGCAAGGCCCTCGGATGCGGGAAGATATACGATAGAGCCTGCCGCGTTGATAACGCTGATGGAGAAGCTACTTTCCATCTTGTCATCAAGGAAGGATGCTACTACCGTGAAGTTCGCGAAGGGTGTTTCCACCTTGGGAGTACCTGTAATAGTACCGTTAGGATTAAGGACAAGGCCCTCGGGAAGAGTGCTACCCTCCTTCAAGGTATAAACCACGTCAGCGTCAGTGCCTTCATAGTAATCCTTGTTTACGTGAGCAGTTGCGATGTTAACGTTATACTCTACCTCCATAACGGCAGTCTTAAGAGACGTCGTCTCGAAGGAGAGGATAGGACGAGGCTTGGTGGGAGTAGCGCCGGTGTTCATAGCCATGCTGTTTGCGTGAGCGTAAAGAATACCCTGCGCCGCATTTCTGAGTGCTGTAACTGCGGTTGCCGAGGAAGTACCCCAACTGAGACCGCCGCTGCCGAGAGCAAGGTTACCGCCTGCGCGTACCATCATATCGCCCTGAGACCAGCCGCCGAAGGAGTCGGTTACAACGTTACCGTTGAAGCCCCATTCTTCACGGAGAATCTCGGTAAGTAATGAGTAGTTACCGCCTGCCCAGTAAGGACCGATCTTGTTAAGTGAGGTCATTATAGCCATAGTGCCGCCTTCCTTAACGCAAACCTCCCAGGGCTTGATGTAAATCTCACGCATAGTCTGCTCGTCAAGCCAGGTGAGAAGACCGCAACGGTTGGATTCCTGGTCGTTAACGCCGAAGTGCTTAACGTAGCACATAAGTCCCTTGGACTGCGCGCCGTCGATGCAAGCAGCAGCCATGATACCCGAAAGGTAACCGTCCTCGGAGAAGTACTCGAAGTTACGTCCCGAGAAGGGAGAACGGTGAATGTTTACAGCGGGAGCATACCAGAAGGGAATCTTAGAGCCATTGGAGCCGTTGCCCCAAAGAGCCTCGTTACCCATTCCGATACCCTTTGCTCTCGAGAGCTCGAGGTTCCAGGTGGAAGCAAGAACAACGTCGTTACACCAGGTGGAATAGGTTCCGCTGGGCGCGCCGTAGAGCCAGCCCGCAGGGCCGTCTGCGTTGGGAACTCGGGTTACACCGAGAGTAGAATAGTTTTGACCGGAAGCATATCCGCCGCTCATTGCAAGACTTCTGAGCTGGTCAACGGTGAACTGGTCCATATATCTATCCCAAAGCGGATCGTCGTAATCTACTGCAACGAGGTCCTGGAGCACGATGCCGTTATTCGCACCTGTGGTAGGCATAACGTCGGTGTACCAGGGATTATCGGGAGTATCGCAGTTGGAATCCCACTCGTTGAGACCGTTGATTACGTAGCTGCTCGCCTTGATCCTGAACGCTGTCTTGGGGAATGTACCCTCGAAATCTGCACGGGACATATAACCAACGCCGTCCATAGCGCCCTCGTCGGTAAGAAGATAGTTACTTACGTCGTCGAAGCGGTTGGCGATAGGATTGCCGGTGGTTTCGGATGTAGGATATACGATATCGCTTGCTACGGTGTAGTTAACAGTTTCAACTACCTCGTTAGCATTCTTCATTATCTTAACTTCGTAGTTACCCTTCTCAAGCTCATAGCCCTTGAAGCCGTTCTTGTTAGCATCATCCCAGTCGTAAGAGGACATGCTGCGCGCGGTGAGCTCAATGGTCACAACCTCACTCTCACCGGGAGCAAGAAGCTTTGTCTTAGCGAAGCCGCCGAGAACAACGTGCGCCTTCTCAATGCCGCCTACGGTATAGGGCGATGTGTAATAAAGCTCAACAACATCCTTACCTGCTACGTCACCGGTATTGGTAACCTCAACGCTGATGCTGATATTGCTGTCAGCGGTGATAGCGGAATTGTTAGCTGGAGCTGCGCCTACAACGTTCCAGGAGAACGTGGTGTAGGAAAGACCGTAACCGATAGGATATACTACGTGCGCGTCATACCAGCTATCCCAATCCTTAGTAGTGGTAGAGTGAATCTCACCGGTGTAAGGAGTATTGAAGCCCTCATCGTATCCGCGAGTTTCGTAGTAACGGTATCCCATATAGATACCTTCCTTGTAGATAACGTAGTTATTCTCATAACCGCCGCCGCCGTTACCGCCGGAGCCGGGAAGGTTCGAATACTGGTTACCCTTGAGAGAGGAGTTACCCTCCATCATATTGTTAGCAAAGTTCATCCAAACAGGATCAAGCTTGAAGTCTCTTGCCCAGGTGTCAACTGTTCTACCGCTGGGGTTAACCTCACCCTTAAGAGCCTTCGCGATAGCAACGTTACCCGAGGAGCCGGGATAGCCTATCCACATACAGCCCTTAACGTTCTCGTGATAACCGTAGTGGTTAGGATCGTCAAGGAAGCCTACCTCAAACTGCGAGCCTGTGTTAAGAAGCACGATAACGTTGTCGAAATGCTCGCCAAGATACTTGAGAAGATCCGACTCGTTCTGGTCGAGCTGGAGATAGTGGTCGTCCTTCGCTCTCGCGCCGGGAACGAGCTGAGTAGCGTCGGTTCCCCACTTATTGTAAGCGCTGCCGTTCCACATCATTGTTCTGGGAAGGTCGAAGCCCTCACCGCCGATACGGCTGAACACTACGATAGCAGCGTCGCCATAGTCGCCGTAGGTTGCTTCGAGATCGCTTGTATAATTCGCAACGGGAGTCTCACCGGTGTTGTAACCGGGAGAAACGGTACCGTTACTGGGAGCAGTTCCTCTGCCCGAGCCGGACTTAGAGCTGTCCTTATAGAAGTTAACAAGGTTAGGGTTAACGCTGAAGCCTTCCTGCTGGAGCGCTTCGATAAAGCCTGTTACGGGAACACCGCCGCCCGCGCCCGAGCCTGAACCGCCCGAGAGAACGTTTACGGAGCTCTTACCGAACACGCTTACCTTGGGAGCGCTGCCGAGAGGAAGCGAGCCGTCGTTCTTAAGGAGAACAAGACCCTCTGCCTCGATATCTTCATTTAACTGTCTGTTAGCCGCGAGAACCTCGGCTCTGGTCTGATAATCAGAGTTGAAGTAGTTGCCGAACTTGGGCTCATCGGGAGCGTAAAATGCCGCGGCAGATGAGATAGTTCCTGC
The DNA here is from genome assembly GCA_017936125.1 of Clostridia bacterium. The sequence continues at coordinate 15,702 of JAGBGE010000007.1, forward strand.
GAGAATCGTGGTCAGGCAGGTGGAGGCTATCGCCAGCGCGCCAACTATTTTCTTAAAGGTATTCTTCTTCATTATTATTCACCCTCCTCTTCGTAACCGAATACATTGTTGTATGCAAGAACTACGCTGAAGTTGTGAGGATAATAAGTGCCTGTGCCCTCAACGGTGGTCTTTCTGATACTGAAATAGAAGTCACCGTCGTTAGCGGTACGAGGTACTGTAATTGCGACAAGCACGACGTCGCCAACCTTCTCGTGAACTACCGTCGCGGAGTAGGTGTTATTGCTGCCTCTGGGGTCAGCATCGGTGCCTACGCAGAGATCGAATACGCTGAGGTAATCACCGCTTGTCGCGTTGTTGATTACACGCGCGTAAATGGTAGTGTAAGGATTCTCGGGATCGTACTCGGGCATATTGGAAATCTTAACGCTTCTTGCTGCGGGAGTCTTGCCGTTGAACTGCGCACCGTAAATCGAGTTGGTAAGCACTGCGTACTTAGAGTTAAAGATGAAGGGTCTGTTGCCCTGCCAGCTATATGTGGAACCGGAGTCGGTGGACATATCGAGCTGAACGAGATCAGCCTTACCTGTGGTCTTGAGGAGAGGATCTCCGTCAGGATACATGGGAGCACCGCCAAGAACCATATCTACGTTAAAGGTGCCGCCGCTGCCCGCGATATTCTCACGAAGCGCAACACCCATCCAGGGCTTGTTGATACCAAGACCGCAGGTGAAGAACTTAACAACGGTAGACTTCGCGGGTACGGTAACGTGACCGGAGGTACAGATGTTACCGTAGTAGGTAGCGTATACCTCAAGAGTTACGTCATAGTTACCGTGGTTCTTGAAGATAGCCTTCATAGTGCTAGTACCCTCGGTAATAGAGTCGAGGTTGCACAGATCCGAAATATTCTCGGGATAATCAGCGATTGCAGCTTCGCCTGCCGTAAAGGTAAGACGATAGCCGGAAAGTCCATCAAGCTCAGGGTCGTTTGCCTCACCCTCGGGAGTACCTGCTGTGATAACCTTAGAGCCCTTGCTGGTATCCCAATATTTAGAGGGATTCCTGGTAAGAACATTGGGAGTAAGAGTCGAATACTTAGCCCAGATGGTGTAGGTCTCACCGGGCATATCGAACGTGTATGAGCCAACGCCCATCTCGCCAACACGGTTGTTGACAACGCCGCCGTCCCAACCTACGAAGAGCTTGCCGTCGGGATCGTCATAAGCCTCGACTGCTATCTCGGAGCCGTAGGTCACACCGTAGGTTACGATGTTGTACTCGGGAAGAGAGCCGTCCTTGGTGTTACCGGTGATTTCGCCGTCGATTTCCTCACCGTCTGCGGTTACCTTCGCAGCACCGATAACGTTGAGCTCATAGAGCTTATCAAGATAGTCGGCAGTGATAACGATATCCTCTGCGGGCATCTTGAACATATTGCCGCTGGTAAGAACGCCGCGAACGCTGAAGTTCCAACGGTTGAAGTCCTTGTGTGCGGGAATAACTGCCTCGAGAGTTACGTACTCACCCGCAACAGCCTTTGTGGTGCTTGCGGTACCGCCGTTAACGGTAATGGTGAAGTACTCCTTCTCCGCGAAGGCGTTTCTTACAACGAGAACGATAGTATGAGTCTTGTTACCAGCCTTAGCGACGATAACTGCCTCGCCCTCGCTGACGAGAGTAACCTTACCGTCCTGGTCAATGGTAGCAATCTCGGGGTTCTTACTTGTGTAAGTAACCTTGCCGTCTGCCTCGGCATCCTTCTGCACAGCAGAGGTGAGCTGAAGCTCCTTGTTGCTGAGGTCGGTGGTGAGAGTTCCCTCGATGCCGGTGCCGTCATACTGAAGCGTGACGGAATGCACCTTGTACACCGGAGCCGGAGGCTCTACGATGTTATCCTTGTTGCCGCCAATCTTACAGCTGGCAAGCAGGAGCATACAAGAAAGAAGCATCACGGAGAGAACTGCAAATAAGATTTTGGATCTGGTTTTCATAATTCCTCCTTAAATATATAATTTTTATATATTCAAATTAAGTTAAGGCTTGATGCGCCCCGCCCTATAAGCCGGGGCGCATAACTTTGAGTAAAAATTATTCTGTTACAGTGATCTCGTAGCTACAGGTAAGATCGCCCCAGGATACGGTAACGAGCTTCGTGCCAACGTCAGACGCCTTGAACTCATAGCCGTCGAGATCGGTTGTGAAGTTATAGATAACTGTTTCTTCAAACAGCGAGTTGGAGGAGGTGGGCTTGAGACCAAGACCTGCCGCGCTGAAGCTTTCGCCTACCTTGAAAGTAGTCTTGCTCGCGAGAGTCTTGATGCTTATGTCCTTAACCTCGTTTGCGGTGTAGAAGTAACCCGTGAAGTAAACCACAGTGCCTGCGGATACCGCAGTGTTACATACTATCTCCTGGTAAGGACCGTCGCTAGAGGTATGACCGCCTGTAGAGGTATCATAGCAAACGATACGGCTCATACCCTTCGCCTCGTTTGCCTTGAGCTCAAGAGTAAAGGCGTCGCGATCACCGTAGAATTCGGGCTGCCAGGTGAGATTTACGTCAGCGGATGAGAGCATTTCCATATAAATGAGTCTGCCCGCACCGCTTACGGGGAACGTAATATTAGTTCCCGTGGGATAGGAGTTCGCTGTGATAGTAAACTTCGAGCCTGCCGCAGCATCGGAATTGAAGGTGAGCTTCGCAGCGATTCTGCCATCCGCGAGAGTCACGTACTCAATCTTGTGTCCGCCACCAATGTTATTGTGGGGAGTGAAGAGAATCTTATCGCAAGCGTATGTCTCCTCGCTCTTCACACCGCAGAATGCACATACGTAGTTGTACATCGCGTCGGTGCCAACAGTGCCAACGAAGTTAGCGTCAACGGTATCCTTGATGTTGTAGTGCTTGCCTGACTCGCAGTCAGCGTCAACAATCTCAATATCTACGGTAGCAGTATGCTCGCCCATAGAAACGGTCACGGTCTTGGTGCCGATGTCCTCAGCAGTAAATACGTAGCCGTCGGGAATGCTGGTCACGAACTTGTGGAGAGGAGTCAGATAGGTGTTTACCTTTGCGGTAACGCTGATTTTTGAAACGTCGAATACGTCACCGGGCTTGTAGGTGAGCTTGCCACTCTTGGAAACCGCGGCAAAGCTGTCAACAAGTCCCTCGGTGTAGATGTAGCCGTAGGTATCGAGTACGATATCCTCTGCAGCCTCCTCAGCGAGAATGAGTCTGTGGTCGCAGGAGTAGAAATTATCGTTAGAGCCCTTGATACCGAAGGTAAGAACAATTCTGTTAAGACCGGGCTTGAGGGTTACGAAGAGATCAGCGTTCTGCGCGCCGTAGTTCTCGGTCATATACTGAACCTTAACGTCGCCCTGTGCGTAGCTGTAAATATAGATGATAGCAACGTTCTTGCCGTTTGCGGGAGCGCACCAGTTAAGTGCCATGCTGCCCGAATCCTTGGAGCCGCGTCCTGCGAAGAAGGTTCCTGCCGCCGCGCCCTTGGGATAGGAAACGGTGGTAACTACTGTGCCGTTCACGACTCTGTGCTCTGCGCTCGCGAGCGTATCGTAAGCACACGTGTCGGACTGAGCGTATGCGAGCATATCCTCCTGGTAAAGCGCGGTGTACTTAACGTTGCCGCCAAGGTCTATACCGGAGAGATCTGCGATGGTGTAGTAATTCTTGTCTGCGTCAAGGAAGCCCTCGAAGGTCTTGCCCTCGGCGGTAACGATAGTACCGGAGAGCTTACAGCCGTAGAATACGTTAGAGCCGCCCTCGAAGGTTGCGCCTACGAGAGTAACCTTGTACTGAGGACAGTACTCAGCCTTGCACTCGCCGTCTGCATTCACGCAGAGACCGCAATCGGGACACTTGTTATCACAGGTGTGGTGACCGAGACACTTCTCGGTACAGAGTGCGCAGGACTCGTCACGGCAGAGACCGCAGATATCGCATTCCTCCCAGCAGTGATGAGCTGTGAAGTCCTGTGCGAAGTTGAAGAGCGTCTTGATAGCAAAGTGGTCGGAGGAGAAATACTGTCTGTTGGGCTCGGTAACGCCAAGAGGAAGCTCCTCACGAAGAATTGTGTAAGTATTCGCGATAAATTCATCCGAATACATAATATAGTCAATAGGAAGCACGTGCGCACGGTCGCCAACGTCGCTGACATTCTCGTCACCCGCACCCTGATACTGACCGTATCCGCTGAAGGTGTTCTGCTTGCCTTCCTCATAGTTCTTAACGAGCGCCTCGTAGTGAGAGTCGTTAAGACCGAGCATGAATCTCTCGTATGCGGGCATCGCACCCTCGGTGTTGAGAGCGAAGTTGAAGTCGCCCGTGATGATAACGGGAGTTCCCTCGTTATACATCGCATGCATACGTTCCATAATCATATCAGCCGTACGGAGCCAGAGCTGCTCGGACTCGTAGCCGATGTGAGTGTTGAAGTAAACGAAGGTGTTGCCGTTTACCTTATCGGTAAGCTTTGCCCAGGTTGTAACACGCTTATAGAGCGCGCCGTACTGGTCCCAGATGGAAGACTCGTTTGGAGTATCAGACATCCAGAAGTAGCCCCAGTCGATAAGCTCGAAGCGGAGCGAATTGTACCAGATGCCCGCGCCCTCGTTGCCGAGAGAGCTGTTTACAACACCGTCACGGTACATGATAACGTTCTTGTAGCCGTATCTTGCAAGAGTATCCTTGATAGCCGCAGTCCAAAGACTGTTCTCCTCCTGAGTACCGAGAAGGTCGGGAAGCTCACTAACGAGCTTGTTAAGAAGGTTAGGCTTGTTATACTCGTTGCTTACACCGTTAGTGCCAAGGTTGAAGGACATAACGGTCATGGAATCTGCGTCGAAGTGACCCTGGCACTTTTCAGTGCAACCGTAGTAGTCACAAATCTGATTCGAGCACTTGCCGCACTCGGAGCAGGCGTCAGCACCGTGGTCGATAACCGTAACGGTATACGTGGTGGTGAGACCTGCAAAGCTTACGGTAACAGTCTTCTCGCCTGCGTCGGCAGAGGTGAAGGTGTGACCGTCAAGGCTTGTGGTATAGTTCTTCGAGATATAAACTCTAGTCCAGTTTCCCTTTGAGCTTGTGCCACTGAGAATAAGACCTTCAGCGCTGAACTCCTCGCCTACGTAGAAGGCGAGCTTCTTTGCGGGAACGCTAACCGAGATAGCGCTGTCAAGTCCCTCTGCGACGAACTCGCCCCAGATAGTGAGAGACGCGCCTGCGTCAGCGCCGTTCGGGAATACGATCTGCTGGTTAAGACCAACGGTATCTCTGCTATGTACCGTGTTCATAAGAACGGTCTTGGACTCACCTGCCGCAAGAGTAAGAGTAACAGAGCCCTTGTCGTAGTAGTAGTCGATAGCGCTGAACTTGAAGGTCACGCTCGACGAGCCTGTGTTGGTGAAGTGGAGCTTAATCACCTTGGTAACGCCCTCGTACTGAGGAATACCGCAGTTGTAGCCCGCCTGACCTACTTCGGCAACGTTCTTGTTGTTCCAGAAGGAAACACCGCTGTGAGATGCCGTACCGTTAGGCAAAGTAACCTTGGTTGCATACGCACCGTCAGCGAGAACTACCTGCTCCGCCTTGATACTGGTGTCGTAGATGTACGCGCCTGCCTTACCGGGAGCGATGCCGTCGGGGCCCTCGGGCTCGCCAAGATACGTAGCGTTGGGCGCGAAGGTAACTATCTTGCTGCTGTCGGAGAACTGACATACGCTCTTGCAGTCAGGGCAAGCGTCGCTCGTACAGTTGCCGCAAATCTCGCATATATCGTGGTGATAGCCGCAGACGCAATCGTTATTTTCATCATACTTATGGGTATGAGGAAGCTTCGCGATAGGCTCGGTCTTTACGTAGTCACAGGTGCCGCAGAAGTAGGATGTTACGCCCTCCTCAAACTCAGTAGGCTCCTTGGTAACCGTAGCAGCACCGAGGTTGTGACGGTCAAGATCCCTTACGTTACTGTGACCGCAGGTAGAAGCGTGCCAGTGCGAGTCATCGTCAAAGGTCCATTCGTCAGAATAAGTATGCTTGTGGTCGAGCATTTCAAGCTCTTCTTCATAATAATAATCGCAAATAACACAGGTATAAATGATAATACCCTTCTCTGTGTCGGTTGCCGGCTTTTCTATAAAGCCGTCGTCAAATATGTGCTCCGCCTTGTCCTTGTCGTCGTGGCCACAAGAGGATGCGTGCCAGTGGTGAGTGGCGTCACTCGACCACTTGGACTCCCATGTGTGAACGTGAGGGAGCTTCGCGATAGGCTCGGTCTTTTCATATCCGCACACAGCGCAGGTGTAGGTCATAGCGCCCTCTGCTGCCTCTGTCGCGGGGGTAGTAACCTCTCCGTTGTCAAAGACGTGCGCTCCGTTCTGATCTTTTATATTACAGCCTTCACCGGTGCATTCCTTCCAATGATCGTTGGCATCAGTCTGCCAATCACCGGAGAAATCATGTGTGTGACTTACCTTGCACGCTGATAGCGATACAAGCATAAGAAATACCGTGAGACAAAGTGCCACTAGTATTTTAATTTTCTTCATAAAATCCTCCTGAATGTCAACTTTAGTTTTCATTTTTCTCAGAAGAGCGCCCCGCCCTCTCGGTCAGGGCGCAGTTTTTTTGTTGTTTATTCTTCTACTTCTATGGTATAGGTTACAGTCTTACCGCAGAAGTCAACCGTTACGGTATGAGTTCCAACGTCCTCGGCTGTGAAAATCTTGCCGTCATAGTTAGTAGTGAAGCCGGTCTCAGCGTAAAGCGCTCTCGCGCCGGTATCGTTCATCTTCGCAGTTACTACAACTCCGTCGGTGGAGAAGCTCTCGCCAACCTTGAATACTGTCTTAGCCGAGGCGGTGTTAACAGCCGTGCCGGTAGTCTCACCGTCGTTGAAGTAGATGTAGCCGTATACGCCGAAGGAAACGTCCTTCTCGGTGCTGAAGTCAACGTAATAGTTGAACCAGTTAGTACCGCTCTGCTTGTGAGTCATAGTGAACGTACCGCTGGCAGTGCCGTTTGCGGGAACGGTTACCTTGCACATACCCTTTGCGCTACCGCCGTCGTTCTGAAGATTCATAGTAATCTGAACGTCGCTGTAGTTGACGTAGTGAAGAACGATAGTTCTGGTCGTGCCGTCAGCAGCGTCGCTGGAAACGTTGGGAATAATAGTCTGATGACCCGCATCGTTGCCGCTCATATTAAGATGGATTGCGCTGTCGTTGGTAGCGCCTACCGTGCCTGCGCCGATAGTAACCTTAGTACCGGGAATACCGTTTATCAAAGCGTGCTCGAACTTAGGATTCTTAACGTTAGAGCCAACGGTATTAAGATTGGTGGTAAGACTGAAGAGCACCCAGTTCTCAGTAACGGGAGCAATCATGCTCGCCGAGCACTTGGTACACTGAACGGTCGTACCGGGGTATGCTTTATCGCCTGTAGGCGAGGTGTGACAGGAAATCTTCTCAGGCTCGGAGATAGCATTGAAGCCCTGCGCGTCGCTATACATCTTGCCGCAGTCTGCCGCGTTACACTTGTAGTAAGCCTTGGTGCCGTCGGTCGTACAAGCAACGGGAGCTGTAGCAGGTACAAGAGTAAGATCGTGAACGTGGTCACCTACAACTATATTATAGGTAATAGTCTTGCCCGCGAAGCTTACGGTAACCGTCTTGCTGCCGGCTGAAGCGTCTTCCTCGGTGAAGGTGTAGCCGTCAAGGTCGGTGGTGTAGTTATCGGTAATGTAAACTCTGTTATACAAATTAGACTTCTTATCGGTAGTACCAAGATTCATTCCAAGGATAAGTCCCTCAGCGCTGAACTGCTCGCCTACAGCAAAAGCAAGCTTATCGGCAGAGCCGAGAATGCTGAGATACTCAGCCTCGCCGGCAACGAACTCACCCCAGATGGTGAGAGATGCGCCAGCATCTACTTTAGTGAGGAATACGATCTGCTGGTTAAGACCGACAACGTCTTTTACGTCATAGGTGGTAGCAAACTCAACAACCTTCGACTCGCCGGCCGCGAGAGTGAGAATGGTCGCGCCCTTGTCGTAATAGTAGTCGATGAAGCTGAACTTGAAGGTCATAGCCACGGAGCCCGTGTTGGTGAAGTACATTCTGACGGTTGTAGGAACGCTCTTGTACTGAGGAACGTTCACGTTATATCCCTGACTGCCGGCAGCTACGTAGCTGGTATGGCTCAGGAAGGATATACCCGAGTGACCGGGTGTGCCACTAGGAAGGCTAACCTTGGTTACGTGAGCGCCGTTGTCAGCAACCGCGAATTCAGCCTCGATGCTCTCGTCGTAGATGTACGCACCACTCTCCGCAGGAGCAGTACCGTCGGGGCCCTCGGGAGCGCCAAGCGCTATTGCGTTGGGAGCGAAGGGAATAACGTAGTTAGTATTAACGAACTCGCACTGTACGTCGCATTCGGTACAGCCAAGCTTTGCGCACTGGTTACAAGCCTCGCATACTGCGTGGTCTATACCGCACTTGCACTGACCGTTCTCGTCGAACACGTGTCTGTGAGGAAGCTTAGCAATAGGCTCTTCCTTAACGTAATCGCACTCGCTGCAAGCGTAAGAGGTAATACCCTCCTCTTCCTCGGTAGCCGGCTTGGTAACAACGCCTGCGCCAAGAGTGTGAGGAGCCTTGCCCTTCACGTTATCGTGACCGCAGAGAGCTGCATACCAGTGGGAATCTTCATCATAAGAATACTCGGTATCGAAGAAGTGCTTATGAGCTGCTGCCGAATACTCCTCCTCATAATCGTATCCGCAATAAACACAGGTGTATGCCATAATACCATTCTCTGTGTTAGTTGCAGGCTTGACGATAAAGCCCTCGTCGAACAAGTGAGGAACCTTCTCGCTGGGCTCGTGATCGCAAGTGGATTCGTGCCAATGGTGAGTTTCGTCATTCGTATATTCTTCTTCATAGGAATGAACGTGAGGAATCTTCGCGATAGGCTCGGTCTTTTCATAACCGCAGATTATACAAGCGTAGGTGGTAACGCCCTCCTCTGCCTCGGTAGCAGGCTTGGTTATCTGACCATCGCCGTAAATATGAGCTGATTCATCAGCCTTTTCCTTGCATCCCTCACCGGAGCAGGTTTTCCAGTGCGAATTCTCATCAGTTTTCCACTCGCCCGAGAAATCGTGCTCGGTATGAGAGCCAATAGGCTCACTCGTAGATACGAAATACGTACTAAGAGGTACTATAAAAATAGATAAGACAGCAAGAATAATAAGCGCTATTTGTAATTTACTCATTTTATTTCTCCTGTTCAGAGCTAAAATATTTATTATATAATTGTAGTTAAGTGCCCGACCCAAAAGAGTCGGGCACTGCGCGTTTTAATTATTCAATTACGAGAATATCGTAAGTAAGAGTGAAGTCACCCCAAGTTACGGTTACGGTATGAACGCCGAGATCAGCCTCGGTGAAGGTGTAGCCGTCAAGGTCGGTGGTAACGTTGCAAATGCTTACGTTAGCGAAGAGAGCGTCCGTGGAGGAAACCTTGAGAGTAATTCCCTCGCTGGTGAACTTATCGCCAACCGAGTATACTATCTTGGAAGCGGGAGTCTTGAAGTCAACGCCTGCAATCTCGCCTCTCTCGTAGAACGCGCCGGTGATATAAACCACTGTGCCTGCTGCTACGTTGCTGTTGATTACAGTTTCCTGATAAGGAAGCGCGGAAGAGGTATGCGATGCATCGGTGTCATACTTAATTACCCAAACCGCGCTCTGTGCCTCGTTTGCAACAAGGTCCATAGTAACACCGTCACGGTCGCCGTAGAACTCGGGCTGCCATGTGATGTTAACGTTCGCGGTGGAAATCATTTCCATATAAACTCTTCTGCCGTTACCGCTTACGGGGAATGCGGTGTTGGTGCCTGCGGGATACTGGTTTGCAGAAACTGTGAACTTAGTACCTGCCGCAACGTCGGTCTTGAAGGTGAGCTTTGCAGCGATTCTGCCGTCGTCGAGAGTTACGTACTCAAGAGAGTAGCTGTCATTCGAGCCGTGGTGAGGAACGAATGCGATAGGAGCCGCCACGTAGGTTTCCTCGGAAGCGAGACCGCAGTATACGCAAGCATACTTGTATACAGCGTTGTTACCCTGCATCTCTACGAAGAGAGCCTCGTCGCTTACCTTGCCGTACTTGTGATTACCGTTCTCGCAGTCAGCGTCACCAACTACGGTGATAGGATAGGTCACAGTCTTACCGGCGAAGGTTACGGTTACCGTGTGAGTGCCAACGTCAGCGGCGGTGAAGGTGTAGCCCTCGGAAATGCTGGTGGTGTAGCCGCTGGTGATATACATAGTCTGATTGTTGCCCGAAGGAAGAACCGCATTGATAACAAGACCTTCGGTAGTGAAGGTTTCGCCTACCTTGTAGGTGGTCTTACCGGTCTTGTTAATGGTGGGATCGTTGGTCTCGCCGTCGTGTACGTAGAAGTAGCCGTACACGCCGAATACAACGTCCTTCTGAGGATTGCAGTCAACGTAGTAGTGGAACCAGTTGGAGCCGCCTACGTTCTTAACGGTGAACTCGCAAACTGCAGTGCCGTTTGCAGGAACGGTGATCTTACCGTTACCGCCCTTAGCGTCATTCTGAAGATTCATGGTGATAGGCTCGTCGCTGTAGTTCTTGTAGAAGAGGATAACAGTTCTAAGCGCACCGGAAGCAGCATTCTGACTGAGGTTAGGAATAACCGTCTGGTAGCCGGAATCGTTAGAGCTCATCTTGAGATAGAATTCGCTCTCATTGGTAGCGCCGATGGTGCCTGCGCCAACATAGAACTTAGTGCCGGGCATACCCTCAACGTCAGCGTGCTCAACCTTGCCGTTCTTGATGTTAGAGCCGATCTTGCTGGTCTGAGTTGTAAGAGTGAAGTATACCCAGTTATCCATAGGCTTAAGACCCATAACCGCGCCGCAGCCGCCACAAGTCAATGCGGTACCGGGAAGAGTTGCCGCAGTACCTGCGGTATGGCAGGATACGGTTGCGGGAGCGTCGATAATCTCGTTACCGTACTCATCGCCGAAGTAGAGGCCACAGCCGTCTACCGTACAAGTATAGTGAGCCGCAACACCGTCGCTTACGCAAGCTACGGGAGCAGATTCGGGAACGAATACAACGTTGTGCTCGTGAGCATCAACGGTGATGGTGTATGCTACAGCCTTACCACCGAACATAACGAATACGGTCTTAGTGCCGATATCGTCAGCGGTGAAGGTGTGGCCGTCATAATTGGTAATGTAATTATCCGAAATATATACTCTGGTAAAATCGGTTCCGTTAGCCTTGAGAACAAGACCTTCAGTGTTGAACTGCTCGCCAACACCGAATCTGAGCTGGTTTGCAGGAGTAGCAACGGTAATGCTATTGAAGTTATCGTTAGCAACGAACTCGCCTCTTACGGTAAGAGACGCGCCTGCTTCAGCGCCGTTCGGGAATATTACCTGGTGGTTGAGACCAACGGAATTTTTATCGAACAATGCGTTAAGAATAACAGTCTTGGACTCGCCTGCCGCAAGAGTAAGCTCAACAGCGCCCTTGTCGTAGTAGTAGTCGATAAGGCTGTACTTGAAGGTAACGGAAGTAGTACCGTTGTTGGTGAAGTACATTCTTATGGGGTTAACTACGTTAGCAATCATAGGAATAGCACAGTTGTAGCCTGCCAAGCCGGGAGCCTGATAATTATTACCGTCAATTCTGAGCGCTACACCGGTGTGAGCAGCAACGGCGTTAGGCAAAGTAAACTTGGTAGCATACTTGCCGTCAGCAAGTGTAATATGCTCTGCAACGATGGATTCATCGGTAAGATATGCGCCATCGGAGCCGGGTGCCTTACCGTCGGGTCCCTCAGCCTTTCCGAATACGGTATTAGGTGCGAAGGACATTATCTTGCTCGTGTCAAGGAATGCGCACTTGTTAGAGCAAACGGTGCAATCCTCGTCTGCGCAGCTACCACAGATTTCGCACTTGGTCGCACAGGTGTAGCCGCAAGTGCATACGCCCTCGCTAGCTGCGGAGTGAGCAATCTTTTCACTCACGTAATCACAGTTCTTACAATCATACCAGTGACCGCTGGCGTCGGTGTAAGCAAGCTCGGTATCGTGATCAAGCTTTTCCTCGGTCTTTGCTTCGCTGGAAATCTTTGCGTTACATACAGAGCAGTAAACTACAAGGTTGTAAGAGCCTTCTGCCGTGCAGGTAGCCTTAACCTCGTTTTCCTTAACCGCCTCTGCGGGAGTGTGATCAGCAAGCTCAAGAGCAACGGTATCTCTCTTAAGCTCATCGTTACAAACCGAGCAGTAAACTACGGACTGGTAAGAGCCCGCTACCTTACAGGTAGACTCGGTACGGTTCTCCTCAACGGCTGCTGCGGGAGAGTGCTGTGCAAGCTCGAGAGCTACGGTATCTCTGTCAAGCTCATCGCCGCAAGCGGAGCAGTAAACTACGCTATCATAAGAGCCGGCTACCTTACAGGTAGACTCGGTACGGTTTTCTTCAACCGCTGCTGCGGGAGAGTGCTCCTTGAGCTCAAGAGCAACGGTATTTCTCTTTACCTCTGCCTTACATACGGAGCAGTAAACTACGCTGTCATAAGAGCCGGCTACCTTACAGGTAGACTCGGTACGGTTTTCTTCAACCGCTGCTGCTTCAGTATGACCGAGAGCACCAACAGTTACGGTTTCTCTGCTTATTTCCTCGCCGCATACAGAGCACTTAACTACGCTCTCGTAAGAGCCTGCCTCGGTACAGGTAGCCTCTACAACGTTCTCCTTTACCGCCTCTGCGGGAGTGTGAGAGGTGCAAAGGTCTGCCTTACAGTCGTCACAAACGTAGTCATTGTTTGCGTCGGTGTGACCCTTTGCTGCGATCTCGGTCTGCTCTACGGTAACGGTCTTACATACAGTACACTTCTTACCGTCGGTGAGACCCTTTTCAGTACAGGTCGCTGCCTTGCCGGGAATAGTTTCCTCGGTGTGTCCAAGTGCTGCGATTTCTTCCTGCGCTACGAGTATCTCGCCGCAAGTCGAGCACTTCTTACCGTCAGTAAGACCCTTTTCGGTACAGGTCGCTGCCTTACCGGGAATGGTTTCTTCGGTGTGGGTGTGAGCGAGCTTGTCAATCGCCTCGGTCTTTTCATAACCGCAGACGGTACAGGTGTAGGTCATAACACCCTCACTGTCCTCGGTTGCCGGAGTAGTCACTGCGCCCTCACCGTATGTATGAGCCGCTACATCGGATTTCTCCTCGCAGCCCTCATCGGTGCAAGCATGCCAATGGTTCTCGGCGTCGTTCTGCCAATCCTCAGAGAAAGTATGTGTTTCTCCGAAAACGCAAGCAGAAAGAGCTACCATAACACAAACCATAAGGCAAAGTGCTAAAAGTTTAGTAATGTTTCTCATGCTGTTTTTCTCCTTTTGGATTTATTTTAATATTTGCTACTTATATTTTAACATAGTGTAGTATAATTTGTAAATTGACAAATATGGAGAAAATTATTTAGAATAATGTACAATATGCACAATTTGACTTATAAATTAAAATAAAATTTTACAATTTTGTAATATATTTTTGCAAAAATAAAAAAGCGGAAGGCTCGAAAGAACCTTCCGTATCTTTGGCGGAGATGAAGAGATTTGAACTCTTGCGCCGGTTGCCCGACCTACACCCTTAGCAGGGGCGCCTCTTCACCACTTGAGTACATCTCCGTGTGAAGCTCGTTTATTAACTTGCCATAACATTATAACAACTTTATCCACGTTTGTCAAGACTTTTCACAAATTTTGTTCCAAAGAATATTTTTTCTCCCTTCCCCGACTTTATTTTGTTTTCACTTGCCTTTTGTCGCGTTTTGTGCTACAATATATGAGAATTAACACTTAACGAGAAAGAAGGCGAGGCTTCTGGCAACCAAATATCCAATTGTTATGGCGCACGGAATTGCGGCAAAGCAGGTGAGAATAATGAACGCTTTTGGCAAAATCGGCGACGTTCTTGCCAACGAGGGCAACTCGGTGCATATTGCCGACACCGACGGCTTCGGCACTATTGAGAGCAACGCAGAGCAGTTAAAAAGCTTTATCGAGCGCGTGCTTGCCGAGACGGGCGCGGAAAAGGTAAATATCATCGCGCATTCCAAGGGCGGACTTGACTCAAAATATATGATAACCGAGCTAGGAATGGAGGACAAGGTCGCATCGCTGACTACCCTTTGCACTCCGCACAAGGGCTCTATAATCGCCTCGTGGATCTGGAAGCTGCCTATGTGGCTGAAGCGCTATTTTGCATTCTTCATCAATACCTTTTATAAGATAGCCTTAGGCGACAAGCACCCCGACGCTGTAACCGCCTGCGACCAGCTGCGCGCAAGAGATGAAAGCGAGGAGACGCTTCGCTTCTCCCACAAGGTCTACTGCCAGAGCTACTCGTCGAGCATTGACAAGGTGCGTGACTGCTTCGTTATGGCTCTGCCGATGAAGATGCAGAAGCACTTTGAGCTTCCCGAAAACGACGGACTTGTAAGCGAGGAGTCGAGCAAATTCGGCAACTATCGCGGCAAGTGTCTTGACATTCCCGTATCGCACGTGCAGATTATAGATATATTCTCAAAAAAGAGTCAGAAAGAGAAAATCTACGAGTTCTACAAGAGCGTCTGCGAGGAGCTTGCAGGAATGGGATTTTGATATTTTGACGCGAAATGCAAAGTTTAATTGTCAAAAATCGCATTTTTACCCCAATAAAGTATATTTCCCGACATTAACCATAAGATAAATTTTGATTAACAATAGAAAAGGATATAGATTATGCGCAAGACCAAAATTATTTGTACAATAGGCCCGGCATCGGAGAACGAGGAAATTCTCACCAGAATGTGTCGCTCGGGTATGAACGTCGCAAGACTGAATTTCTCGCACGGCACTCACGAGGGACATAAGGAGAAAATCGACCTCATCAAGCGTGTTCGTGAAAAGCTCGGTCTCCCCATAGCGATTATGCTCGACACCAAGGGCCCCGAATATAGAATCAAGACCTTCGAGAATGGCAAAATCGAGCTTGCCGACGGTGACGAATTCACATTCACAACCGACGATATTATCGGTGACCGGACGAGAGTCTCCGTTACCTACAAGAGTCTTATCGAGGAGCTGAACGTCGGCGACAGAATTCTTCTCAACAACGGTCTTGTTATCTTCGAGGTTGTCGCTATCGAGGGTACGAATGCAAGATGCAAGGTTATCAGCGGCGGTGTGCTCTCCAACAGCAAGAGCATGAACTTCCCCGGCAAGACGCTCGGTCAGGAGTATCTCTCCGACGCAGACCGCGCGGATCTGCTCTTTGGCATTGAGAACGACGTTGACTTTGTTGCCGCTTCATTCATTTCCTGCGAGGCGGATATACGCGCGGTGCGTGAGTTCCTCGATGCTAACGGTGGTGAGGATATCGACGTTATCGCGAAGATAGAAAACCGTGCAGGCGTTGATAATATTGAAGAAATCTGCAAGATTGCCGATGGCGTTATGGTCGCGAGAGGCGACCTCGGAGTCGAAATTCCCTTCGTCGAGGTGCCCGCGGTGCAGAAGTATCTTATCAAGAAGTGCCGACTTCTCGGCAAGCGAGTTATCACCGCGACCGAGATGCTCGAGTCTATGATAAGCAATCCGCGTCCCACACGCGCGGAAATTTCCGACGTTGCAAATGCCGTTTACGACGGCTCCAGCGCGGTTATGCTCTCGGGTGAGACGGCTATGGGCGAGCATCCCGCAGAGGCTGTGCGCTATATGTCGGATATCTGCGAGTTCACCGAGGGCGGAATCGACTATAAGGAGTGGTTTAGAAGCACCAACTTCAAGATGCGTAACAACACCGACGCGGTTTCGCACGCGACCTGCGCTATGGCTATCGACGTTGGCGCGAAGTGCATCGTGGTCAACTCTGTCAGCGGTATGACTGCGCGAATGGTGAGCCGCTTCAGATGCGCTATTGATATTATCGGTCTTACGACCTCGGAGAAGGCGCTCCGCAAGCTGAATCTCAGCTGGGGTGTACTTCCCGTTCTCACAGAGACCTTTGACTCCAACGAGGTTATGTTCTACAATGCGCTTAAGAAGGCGAAAGAGGTTCTCCGCCTCGCGCCCGGTGATAACGTCGTT
This sequence comes from Clostridia bacterium, assembly GCA_017936125.1. Next base: position 31,899 of record JAGBGE010000007.1, read on the forward strand.
ATGACGGGCGGTATGATAGGCGGCCCGAGAGGAAATACCAATACCATCAAGGTTGAGATAGTGAAGTAAATTTGAAATCAAGAATTAGAAATTCAAAATTATAAACATCATTTTTAATCTTTAATACAATATTAAAACCGCCGTTTTCTTGCGAAAATGGCGGTTTTTGTCAACTTTTATTGTCAAAATGTATGCTTTAGCGGTATTCCGGATATACGAGCTTGGTTTCGGTTGTCATACTTTCGTACGCCTCGTCAAGCAACGCCTCGACGTCAACCTTCGCAAGCTCACGCATTACGTCGTCGATTCTCGGCTGCGTTTTCGGGTGTCTTGGAGTAAATACCGTACAGCAATCCTCGAAGGGTAAAATCGAGGTTTCAAAGGTGCCGTAGTGGCGTGCCTGAATTATAATCTCGTTCTTGTCAAGTCCGATGCAGGGACGGAAAACGGGGAGATTCACCACCGAATCGGTGACCTCGATTGCCGCAAGAGTCTGCGAGGCAACCTGACCAAGACTCTCGCCCGTGATGAGCGCGTGACACTTATACTGCCTTGCGCATCTCTCGGCAAGACGCATCATAAAGATACGAAGAAGTATAGTGAAGTAGTCCTCCTGGCAGTTGTCACGAAGCTCCTCCTGAATGTGAGTGAGCGAGATGACGTGTACGTGCATTTTCGCGCAGTATTCGCACATCTCCTGCGCAAGCTGCATTACCTTTTCCTTTGCTCTCTCCGAGGTGTAGGGGAATGACTCGAAGTGAAGCGCCTCAATCTCCATACCGCGCTTCGCCATCATACAGCCCGCGACGGGCGAATCTATACCGCCCGAGAGCAGAAGCAGACCTCTGCCGGCAGAGCGAAGCGGCAGACCGCCCGCGCCCGGCTCCTGACCTGCTCTGACGTAGGCGTACTCATCGCGCACCTCTACGGTAACGGTGACCTCGGGATTCTTGACGTCAACCTTGATTCCGCGAACGCAGGAGAGAATAACTCCGCCAATCTCACGCGAAATCTCTATCGAGCCAAGCGGAAAGCGCTTATCAGAGCGCTTCGCCTCGACCTTGAAGGTACGCTTGCCCGCGAGCTTCTCGGGCAGATATTCACGCGCGATTGCCGCAATGCTCTCCATATTCTTCTCGCAGACTGCCGCGCGGTTAACACCGACGATGCCAAAGACCTTTTTCGCAGCCTCGTACATACCGTCCATATCGCAGAAATCGTCCTGAGGCTCTACGTAAACGGTCGACTGCTTGAAATATATTTTGAAAGCGCCGTAGGGGCTGGCTCTGCGGCGCAGCTCCTTGATAAGCGCAGACTCAAAGCTCTGGCGATTCGCGCCCTTGAGAACAACCTCGCCGAATTTACAAAGTATTACTTCCTGTATCATTTTATCATTCCTTATTTTATAATTTTCTTGAAAATTTCCTCTGCCCTGCCCCGATTCTGCATAGTGGAGTAGAAAACGGTATTCCCCGACCTCGTGACGAACGCATTCTCACCGCCCGAGAGCAGCCTGATGCGCTCAAGGCACATCTCCTCGACCGAGAGTCGCATATCAGCATCGTCACAGACGAAAACTCCGCACTCCGAGCCGTAGCCGGCGTGAGAGTTGAGGAAAATTGCGTAGTTCTCCGGGAATCTACCGCTGTAAATATAGATTTTCGAGAGAGTCTCTTTCGGCAGATAGCCGACCTCACCCTCGGTGCGTTCCGAGGAGTAAATCACGCCCTCAGCGCCATAAGTCGATATAAATTCACGCAATATCCCGTCAGCGCTCTGCTCTGTCTCACAGGACACGAGCACCGATAGTGAAAGAGCCAGAATCAGAGTAAATATTACCAGCCTTTTTATAATGCATCACCCCCGAGAGATTATATGCTTTTTGGGGCTTTTTCTTGCCAAAAATATGATTTTTCAAAGATTAACGCGAGATTTTCCGACTGTTTTCGGTATTTTTCACGCGCGAATAGCACTCATCTCGCCACGCAGGTTCTGTTCCATTTTCTCCTTGATTTCGTCCTTGGAAATGCCAAGGCTAAAGAGATAATAAAGCTTCGCTACCGCTGCCTCGGTGGTCATATCAGCGCCGCTGACAGCACCTGCCGCCTTGAGTGCAGAGCTTGTTTCATATGCGCCGAGCGTTACCGTTCCCGACGGACACTGCGAGCAGACCGTCACGACAGAGCCCGACTCGAACGCGCGCGAGATTATCGGTATCAGCGAACCGGAGTCAGATGGAATATTTCCCGCGCCGAAGGTCTCAAGCACTATGCCCGAGAGCTTCTCGGTCATTATCGACTCAAAGAGTCCGAACTGTATGCCCGGGAACACCTTTAGCACGCCAATCGGCACTTCCGAAAGCGAGCGCAAGACGAGCTCTCCGCCAGAGCCAGAGCCAATGGCGGAATAGTTATACTTTATCGCTATGCCGACGTCGGCAAGGTGCGGATAATTGGGAGAATCGAATGCGACGAGGTCGTCAGCGCTCATCTTTACCGCGCGATTACCGCGCAGGAGCTTGCCGCTGAAGTAGAGACAGACCTCTCTCGCCACGCCATCTGCCGCGATAAGAAGCGAGGTGACTAGGTTATCCCTGCCGTCGCTGCGAATCTCGGACAAGGGAATCTGCGAGCCCGTGAGCACAACCGGCTTGTCGAGTCCCTCGAGAATAAAGGAGAGTGCCGAGGCGGTGTACGCCATCGTATCCGTGCCGTGAAGCACCACAAAGCCGTCAAAATCCTTGTAATTATCGTAAATCACGCCTGCAATCTTGTTCCACTCCTTGACGGTGATGTCAGAGGAGTCGAGCAGCGGTGACATCTCATAGAGCTGCCACAGAGGCGCATTCTCGCTCTGCATATCGGGGATAGCCGCGATAGCCTCACCGAGAAAGCGTGAGGGCGCATATCCCTTGTCGGTGCGCTTCATTCCTATCGTGCCGCCCGTATATATTATCAAAACCTTCTTTTTCATACTATCTCCTTGCCGCGCGCTCACGGTCAATGTAATTCTGGAGTATTATCTCTGCCGAGAGGGTGTCTACGGCGTTCTTGCGCTTTTTGCCGTAAGTACCCGTCTCACCGAGGAAGCGGTAGGCGACCATAGTAGTCATTCGCTCGTCGTAAAAGTCGATTGGAATAGCCGTGTACTCGGCAACGAGAGCCGCGAACGCGCGGATAACCTCGGTGCGCTCGCCCTCCGAGCCGTCCATATTCTTAGGTAGTCCGATTATAATTCTCTTGCAGGAGCGCGACTCGGCTTCCCTCGCCACTCTCTCGGCAGTCTTGCGCATTCCGCCCTCGGAGATAGTGCATATTCCGCTGGCGAGCATACCCGACATATCGCATTCGGCAAGCCCTGTGCGCTTGTCACCGTAGTCAACGCCGAGATATTTTCCGTGCGTCAGGTCCATTGCTATATCCTCCTGTATACGAAAATGCGAAAATCTATCTTGCACTTGAGGCTCGAAAGCGCCATAACTCTCTCCCTTCCCGTAGCGTTCGTGCGATAAGCGTAGGGCGTCATCATAAAGAGATTATATACGTGGATAGGATTGTCAAGATAGATATTGTACGTAAGCGGCTCGTCGGAAAGAAGCTCAAAGCCCTCGAGAGCCGAGTCGGCAACCGTATTCCTGTACGGAGTGTCGTATATCACTTTCTTAAGGTCAAAAAGATGCTCCTCACCCGGAATTGCCATTATAAATATGCCACCGCGCTTCAATACTCTCGCAGTTTCCGACAGAGCGAGAGGAGAGAAGGTGTTAATCACCGTATCAAACTCACCGTCGGGAACGGGCATATGGTAAGAGCCTGCGACAACCGCGGATATGCGTGGGTTCTTCTTGCAAATCTCACGCACCGCATCCTTCGATATATCAAAAGCCGATACGTCGCTCGTCATATCGCGAGCCATAATCGCGCGCTCGATTATATCGGTATAGTACCCCTCGCCCGCGCCCGCATCGAGCAGAGCCGCGCCGGGTGCTGTATACTCGGTGACCTTGGCGGCAAGCTGCCTTGCAAGCGGCTCGTAGAAGCCACTCGCCAGAAACGTGCGTCGTGCGAGCACCATTTTTCTGTTATCACCATGCGTTCCGCGTGAGCTGCCGAGCAGAAGATTATAGTACCCACCGCGCGCTCTGTCGAAGGAATGTCCCTCTCCGCACACGCAGCTTGAGTCAAGAATATTCAGTTTTCCCTGGCATTTCGGACAGTTAAAGTGCATATTTGTAAACCCTTGATTACATTTTATCTAGAATTATTTTCCAATCTGTATTATAACATAAAATATATTAAAAGTCAATGAAATATATTAAGTCAAAAAAGCCAGAAAAAAAGCCGCCACGAAAGTAGCGGCTGAGAAATTATTCCTCTATGGGATTTATATGGATTTCGTTGTGAGTCAGAATATTGATAGCGCACTTTCCGCTACCAACGGTGTACTTATTGTCGCTTACCTTCTCTGCCCCGTCAAATCCGATGTCTATAATGTCGCTGACCAATTCATCGTCAAACGCCTTTTCGAGCGTTTTATTAAGCGTGAACTCGCTATCCTGCGGAATGCTGATATAGACAGGCTTCTCGCACATCGTAAGGTCCATAGAATTGAACTCATTCACCTTGATAAAGGTTGTGCCCTTGGTGCAGGAAATTTTTACTACGTTTGCCTTATTTACGATGAAATGAGTTTCGTTATAAACAGAGCCGACGGTGTCCATACCGCCAACCTCTTCTGCACTGAACGCCACCTTTGCATAGCTGGAATTCAGACCGAGAGAGTAAACTGCACCCTTTGCGTTTAACTCATAGATTCTGTTCTCGCTCGAGCCGATATCGTCGTTATATCCTGCAATCTGCACGGTTTTTGCGCTGTCTATGCTAGCACGAACTGCACCGCAGTTTGTCGTAATGCTCAGCTTATCAAGAGTGTTTTCATAGGTGCCGAAATCAATACTTATATTTGCGCTGTCACTCGTAACGCCGAGGTAATAATCGTCATTCTGCGGCAGGGTTATTTTGAGGTCCTTTTTCATACCGTCGTAATTCTTTACGCCACTCTCTCCGAATGCAACGAACAAAACGTCGCCGTCACCGAGGGACTGATAGGAGTAATGCACCTTGTGCGCATCGTCGCTCACACCGCTGGCAGTTTCCTCTATTATCAAAGAGGGAGAATCATGCGTTTCTATCGTAACGTTGCCCGAATACCAGGATAAATGGATTTTGGCAAGCTTTGATGCGTCCTCTAGCGTGGTATTTCCTGATGAATACTGTTCAGGCGAAGCATAGGAAAAATCGTAATCACTTCCGCCAAACAGCCATCCGCAGCCGGTCATACCCAAAGTTATAACGAAGATTAAAAGCAAAGCAAGAATTTTTTTCATACAAATACCACCTTTCATTGTTATTATACACTCATTTTAGCACCGTAACTTTTGGTTGTCAATACTTTTGCCCAAAAAATAGAAATTCGACGATGCGACCGAATGCGAGAAATACTGTGTAATGAAATCGTGCAGCGCACGATGAAATCCTCACCTTGTTCGGATGAAATCTTCAGCCTGCGGCTTCAGATGAAATTAAATCCGTCCTCTTTATCCCGACGAAGTCGGATTTCATCACAAAGTGATTTAATCCTATGTTAGTAGGATTTATCCCGTCTGTAAAGACGGATTTAGTTGAAAAAAAGCACTTGCTTACGCGAGTGCTTTTTTCCTGTGAAAGAGCGACCAAAAGGTGCGTAAAGTGGGGTAAGAACGACTAAAAGTACACCAACTGTGCACTCGACAAATTGGAATTTGTCGCTCAGTCAAACTGAAATTTGCTTTGCTTATCAGTCAGAAGCTGTCAGTATTTTTTCTGTTTCTGCTATATCCTTTTCAATTAACGGACGCATACTATCTTTATATTTCGATAAATCTGCCCTATGCAAACATGATAATATTCTCGGAATATATTGTGGTTTTGCTATACCTACTTGCGCGAGAGCCTTAATGCACTGTCTGGCTGTAATCGGTTTTTCATCC